>NZGS01000115.1 GCA_002690995.1 Rhodospirillaceae bacterium
CCTTATGCTGCTCAGCCAACTTCGACAACGCCTCATCTATGTCGTTTTCATTGGCCTCCGCGACAAGCTTTTCTAGCTTGATATCCGAGAAATCGAGCGGCTTAATCTCCGGCATTAATTCTACAGAAAGATTAAATTCTAAATCCTTACCCTCATCGAAAGAAACCACCTCTATGTTCGGCTGGGCAGCAGGACGCAGCCCGCGCTCATCAAGGGTCTTTTGTGACGATTCGTTTACCGATTTTTCTAAAACCTCACCCAAAAGAGACTGACCAAATCTCTTTTTCACCAGCGCCGGTGGCACTTTGCCTGGTCTAAAGCCGGGAAGCTGGAGGGTTGGAGCGATCTCCTTCAGACGCTCATCAACCTTATTATCTATTTCGGAGGCAGAGATAATAACCTTAAACTCTCGTTTTAAGCCCTCCGTAATCATTTCTGTAACTTCCATAAAACTTATCCGATCTAATTCATTTACCAGCAGGCTAACAAAACCATCTCGTCAGATTACGATTTCAAACTCACACCGATTGCCGCATTTATCTAAATAAATGTTGGCCTGAATTTTACCGTTTGGTGCGGGTGAAGGGACTTGAACCCCCACGGCTTTCGCCACCAGAACCTAAATCTGGCGTGTCTACCAATTCCACCACACCCGCTCAAAACGATTTAACTCATAGAGGCAATCGCTGTATCTAACATCTATCAGCATGGCTACCGGATGCGAGCTTATACGTCAATAATACTTATTAAAAAACATCGTTTATTTCTTTAAAATATTTTTAATAATGCTGGAAGCAGCCACTTTTTTTTCCACCTCATATGCTGAACTATTAATTTGTATTTCCTTTAAATTGTACTCGTAATTAACCATCAAGCCAAAAGATTGCGCCTTACCCTTTGTTGAAGTATCCGCCGCCCAATTCAATCTGTAAACCGAGGCTCCATTTGACAAATGAAAGTGCGCGACCGGATCAATAGCCCTCCCCCTGTCATTCCTGATGTTACAAATATATTCCGCGGCTAACCGTGTAAAGGGGGCCTCTAGCTCTTTAAACAGCTGCTTTTGCTGCCCTTTTTCTATTTCATTCAGTTTTGGCAGCAAATCCTTCAAGATATCGGCATCACTCAAATAAGTTGTGTATTTAGCTAGATTTTTTTTCTCAGTCTGCTTGAGTAGGTTATCCTTCCTTGATTCAATTTGTTCATTCAACCAATAAGCAAATCCAGGAATCGGCGAAAGTGTTGCAAAAGTCTTTAAATTAGGCGTTTCAATACTCAATTTTTCCACGACAGTCTTTATAAGAAAGTTCCCAAAACTTATCCCGTCAAGTCCTCTCTGAGCATTTGATATTGAATAAAACACCGCTGTATCAGCTTTTATCGAATTATTGGTTGACTTAGATTCATCTAGCAGATCATCAATATTATTTGAAATTCCCTCAACTAGGGCAACCTGGACAAAAATAAGAGGTTCATGTGGCATATTTGGATGGAAGAAACCAAAACACCTCCGATCTGGACCGAGACGATTTTTTAGATCATTCCATGAGCGTATCGCATGGACAGACTCATAGGCGATCAGCTTTTCCAGTAAACTCGCAGGGGATCCCCAATCAATCTGAACTAACTCTAATAAACCAATATCAAACCAAGCCGACAACATAGAGCGTAAATCGTTTGAAAGAATTTTTATTTCTGGATGGATTTTTACTAGAGATAACATTTCTGTTCTCATATCGACTAAAAACTTAACCCCATCTGGTAGAGTAGTAAAACGCCCTAAAAGAACGCGCCAGGTCGGCTGAAGCGCTATTTTTAATTCTTCTTCTGCTCTCAATCGTAAAGCTTTATTATCAACAGAATTTTTAACTAACTCGATTTTTTCATCAACTAACTTTCGATCCACATCAAAATCAGCTGCAAGAGCCATAAGGAAGTTAATCCGCCCATCTTCGTTGAGCTCAAGATAAGTTTTACCTATAGCTGCAGCTTTTGCGCGCAATGAGGCCTCATCGCTCTTTCCTTTAATACAATCAGCCACCTCGGCCATAACTTTTTTGAGATCATCTTGAGGAAGGTCGGGCCTCGGTTTGCCTGATATGTAGTGTGCCGTTGAACTAGAAAGCTCATCCCAGGCTTTCCATAGATTAGCTATCGTTTTGTCTATTAAGTTTGTTTTGTTTGAGTTGGCCATTAGATTTAACTAATCGAATTAACATCCCATTAAAAGCTTAAACTCAACTATCCTTTTGTTCCAGTTTTTTCAAAATCAACAAGAACAAATCTAGCACAGCATTAACTTCCGGACAGCAATGACGTGGGGCGAGTGATGGGACTTGAACCCACGGCTTCCAGAATCACAATCTGGCGCTCTAACCAGCTGAGCTACACCCGCCACAGTATACCATCGATTTAGTAATCTACGCTACTATTTCAGTCAACTAAAATGCCCAGATAATTTTTTAACGGCCTCGTCCAATACTGCATTTTTCTTTGCAAAACACAGTCTTATATACTTTTTTTCAAGTGATTTATTGTAAAATGCACTAACGGGCACCCCCGTAACCCCCACTTGTTTTGTCAAATATTTGCAAAAATTGATATCGGTGTCAGAAAATCCCACATTCTCAACATCTACAAACAGAAAATAGGTTCCTTCACAGACTATCGGGTTGAATCCTGAGATTTTTGACAATCCTTCAGCTAATCGATCTCTTTTAGATCGCATATCAATATTTAAACGATCAAAATATGTACCGTCACCATTTAGGCCGTCAGCTACTGCTCGTTGCAGATTTGGAGGGGTTGTAAATACCAAAAACTGATGTGCCTTTGAAACAGCCTTCAATAACTCCTCGCTTCCTGTCAAATAACCTACTTTCCAGCCTGTTAAAGAAAAAGTTTTACCTGCCGAACCTATTCGTATCGACCTATCACGCATGCCAGGCAATGTCATGAGTGGAATATGTTGTCGGTGATCGTACACCATGTGTTCATAAACTTCATCGCATATTGCTATAGCATCATATTCTTTTACCAAATCAGCAATCAGCAGCAACTCTTCCCTGTGATAGACTTTCGACGATGGATTCTGGGGCGAATTAATAAGCACAAGCTTCGTTTTATTTGAAAAAGCTGCACGTAAAGCCGAGCCGTTCAATTTCCATTCAGGCGGCTCAATTGATACTCGTTTAGGGATTCCTCCAGCACGCTCAATCATTGGCAAATAACAATCGTAAAGCGGCTCAATTACAACTACTTCATCACCTTGGTTTAGAAGCCCTAAGAAACAAGCTGCTAGTCCTTCAGTTGCACCAGACGAGACCATTGTTTCCGTTTTCCAATCAATATCGAGGCCATAAAAACGCCTGTTATGAGCAGCAACAACCTGTCGCAATTCAGGAATCCCCAGCATTGGGGGGTACTGATTAGGTGTGTCAAAAAGGTATTCCGATGCTTTTTGCAGAACTGCATTAGGGCCATGATCATCGGGAAAGCCTTGCCCAAGGTTTATAGACTTGTGTTCTACAGCAAGGCGCGACATCAGTTCAAAAACGGTAGTGCCGTATGAATCAAAAGTTGAATTAGTCGTATACATCTAGCACCTTTCTTAAAGCTTATTTCCACAGCTGGTGAAGGCAATCCAAATCAATCTCTATAGAATTAAGTCTAGATGTAAAGATGTTTTACAATTATATAATTTTTAGCGAGAAACACGCATTACAACGACGCAATGGTGACTAAAAGCTTTGTAAGCTAAAGCAAAACAAGCAAGGAGAATAATTTATGCTAGCAGAACGGATGAACCATTTGGGAACAGAAACAGCTTTTGAAGTTCTTGCTAGGGCCAACGCATTGGAAGCAGAGGGGAGGGAAATCATCAACCTGGGCATAGGCCAACCAGACTTTCAAACTCCAGAGCATATTGTTGAAGCAGCAATTAAAGCACTAAAAGATGGGCACCACGGTTACACCCCTGCAAGTGGTATCCCGCCGCTTCGAGAAGCTATTTCGGACGATCTTAAGAAGAGACATGATGTGACAATAGAATTCAACAGGATATTAGCCGTTCCTGGAGGCAAAGTGACAATGTTCCTCGCTATGATGATCTACGGGGAACCAGGTTGCGAAATTCTCTATCCCAATCCAGGCTTTCCTATTTACGAGTCCACAATTAGATTTTCGGGGGCAAAACCAATACCAATACCACTCCGCGAACAAAATGGATTTGCCTTTTCCGCCGAAGAAGTGTTGTCAAAAATTAATGAAAGAACTCGATTAATAATCTTAAACAGCCCGGCAAATCCAACAGGTGGTGTAGTACCCCGCGGGGAATTTGACGCATTAATCGAGGGCCTTTGTAAATGGCCAGACATTGCAATTATGAGCGACGAAATATATGGTCAAATGCTCTACGATAATCGAGAACATGTCAGCTTAATACGTTATCCTGAGATAAATGATAGAACTATTCTTTTAGATGGGTGGTCAAAAACTTACGCCATGACTGGCTGGAGGTTAGGCTATAGTGTATGGCCTGAAAAGGTTGCGCCACATGCGGAAAAACTATGCGTCAATATTCATTCTTGCGTAAATTCCTCAGCGCAATTTGCCGGCATAGCCGCGTTAACGGGTGACCAATCTCCTGTTAAAGCAATGGTTTCCGCTTTTGATAAACGACGTACAGTTATCGTCGATGAATTAAATAAAATCCCTGGTTTCAGTTGCATTCAACCAGGGGGAGCCTTCTACGCTTTCCCCAACATCACCCAGACAGGCTTCCGATCAGACGAGCTACAAAAGAAAATACTCGAAGACGCTGGAGTTGCGGTAATCTCCGGAACAAGTTTTGGAGAGCACGGTGAAGGTTACCTCAGGTTTTCATACGCAAATTCAACTGAGAATATTTTAAAAGCGGTAGATTTAATTAAGGGATGTCTGTAGAACCCAACTGCCTATATTTTGACCGACTGCTTAATATTTCATCAATTAAAGCGTGCAAGAAACTAAAAAAACCTTTTGCAACATACTGTTATTAAATAATTTTGTAGAAAATGCTTTGTGGCATAATTACTGCAGTTCCAGCGTGGTGCATCGCAGAGCGGACAGAAGTATGAAAAAAATAGAGGCAATCATAAAGCCCTTCAAGCTTGATGAAGTAAAGGAGAGGCTACACGAAGTTGGCATTAAAGGCATTACGGTCACAGAGGCAAAGGGCTTTGGCCGGCAGAAGGGTCATACAGAGCTCTACCGAGGCGCCGAGTATGCAGTCGACTTTCTACCAAAAATTAAAATAGAAGTTGTGATGGAGGACGACCAAGTAGACCAAGCGGTTGAGGCTATTCAGACCTCTGCTTTTACCGGTCGGATTGGTGACGGCAAGATTTTTGTTTCGACTATCGATCAAGCTATTCGAATTAGAACCGGAGAGAAGGGCCCGGAGGCCCTGTAAGACTATACAAATTAACATAGGAAAGGAAAATTATGTCAGACGTTAGCTCAGTTCTAGAAATGATTAAAGAGAACGACATACGGTTCGTTGACCTTCGGTTCACCGACCCGAGAGGAAAATGGCAACACTTAACCCAGGCAGTATCAACAATTGACGAGGATTCCTTAGTAGAAGGGTTTATGTTTGATGGTTCATCCATAGCCGGATGGAAAGCGATAAACGAATCAGACATGTGTTTAAAGCCCGATCTTTCTACGGCGACGGTAGACCCGTTTTTCGCGCAAGCTACTTTGGTGCTTGTCTGCGACATTTCGGAACCCACTACAGGCGCTGCTTACAATAGAGACCCAAGATCGACAGCTAAAGCCGCCATCGAATATATGGCTAGTCAAGGCATTGGAGATACGGCATTCTTTGGCCCGGAAGCAGAATTCTTTGTCTTTGACGACGTCAAATTCGATGTTCAAATGAATCGAGGATATTACGAAGTCGATAGCTCTGAAGGGCCTTACAATACAGCCAGAGAGTACGAAGAAGGAAATCCAGGCCACCGACCAGGAGTAAAGGGTGGTTATTTTCCGGTCCCCCCTGTTGACTCCGAACAAGATTTAAGGAGTGAAATGTTGGCGGTCATGGAAGAAATGGGCGTCGAAGTGGAAAAGCACCATCACGAGGTGGCACCATCGCAACATGAGCTAGGAATGAAGTTTGGAACGCTAATAGAAACAGCTGACAGCCTTCAGACATACAAATACGTGGTACACCAGGTAGCCGCTTCTTATGGGAAAACAGCTACCTTTATGCCAAAACCTGTGGCAGGCGACAATGGGTCAGGCATGCACGTACATCAGTCAATTTGGAAAAACAACGAACCGATGTTTGCAGGATCAGAATACGCGGATTTGTCTGAGACTTGCCTGCATTACATTGGAGGAATAATCAAACATGCAAGGGCAATAAATGCTTTTAGTAATTCGATAACGAATAGTTATAAGAGGTTAGTTCCGGGATTTGAGGCACCCGTTCTTTTAGCGTACTCATCTCGTAACCGATCAGCTTCTTGCCGGATTCCCTTCGTAAGCAATCCAAAAGGAAAACGCGTCGAAGTCCGGTTTCCTGACGCCGCTAGCAATCCCTATTTGGCTTTTTCGGCGATGCTTATGGCAGGACTAGACGGGATAAAAAACAAGATCCACCCTGGTGAACCAATGGATAAAGACCTATATGAACTCCCTCCGGAGGAATTGAAAGATATTCCGACGGTATGCGGCTCATTGAGGGAAGCTCTTGCTGCACTTGACGCCGATAGATCCTTTTTAACGCAAGGCGGTGTCTTTGATGACGATCAAATCGACGCTTACATCGAGCTAAAAATGGAGGAAGTTCTAGCTTTTGAACAAACTCCGCATCCAATAGAGTTCCAAATGTACTATTCAGTTTAATATCCAATAAATCTTGTGTTAGCTGGAAGCCCTGGTGTTTAACCGGGCTTCCTGCATGAGATTTCTTATATTACTGCAACTCAACATTTTCTGTAAAAAAGTCGCTAGATTTTAGGCCACTTCCTGTTAAAACTACAACGGTAGTTTCATCTGAACGAATTAAATTTTTTGCCCGCAATTTTTCCAATCCAACAGCAGCGCTGGCGCATGTTGGTTCGACGAAAAACCCACTTTTTGATAAGTCAAGGGTAGCTTTCAAAATCTCGTCTTCGGTAACGGCTAAGCAGCCACCGTTCGTTTTTTTCAGAATGTCCAAGATTTTCGTGAGCCTAATGGGTTTCTTGATCGCAGTCCCTTCAGCGATTGTTTTTGTAAAGGTCAAGCTTTCTAGAGCCCCCATTCCGTCTTGCCAGCACGCGACTATTGGACAGCAGTTTTTTGGCTGGACAACGAATATTTTAGGCAACTTCAAAATTTGTTTTGCTTCTAATAACTCCATAAACGCCATGTAGCATCCCAAAACGTTGCTTCCAGCGCCTGTGGGAATTATTATGTTATCAGGTGCGTTGAAGCCAAGGTCTTCCCACAATTCATAACCCAATGTTTTTGTCCCTTGCAAAAAAAAAGGGTGCCAATTGTGGCTCGCGTAGAAAATATTTTTCGCCATCTCCAACGCAGCTTTTTCTGTATTCTCTCTGGTACCAGGGATTAAATGAATTTTGGCTCCATAAGACTTTATCTGTGCGATTTTAGGAGGTGAGGCATTTAATGGAGCTACTATATTAACAGAGATACCTGCGGCTGCACCGTAGGCAGCTATTGCAGCCCCCCCATTTCCTGAGCTATCTTCCACCACTTCTTGGATATCTTGCTGCTTTAAAAATGACATCATTACCGAGGCTCCGCGATCCTTAAAGGATCCGGTTGGCGAGAACCACTCCAATTTAAATAGGGCTTTAGTTCCTCGGTAGCGAAATGGCACTAATGGTGTACATCCCTCTCCTAAACTAACTGGATGCGGTATTCTGCAAGGAAATGCTCTCTCATAACGCCAGATTGATCTGGCGCTGTTTTTGATTGATTGTGGAGTAATTCCATCGGTTTTAGAAAAACTTAATGGTGATTTTTCTTCCGAACACCAACGAGGCTCCCACAAGTCATACTTCTTCCCACTCTTTTCATCAACTAGGAATGCTTCTTTCATAATCCCAAATTCCCTATTCGACGAGGCCAACTAAACTGCCAAAGTATAACTCACGACTAGTATATAATAACAAGATGTTGTATTTTACAAGTTACACATATACTTTATCGAGTGTGAATCACCCTAAAAGATATTATGTTGGACCGATAACTTATGAACGACTTATTTCAGTCTTTATCTAAGACAAAAGAGACGGATTACTCCGCTAAAGATATTGAAGTTTTAGAGGGTTTAGAACCAGTAAGGCGGCGTCCAGGAATGTATATTGGAGGTACTGACCAGCAGGCAATGCATCATTTAGTTGCTGAAGTGTTAGACAACTCGATGGATGAGGCGGTAGCCGGACACGCAAACAGAATTGAATTACATTTAACGAAGAACCAAACAGTAATAGTCACGGATAATGGTCGGGGTATTCCTGTTGATCCGCATCCAAAGTTTAAAAACAAATCTGCCCTGGAGGTTATCTTAACAACGCTGCACGCTGGAGGTAAGTTTTCAGATAACGTCTACAGTACTTCGGGGGGGTTGCACGGAGTAGGAGTATCCGTGGTAAATGCATTATCCGATAGCTTAACTGTAGAGATCGCAAGAGATCAAAGATTATTTTCCCAACAGTTCAAGCAGGGTATGGCTTGTAATGGTCTTATAGATGAAGGCCCTGTCAGAAATAGACGAGGCACTAAAATTTGTTTTCATCCAGACCCAGAAATCTTTGGCAAAAATCTGAAATTTAAGCCCTCTAATTTGTATCAAATGGCAAAATCTAAAGCATATTTATTTAGAGGTGTAGAAATAAGATGGTCATGTGATACAGAATTAATCGTGAGTGATCCAAAAACTCCTGATGCTGAAACAATTCACTATCCAAATGGTTTAACCGATTATCTAAAAAGCGAGTTACAAGATCGAGAAATCATTGGAAACGCCGTATTTTCAAATGAAAAAGACACTGAAACAAATGAAAGGATTGAATGGGCTATTGCTTGGCCTGATGACAATGACGACGGCTTTTTAAACTCCTATTGTAACACGATTCCTACACCACAGGGTGGAACGCATGAAGCTGGGTTAAAAGCTGCCCTCCTTAAAGGAATACGAACATATTCAGGCCTATCCGGTATGACCAAGCGGGTATCCCAAATAACTACGGAAGATATAACAATAGGCTGTTGCATCGCTTTGTCGACTTTTATACGTGACCCACAATTCCAGGGTCAAACAAAAGAAAAGTTAGTAAGTGCACATGCAAATAAATTAGTAGAGCAAGCCATTAAAGACCACTTTGATCACTGGTTGTCAGGCTCTCCAGAATTAGGCAAACAGCTTATTGAGCACTTTATAGTGAAGGCAGAAGAAAGACTAAGTAGACGCCAACAAAAGGAGGTCAGTCGGAAATCGGCAACTCGCAAGCTACGTCTTCCGGGAAAATTGACTGACTGCAGCCTTGGGGATGCTAGCGGCACAGAACTTTTTATCGTAGAAGGTGACTCTGCTGGGGGATCGGCTAAACAAGCTCGTGATCGAAAGACCCAAGCTATACTGCCACTCAGAGGGAAAATACTCAATGTCGCAAGCGCATCGGCCGAAAAGCTTCGTGCAAACCAAGAACTTAATGATTTGATGCAAGCAATCGGTTGCGGCACTGGCGAAAATTACAACGAGAATTCATTAAGATACGAAAAAATAATAATAATGACCGACGCTGACGTGGACGGCGCACATATAGCCTCATTACTTATGACGTTCTTTTATAGACAGACGCCAAAGCTTATTGAGAATGGCCATCTTTTCGTAGCGATGCCACCACTTTTTAGAATCACACAAGGAGGCCAGACTTATTATGCCAAAGACGAAGCCCATAAGGACGAAATAATCAATGAACAATTATCATCAAAAACAAAAATTGAAATTAGTCGGTTCAAGGGATTGGGAGAAATGCCCGCGTCTCAATTAAAAGAGACAACAATGTGCCCAGAAAAAAGGAACCTGCTTAAAATAACAGTGCCGAACCTAGATTGTTTAGAGACTAATTCAACGACGTCTAAACCAATGACCCGCCTGGAAGTTGATAAAACTGTAGATACGCTAATGGGTAAAAAACCTGAGCTTAGATTTGCATACCTGCAGGAAAACGCTAAATTTGTAACATCCATAGATATTTAAATCTTTAATTTATTATTTTCCCTGAAGAGCAAGCCGTTCTAATGTTTCGTAATCAACCTTTGGTTGTTTGAACAGCTGTTGCATCGCAAATTCTCTAGCCTTAACCATGTTAACCAAAGCATGATTAAAAGGAACACTTATATTCAGTGCTTTTGCTTCCGATACCAACGCCCCATTTAGTGAGTCGATTTCCGTTAAGCGGCCCGCCTCAATATGCTGCAACATAGAGGGTTTATTATATCGACTGCTTGATAAATCTTTGACATAGGTAATCATATCTTTTTTCGGGGCTTTGATACCCTTCGCTCTAACCACAGCCATAATCTCTTCAAGTATCTTTGTTTGCATTTCATCCGCCGCAGTGTTTTGGGATATTTCGCCAGAGCGAAGTCCCGTTACGGCACATAACGGATTAATACCACAATTTACTATGAACTTGCCCCATATAACGCCAAGTATATCATTTGTTATTTGCGGACTTAATAGTGCGTTTTGAAATACGTTTTCTAGACTTTTTAACCTTGGTGAGATAACCCCATCTAGTTCACCAATAAATGTCGAGCCACCATTCGTATGGTTCACGTGGCCAAGATCTTCTAGTGCAGCACTATGATAACTAATTCCCCCCACAACCCTCTTTGCTCCGAGAACTTCCGATAAAGCCTCTATGTTACCGATGCCATTTTGAAGCGTTATAGCGTAACCATCAGGTTTAAGCACGCTGGCCGCAGAAAGAGCTGCAGATTTTGTTCCTGTAGTATGTGCGTGGAATAAGACAACATCAGCGCTATTTTCAAAATCATTCTCATTATCACTAATGTTTATTTTATGAACTTTTTTTTTTCCTATCCCCGACAAACGAAATCCATTTTCTTTTACTGCATTTACATGATCTCGATTAACATCTAAAAAATTCACCGTGTAACCAGCTTCGATGAGACTTAATCCGTAAACACCCCCCATCGCTCCTGCTCCAATCACACAAAACCTCATACCGCTTCTCCATTAAAATAAGCAAAAACCTGCCTTTATAAACTTCCCCGTCTATACATTTCTATATGCAACACTCCCTCATCATCATAAGGCTTGGAAACCGTCTGATAGTGAAGGCTATGGTAGAAACCTTCAAGGTAATACTGTGCATTTAATCTAATAGGACAGTGTCGATAATTCGACTCACACCACTCATGAGCTTTTTGCATGAGCTTCCTTCCTAACCCACGCTTTCTGTAGTTTTTTGAAACAATAACGCGTCCGATCGATACTTCCTCATACAAAGACCCGGCGGGAAGTACTCGACAATATGCTAACAGTTTACCATTATTTATTGCCTGAATATGCTGCGAAACTATATCGAACTCGTCAATATCTTCATAAATACATTTTTGTTCAATTATAAAAATCTGTTGGCGCATTTTTAATATCTGGTGAAGCTGATAGCTATTAAGTGCTCTAAAGCCTAGGCATTTCCATTGAAAATCCTCCGAATTATTCAATTTAATACTCCATTTTTTTGCATTCGTTTCAAACGTTTCTTAGCAACAGCGCTGAGTGGCGCCAGCCTTATTTTTTTTTCTGCCAAATTGGCTAACCATTCCTCTAAGACACGCAACGTTGTTAGTCTTGGGTGTCCAATTGCAATGGCTGTCCCCTTATCAAGGGCTACCCTCTCAACTTCTCTCAGACGACGAACTATTTCATCTTCTTTATCAATGTTGTCCAAAAATACATCTCGCGAGACGACAGGCACGTTAAATTTATCTCCAAGTTGGCTAACAAGAGAGTTTGACGCCGTTAGAGAATCCAGAAAAAGCTGCCCAGAACTCTTTATCTGCATTAATAAAATTGACATTGCTCGGTAGTCGGCCGTGAATAAACTTCCCATATGATTGTTCACACCAATCGCTCCCGGAAATGCATACAACGCCCTCGCCAATAGCTTTTTAATTTCCATTTGGTCCATATTGACCATCAGGGCACCGGGGCCAGGGTCCGCGGCGCCTCTTGCCTCCATAGGCAGATGAATCAGTAGTTCGTGCCCCTGAGCTCGAGCAGATTGGGTCTGATTAGCCAAGTCTTTAGCGTACGGTAGATATGACAACGTTAGTGGGGCTTTTAAACTAACAGCCCAGTCCGAATGACGTCGATTAAGCCCCATATCATCTAAAACGATAGAAACCAACGGCTTATTTTCTGTATTTTCAAACGGTAGAGCATGCGCCATCCAACTGGCTCTTCTAGTTCTCTCATTTTGTTTAAAATCAAAAACTTTTTCACTTTTAAATTTGTCTAAATTGGGTAGAGATTTATGTAGATCGACTGGTTTCTGGGTCTCAGCGGTTATAACTTCTTTTAATTCTTTGTTTACGATACGATGGTCTCTTTCCTCTGACGAATAGCTTATTTTATCTAAATGGTCAGGGGGACCAATATAAGTTCCTATCGCAATTCCCAAGGTGAACACGAGGAGGCCACCAAGAGATAGAAGTATCACCTTTTGAGATTTTGAAATTTTAAGAAACGAAAACATAGCTGTAAGTTATTAATTGCTTAATCTATGTCGGAAGGCATATTTTTTCTTCTTCATTGTCGCTTTATCCTATCTCTTTCTTCCTGGCTCTCGTATTGATATACTTATATTACCTTACAAACTAGATCAGATCATCTAAAGGTCGCTAAACGAGAAATGTTTTTGTTAATCGATAATTATGACAGTTTTACCTATAACCTATGGCATTTTTTGGGCCAGTTAGGTGCTGACGTACAAGTCGTTCGCAATGATAAAATCACCGCTAAGGAAGCGCTCGACCTTGAACCTGAGGGTATCATAATATCACCAGGCCCCTGTGATCCAGATAAGGCTGGAATTAGCTTGGAAGTCATTGAGACTGCTCCTAAAAACCTGCCCATATTTGGGGTTTGCTTGGGCCATCAATGTATAGGTCGGGCCTTTGGGAGCAAAATAATTAGAAGTAAAGCACCTATTCATGGGAAAATAAGCACTATTAAACATAAAAACGCAGAGATCTTTAACGGAATACCTACAACATTTTCGGCTACAAGATATCATTCACTAATCGTAGATAAAGAGAGCCTACCAACAAGTTTAAAAGTTACTGCCGAAACACATGACGGTATAATAATGGCCTTATCCCATACGTCTCGGCCAATCCACGGCGTTCAATTTCATCCGGAAAGTATAGCCTCGGAATATGGCTATACATTATTGTCAAATTTCCTTGTTATAAGTGGATGTAAACTAGCTTCGTTAGAAAAGTTAAATAGTCTTCAACTTAATCTTAGGAAAACAGCAGAATGAACGGGAAAAGTTTAAACCTAAAACCACTAATTCAAATTGTTTCCGACGGATGTTCATTAACTGAAGGCCAGTCTAAAGAAGCCTTTGATATTATAATGACAGGTAATGCTACCCCGGCACAAATAGGCGGCTTTTTGATGGCCATGAGGGTAAGGGGGGAGACAACCGAGGAAATCACGGGCGCAGCTCGGGCTATGCGGGAGAAAGTGATAAAAATTAACGCTCCTTCGGATGCTCTAGATACAGTTGGTACGGGTGGTGATGCATCTGGCACGTTTAATATCAGTACAGCAAGCAGTTTTGTGGTTAGCGCTGCTGGTGTGCCTATTGCTAAGCACGGAAACAAAGCTCTTTCCTCGAAAACAGGAGCAGCGGATGTTCTAAGCGAACTTGGAGTTAATCTGGATTGTGATATGTCAGTTATTCAAAAAGCTATGGACGAAATTGGCATTTGCTTTCTAATGGCGCCAAGACACCATATGGCGATGCGCCACGTTGCAGCGAGTAGAAGTGAACTAGGCACTCGTACAATTTTCAACATTCTCGGTCCTTTGGCCAATCCTGCGTTGGTTAAAAAGCAACTAGTTGGTGTCTTTTCAGAGGCCTGGGTTGAACCAATGGCGCAAGTATTAAAAGGCTTAGGCTCTGAAAGAGCATGGGTAGTTCACGGTTCAGACGGTTTAGATGAAATAACAACTACCGGTGTTACCAAAGTAGCCGCGCTTGATAAAGGCTCCGTTTCGACATTCACCATCCATCCAGAAGATGCAAGCCTAGAGTTAGCAGACCCTAAACAGCTCAAGGGCGGTCTCCCTGGACAAAATGCCATGGCTCTTGCAAACCTTTTAAGGGGCGAAAAGGGCCCTTATCGCGATATCGTTCTATTTAATTCCGCAGCTGCTTTCATCATCGCAGAAAAAGTTGATAATCTTAAGGAAGGAGCCGAACTAGCCGCAGAAATGATAGATACCGGCCAAGCGAAACAAAAATTAGATCAATTAATATCAATTACCGCACATACCGGCTAAGAGATATGAAAAACGTCTTATTAGAAATTTGCGAGCAAAAACTCATACACATAGAGAAGTGCAAACAAGAAAAAACAGAAAATCAATTACTGAACGAGACTAAGAACGCATCAAAGCAGAGAGGCTTTTTAAAAGCCTTAGAAAAAAAAAGTAAACATGGTTACGGGCTTATTGGTGAAATAAAAAAAGCATCTCCCAGCAAAGGCCTTATAAGAAAAGAATTCGATGTAGTAGGCCTTGCAAAAGCTTACGAAGAAGGGGGAGCCGCATGCCTATCGGTCCTTACAGATATTCCATACTTTCAGGGAGACGATAAGTTCCTGGTTGCAGCTAGAGAGGCTACTTCGCTTCCGGTCTTGAGGAAAGATTTTATGCTAGACACTTATCAAGTAATAGAATCCCGAGTTCTAGGAGCAGATTGCATTTTACTTATAATGGCAGCATTAGAGGACTATGCAGCTAAAAATTTAGAGGATTGCGCGATTGAGCTGGGAATGGATGTTCTCGTTGAAATCCATAATGAAGACGAACTTCATCGCGCGCTTAAGCTTAAAACGAAGCTTCTTGGCGTAAATAATCGTAATTTAAAAACAATGATTACAGACATAAGCATGACAGAAAAACTTGCTACTCTTTCGCCCACCGAAAAAATCTTAATTTCAGAAAGTGGGTTACAAACGCCGGCGGATTTACGCAGAATGGCAAGTGCGGGAGCACGATGTTTTTTAATCGGAGAATCGATAATGAAACAGAAAGATGTAGAGAAGGCTACAAAGTTACTTTTAGAGAAATCAACTCAAGAAAACGTGTAAGAAATGTCCGACTTAAATCATTTTGATGGTAAGGGAAACGCCATAATGGTTGATGTTTCCAGCAAAGAAATAACCGAGAGGATTGCTGTCGCTTCTTGCGATGTGCACGTAAATCCAGCGACAATGGCGTTGGTTCTGGAAGGAGGCATAAAAAAAGGTGACGTGTTATCTGTGGCAAGATTAGCTGGTATTTTAGGTGCAAAAAAAACCCCCGAACTTATTCCGCTGTGCCATCCTTTAGCTCTCACATCAGCCGAGTTGGATCTAAGATGCGATGAAAAACTTGGCATCATCAAGATAACCTCCAAGTGCAAAATTAATGCAAGAACAGGGGTAGAAATGGAGGCCTTAACGGCTGTCAGTATAGCAGCCTTGACAATCTATGATATGTGTAAGGCTGTAGATAAAGGGATAATAGTTAACAATATAAGGCTTCTTGAAAAAACAGGTGGAAAATCGGGGCAGTGGCGTGGGAAGTAAGTCTCTATTATCCGTTGAAAGTGCACTGGAAAAGATAATTAAAGATATTTCTGTTGTCTCTACAGAAGAAACTTCACTTACATCAGCCATAAATAGAGTGACTGCTGTAGAGGTTCGCGCGAGACGATGCCAACCTCCTGTAGCGGTATCGGCTATGGACGGATATGCTGTAAAAAGTATGGATGTAAAGACGTCTCCAAGAAAACTGGTATGCATTGGAAGCGTCCCCGCGGGTAACAATTTTCGTGGACAACTCAAAAGCGGAGAAGCAGTCAGGATTTTTACTAGCGCCCCCGTACCTAAAGGGGCTGACACAATTGTCATACAGGAAAATGTTGTTGCCACCTCAGAAACTGATGGATCAGAAATTACCGTTTTAAAAGGTGCAAAAAGAGGAATTTACATCCGAAAAGCAGGCCTAGATTTTAAAACTGATGACGTTGGTATTCCAAAAAACAAAAGGCTTACTTCGCGAGATATCGGATTGGCAGCAGCCATGAATGTGCCATGGATCTTGGTAAGACGTCGCCCTCGTATAGCAATTATCGCCACTGGTGATGAGATTGTTCGACCTGGAGAACTCACTTCGAAAAACCAAATTGTAAGCTCCAACAGTTACACGCTGCACGCCTTTTTGACGGCTCTTGGGGCTGATGTTCAAATTCTTGGTGTCGCACCAGATGATACAAATGCGATTGGGGTGCTGGCAAAAGAAGCAAAAGGATCCGATCTATTGGTGACTACAGGTGGGGCCTCTGTAGGAAAACATGACTTGATACAGGAAGCACTTAGCGCTCAGAAATTTGGCAAAAACGCCCTTAAATTAAACTTTTGGAAAATTGCTATGCGACCGGGTAAACCTCTTATTTTTGGCAAGTTGCAAAAGAAACCCTTTATTGGGTTACCGGGCAACCCAGTTTCAACAATGATTTGTGGTTTAATTTTTCTAAAACCTGCAATTGAAGCCATGTTGGGTTTAGAAATAAAACAGGAAGTCGAATTTGCCACACTAGCTGATAGCTTACCCGAAAATGATGAAAGACAAGATTATCTAAGGTCCTTTGCTTTTAAGACCAAGTCAGGAGACCAATTTGTTGAGCCTTTTGCTAAACAAGATAGCTCTATGATGGCTACACTTGCGAAAGCTAATTGTTTAATTGTTAGAGAACCATTTGATAAAAAGAGAAAAAAGGGTGATTTAGTAAAAATAATAAAACTTGATATGTGTTTATAGAGGTTTCTGCCTCATTAAAAAGTAGACAACTTTTAGGATAAGTATTCACAAAAAAATCGTCTTATATAATAAGCATAATTTGGAGGTTTTCAGTGCATCAAGATGGATCGCAATTATTAGAAAAACGTATTCCTTCACCTAAAGCCGAATGGTTGTCTCAAATAAAAGAAGAAATAATTGAGCCAGAAATACCAATAATCGACCCACACCATCACCTCTGGGACATGAAGGGAAATAGATATTTACTAGAGGAGTTATTAGAAGATATAGGTTCAGGCCACAACATTGTGGCCACTGTGTTTCTTGAATGCGCAGCTATGTATCGGTCACGTGGACCAACAGAAATGCGGTCAATCGGTGAGACCGAGTTTGTTAACGGCATTGCAGCAATGAGCGCAAGTGGAAAATATGGAAAATCAAAAATTTGTGCTGGAATTGTTGGTTTTGCTGATTTGACATTGGGCGCTTCAGTATCTGAGGTTTTAGAAGCGCAGGTAAACGCGGGAGGAGGACGATTTAAAGGTGTAAGATACGGTGCTGGCTTCAACGAAAGTGAAGTTATTAATAACAGTCACACCAATCCACCTCCGGAGTTGTATAGAAATAAAAAGTTTAGGGAAGGATTCGCAAAACTAGCTGATTTTAGCCTCTCGTTTGATGCGTGGCTTTATCATACTCAAATTAATGACGTGAGCATGCTAGCAGACGCCTTTCCAAATCAAAATATCGTGCTCAACCATTTTGGAGGTCCAATAGGAATCGGACCTTACAAGAATAAAAGAGCCGAAGTTTTCGCATCTTGGAAACAATCGATTTTGGATTTATCAAAAAGATCAAACGTATATGTTAAGTTGGGAGGCTTGGGGATGGTTCTAAATGGCTATCAATTCGAAAATCGGCAATTCCCGCCAAGCTCCAATGAGCTAGCAAACGAATGGAAACCATTCTTCGAGACAACCATAAACGCTTTTGGTCCCGAACGTTGTATGTTCGAAAGTAATTTCCCTGTCGATAAAGTGACATCTTCCTATGCTGTTTACTGGAATACATTTAAAAGAATAGCACTGAATGCGTCACCTACTGAGAAACGTTTCCTATTTCATGATACCGCAAAAAACTTTTACAATATGGATGTTTAACCGTTATTAAAAGCAGGCTACTTTTCCTCGTTTGCAGCGCCGATTCATTGACAACCACATAGAACTAAAGTAGAACAAATAAAATTTTGTTTATGATTTGTTCCCTCGCGCGGAGTTATTAGTCATGCTCACTAAGAAACAGCTAGAGTTGTTAACTTTCTTAAAGAATCATCTTAAAAAAAATGACGTCCCACCCTCCTTTGACGAGATGAAAGATGCATTAAACCTTAAGTCTAAGTCTGGAATACATAGGCTAGTCTCGGCTCTTGAGGAAAGAGGCTTTATAAGACGGTTACCAAATAGAGCAAGAGCAATAGAGATAATCAAAACAACCGCGATAGAACCAAGTATAAAAAGCGTTACTGAAACGTTGCCACAAAGACAATTCTCGCCCAACGTGATTCCCGGAAACTTCCCCCGAGCAATCACATCTGAAGACAATGAAGACAATCAAATAATAGCTTTACCCCTCTATGGTAAAATTGCTGCAGGCGATCCTATTGAAGCAATTAATGATTTATCACAGAACATTGCGGTACCCAATAGCCTTCTAGGACAAGGGGATCACTACGCCCTACAGGTGGAGGGAGATTCTATGGTGGAGGCGGGTATATTTGATGGTGACACCGCTATTATCAAAAAATGTGAAAACGCGGAAAACGGTACAATAGTCGTGGCTTTAGTAGAAAATGAAGAAGTAACACTGAAAAAGTTAAGAAAAAGAAACAATTCTATAGCACTTGAACCCGCAAACCCCCAATATGAAACAAGAATTTTTGGCCCAGATCAAGTTAAACTACAAGGCAAACTAGTTGGCATCATACGAAAATATAACTAGTTAAAGCAAAATACCGAATTATAGCAGTCGTCCTGATGCAAAATAAGCAGCATTACTGACAATATTCTTCATTGAGATTGAAAAATTAGAAGCGTCTGCGAAATTTTATTAATTGAGGAATACTATTCACAAAAAGGCTCTAGATTTGTATAGATAATACTAAACTCGTAAAGTCCCAACGAACTGGATAACGTTTCAATAGAAATGGCAATTGGCTAGTGCAAAGTATAGCAAAAAAGAGAAGATAAGTATGACGGTAATAACCCGCTTTGCACCATCACCAACCGGTCTCCTGCATATTGGCGGTGCGAGAACGGCTTTATTTAACTATCTTTTTGCGCGAAGCAATAATGGAAAATACGTCCTTCGCATCGAAGATACAGATCGTGAACGTTCTACAAAAGAAGCGGTTGAAGCGATAATAAATGGACTTGACTGGCTAAAACTTTCAGGTGATGAGCAACCGATATATCAGTATTCACGGCAAGAACGACATAGGGAGGTTGTAAACACACTTCTCAAACAAGGAAAAGCCTACAAGTGTTATTGCTCAGCTCATGAATTGGAGGAAATACGCGCCCTAGCCCGACGTGAAGGTAAAACTGCTTTATACGATCGAAGATGGCGAGAAAAAGACCCTACTACGGCGCCACCTAACGTTAACCCAGTTGTGCGTCTAAAGAGCCCATTAAAAGGTTCGACAATGATAGATGATCTTGTACAAGGTCGTGTAGCGGTCAAGAATGAACAATTGGATGATTTTGTAATTTTACGTGCAGATGGTACGCCGACATATATGCTTTCAGTAGTTGTTGACGACCATGACATGGAGATTTCTCATGTTATTCGGGGCGACGATCACCTTAACAATGCATTTAGACAATACCAAATTTATGCTGCCATGGATTGGCCAACTCCGAAGTTTGCCCATATACCTTTGATTCATGGGCAGGACGGCACAAAACTATCAAAAAGGCACGGTGCTCTTGGGATTGATGCCTATAAAGATCAAGGATACCTTCCAGAAGCTTTGTGCAACTATCTTTTAAGACTTGGATGGGGTCACGAGAATGAAGAGATTATAACCAGAGAGCAAGCGATAGCCTTATTTGAAATAGGCGCGGTAGGTAAATCCCCTTCTCGATTTGATATAAAAAAGTTAGACAATATAAATTCGACATACATGAGAGAAATGAGCGAGGCGCGTTTATCCCATTTGATTGAAACTCATCTTTTTAAAAACCTAAATGTTACTCTAGATCCAATCAAATTAGAACGACTGAATAGGGGTTTAAGTGGACTAAAACTTCGCGCGAAGAATATTAATGAACTAGCGGCTAGCGCCATGATATATATAGTTAGTCCACCAATAAACATGGATGAGAAAGCTGATAATATTTTGAGCAAAGATGCTCGACAGTTGATAAGGGGTCTTTTAGAACCATTAAATAAACTGACAAATTGGAGCAAAACTGAAATCGAAGAAACCCTTAAGAATTTTGCAACATGTCGTGATATCAAGTTTGGTTCAGTTGCTCAGCCACTGAGGGCAGCTCTTACCGGCACCACATCGTCGCCAGATATTTTTGAGGTAATTGAAATTCTTGGGAAGGAAGAAGTTGTGCAAAGAATTGAGGCAGTTTGCTGAAATAGGTTTTCAAAGTTACAATGTAGATCGCATTACCTTTTCTGAGGGTTTTAGCAGAGTAAACGGTTAGTAAAAGAAGGAAAAAAGGAATGAACGAGAAAAACTCGGGAACGTTCACACTCATAAACGATAAAACCGGTGATAAATATACACTTCCAGTAATTGACGGCACCACTGGGCCAAGTGTAATTGACGTGAGAACTCTCTATGGAGAAACAGATCATTTCACTTTCGATCCTGGATATACCTCGACAGGATCATGTGAGTCCGCGCTGACATATATAGATGGGGATAAAGGTATTTTGCTCCATCGTGGTTACCCGATCGAGCAATTGGCTGAGCATAGTAATTTCTTAGAAGTTGCGCACCTTCTTTTATATGGAGATTTACCTAATCAACAGGAATCCGAAAAATTCGTGAGCGCTATCACCTACCACACAATGCTCCATGATCAATTGATGAATTTTTACAGGGGATTTAGACGCGATGCTCACCCAATGGCCATAATGTGCGGTGTTGTAGGTGCACTCTCCTCTTTTTATCATGATTCAACAGATATAGCCGACTCACACGCTAGAATGGTCGCCTCTTACCGCTTGATCGCAAAAGTACCAACAATAGCAGCCATGGCCTTCAAATATTCTCTGGGACAGCCTTTTAATTTTCCTCAAAACAAACTGACCTATGCTGAAAATTTTCTTCAAATGTTATTTGGTGTTCCTTCTGAAGAGTACGATATAAACCCAGTGCTGGCCCGAGCAATGGATCGTCTTTTAATATTGCATGCAGACCACGAGCAAAATGCTTCAACCTCCACCGTTAGGCTCGCAGGTTCTTCCGGAGCCAACCCATTTGCTTGTATAGCCGCTGGAATAGCTTCATTATGGGGCCCCGCTCATGGAGGGGCAAATGAAGCAGTTTTAAACATGCTCAACGAAATTGGGGACAAATCTCGAGTCGGTGAATATGTAAAAAAAGCAAAAGATAAAGATGATCCCTTCCGTCTAATGGGATTTGGTCACCGTGTTTATAAAAACTATGATCCAAGAGCAACAGTAATGATGCAAAGTTGTCACGAAGTATTAGACGATTTAGGAATCAATGATCCACTCTTAAAACTGGCTATGGAATTAGAAAAGATTGCCCGTGAGGATGAGTATTTCGTGGAACGTAACTTGTATCCAAATGTAGACTTTTATTCTGGAATAATCCTTAAAGCAATGGGTTTCCCATCAAGTATGTTCACAGTTTTATTCGCAGTTGCGCGAACAACAGGCTGGATAGCGCAATGGAAAGAAATGGTTGAGGACCCCAAACAAAAAATAGGCCGGCCTCGACAGCTTTATACGGGCCCCACTAAGCGCGAATATGTCCCAATGACGGAGCGCTGAATGATTTGATCAACATCATCCTAACTAAATTTATTAAAAATAAATTTGTGGTGCAAAATTATCACAACTGACTAATTGTGAACACATAGATGATGATCTTAATTGACTTGAAACGCCGAAAGCTTTAAGTCAACCCTGAGACGTTTAAGAAGGGAGCCGTTTAACATCTTAGGCTTTGACGAACTTGGTTTAAGTGAGCAACTACTTTCTTCAGTTGCGGACGCAGGATATTCCGAACCAACCCCAATACAACAGCAAGCCATACCGGCTGTGTTCATGGGGGGAGATATCCTTGGGTGCGCTCAGACAGGGACAGGCAAAACCGCTTCTTTTACCCTACCCATGATCGACATTTTAAGTGCGGGCAGAGCGAAAGCTCGAATGCCACGGTCGCTTATCTTATGTCCAACGAGAGAATTAGCAGCACAAGTTTCAGATAATTTCGAGACCTATGGGAAAAACAATGCACTATCAATGGCACTGCTAATCGGTGGGGTAACGATGACCAGTCAATTGCAAGCATTAGATAAGGGCGTAGATGTCTTGATAGCTACACCAGGACGGCTCCTTGATCATTTTGAACGCGGAAAAATCCTGCTCAATGATGTGAAAATTTTAGTTATCGATGAAGCAGATAGAATGCTCGATATGGGCTTTATACCTGATGTTGATCGTATCGTGTCTCTTCTTCCTAAGAAACGTCAAACCTTATTTTTTTCCGCTACACTAGACAAAAGTATTCGAAAAATTGCTAATAGTTTTTTAGTCAATCCAAAAGAAATTTCCGTAGCGCGCCCCTCTTCAGCCGCTGAAACTGTCATACAAAGATTAGTTTACACTGAACAGAAAAATAAACGCTCGATATTACGTGAGCTGCTCGCTAACGAAGAGGTTTCCAACGCTGTAATATTCTGTAATAGAAAAAGAGATATTGGAATTTTATATCGTTCTCTTTTAAAACATGGGTTTAACGCGGCGGAACTTCACGGGGACCTACCCCAAAGCTCCAGAACATCTACGCTAAATAGATTTAAGTCAGGAGATATACAACTGCTTATCGCCAGTGATGTAGCCGCACGTGGTCTCGATATAGCGGATTTAAGCCACGTAGTTAATTTTGACGTTCCGAGCAATGCTGAAGATTATGTTCATAGAATTGGACGGACCGGAAGAGCCGGAAAAAAGGGGAAAGCATTCACTTTTGTCACCTCCGAAGATGAAAAATATATCGAAGCCATTACAGCCTTAATTAAGAAACCAATAGAAACGCTCAACGATCATGAAAAACAGAAAACGTCCCAAACCAGCATAGAAAAGCGACGGCGTTCACCAGTGCGCGGAGGTAAAACAAAAAACACTAAAAACGGTGTTTCAAAAAAGAATCTTAATCCTGAAAACAATCGTTATGGCGAAAGAGTCCCTCCGCCAGTTCCTACAAATGAACCAACGATTGGTATGGGTGACCATGTCCCCGCTTTTCTTTTACGTCGCTAGTTTAGAGAAATAGATTACTAATTTAAAAGAACAGCAGAGACAGCCATTGAAACGGCGGCTTGCGAAGGATCTACGACTGGTATTCCGAGGCTCTCTTGTAAATCATGTCTGTAGCGTGCCATACCAGCACACCCTAGTATTAATACCGATGATTCGTGATTATCCCTTAACTTTCTTCCAACTTCCAGGAGCCTGTGAAAGGTCTTCTTTTCATCGCTCAACTCAGCTACCCCCAGTCCTATAGCCAGGTCTCCGGCGAACCGTTTTTCCAGCCCCAATGACCTTATATAGCGTACGTGTCTGGGAACAGACGTATCCAAGATTGCTAGTATACCAAACGAAGAACCTAGTGATAACGCAGTAAGAATACCACTTTCTGCAATACCAAATACTGGTTTATTAGTTACTTCCCGTGCCGCATAAATGCCAGGGTCTGAAAAACATGCTATTACAAATGCATTAGCACTATTATTTCGCTTAATGATGTTTATAACCTGTAAAGCTGCACTATCTGCATCCTGTTGCGATTCTATACCTGGCGGTCCATCTAAATTGGTCACACTTTTAATTATTGGTCCGTTGGCTAATCGCAATGGTTCTAGAGCTGTGTCCATTGAGCTTGTGACATGCTTATTACTATTTGGGTTTATAACAATAATTTCCTTTGCTTGACTCATCTTGTTTACACTCCAATTAATCCCTTGCTTATAATCTCATCAACATCATTAGAAAGATGGTTCGTAGCTTTAATCTTATGCAGACTTTTTATCATTAACCTTCTTTGTTGGTCGTTATGTTTTTGCCAACGCGTTAACGGAAGTGCCAATCTAGCAGCCACTTGGGGATTAAATTTATCGATACTAATTACGTTATCAGAAATCAACTCGTAACCACTACCATCATCCTTGTGAAAATGAAGAGGATTATTAGAGGCAAAATTGTTCAGCAAAGATCGCACGCGATTAGGGTTTGTTAAATCAAATTTAGGATGGCGTATCAAAGACGCTACATCTTGATAGGTATTCGGCAGTATCGATGTTGCATAAAATGCAAACCACTTATCAAGTTCTAGTGGATGTTCCAGCCATGTTTTGTAGAAGTGTTCTAATGCCTCGTTTCGTTCAGGTTTATCAGTGTTGTTCAAAGCATCTAGACCACCAATGACCATGGTCATTGAAGTAGCATTTATTGCTTGATCGAAAGCTAATTTAATTGATTTCGACTCTTGATTTTGAACTAGTATTTTCAACACGGCATTCGCTAATGCTCTGTTACCTATAGCTTCATTGGAGAGGTCATCTAAATTGTTTGCATTTTTTGCTGTGTCGTAAACATCTTCAAAAGTTGATTTTAATTTTTCAGCTAATATCTTGCATATGCTCACTCTAGATTGATGGATAGCATTCACGTCAATCACATCTATTTTCTCGATTATCTCTCTCTCTGTGGGGATCTGGATTAATAATGCTTTTAATGCGCTATCTATATTTTCATCCAGAAGAATTTCATTAATCGCTTCTTCATAAGCGCTATCTATTTCAGGATTGTTGTTGCTGTCCTTGTTTCTTAACATCTCCTTTATCAAGGAAAATGCATAGACTTGTGTTGCATCCCAACGCACATATGGGTCATGTTCATAACGCATAAGCACCAGGAGCTCTTCCTTAGGTGGTATTCTCAAGAGCCTAATTGGGCTGGAAAAATTACGAAGAATTGCCGGGATCGCAGGTTGTTTAATATTTTCAAAGGTAAAACAGGCTTGCTCTTTATTAACCCAGAGCTTCTTTGAGTAAGTTACCTCATTTATATCTCCTTTAATTTTTAAAGGGTACGGCTTGCCCTGCTGATCTAATAATCCAATTTCTATAATAAGAGGCAATGGTTGTTTAGAGGCTTGGTCTGCTGTCGGCGGATTAATCTGGGTAAAGGTTACATGCAGATGATTACTTTTGGCTATATGCTTTATCACAACATTTAGTTCAGGTGTTCCCGACTGTGTGTACCAATGCTCAAATAAGGATAAATCTCCGCCGGAGGCATCTTGCATCGCTTGAAGAAAATCATCGCATGTTGCCGCTTTTCCGTCATGCCTCGATATATATAGCTTCATTCCTTTCTGAAAATTTTTCTCCCCAACAGTCGTATGTATTAACCTTATAACCTCTGCTCCCTTTTCATAAACTGTGGGTGTATAAAAATTATTAATTTCAATATATGAGCTAGGCTTTACCGGATGCGAGGTTGGACTTGCATCCTCTGAAAATTGAATTGTTTTTAGTAATTGAATATCATGAATTCTCTTGACGCCACGAGAATACATATCGGAGGTGTACTCTTGATCTCTAAAGACAGTTAACCCCTCTTTCAGGCTCAATTGAAACCAATCTCTACATGTGACTCTGTTCCCTGTCCAATTGTGGAAATACTCGTGAGCGATTATTTCCTCAATTCTTTGAAAATCTTTATCAGTAGCTGTTAATTTATCGGCCAGGATATAGCGACTATTAAAGATATTTAGTCCCTTATTTTCCATGGCTCCCATATTGAAATGGCTAACAGCCACGATCATAAACAAATCTAGATCATATTCTAGATCGAACCTATCCTCATCCCATTTCATCGCTTTTTTCAAGCATTCCATCGCGAAGTGGCATTTGTGTTTATTTCCAGGCTCGACAAAAATTTGCAATTTCACAAAACGACCCGACTTCGTTAAAAAATTATCTTCAAGACAATCCAGCTTTCCGCCAACCAGTGCAAAGAGATAAGAAGGTTTTGGAAACGGGTCATGCCAAGTCATAAAATGACGTTCATCGTCTAGATCACCAGCATCTTGCAGGTTTCCATTAGATAGAAGGATTGGATAATCTCTTTTGTTAGCAATAAGGGTTGTTGTGTAGATGGCAAGAATGTCGGGTCGATCTGGAAAAAAGGTTATGCGCCGAAATCCCTCAGGTTCACACTGCGTACAGAATATTCCTTCTGAAAGATAGAGCCCCTCTAATGCCTTGTTGTTCGACGGGTTTATTTCACTGGTAACTTTAAGCTCAAAACGTTCAGTTGGAACGTCAAGTGTTAAAGCCCCATCAATTAGTTCGAAATCGTTTTCGTAAAGAGCCACATCATTAAGTTCTAAACCGATCAGGTTCTGACTTTCGCCATTTAGTTTAAGTATACAATTTTCATCGTCCGAGTAATTATTACCATGGCCAACAATTTTCGTTGTAACAACTGTTTTTGTAGCTGATAACACAAATTTTAAGTCTATTGTTTCTATTGTATATGGTGGGGGCTTATAATCGGATAATTTTATCACTTCTTTTTGCAAAATTGATTTTTCCTCTTATGACGCCATCCAGCCACCGTCGACCATCAGGTTTTCTCCTGTAATAAACGAGGCATCATCACTTGCCAGGAATACGACGGCGGAGGCAACATCTTCCGGTTTCCCAAGTCTGGGCCATGGAGTCCGTGCGCGACTATATGAAATTGCTTCAGGGGTAACTGGCGCCCCTTTTCTTCCAGTAATTATTTTACCTGGCGCCACTGCGTTGCATACTATTCCATCACTGGCATAATCACCCGCTATTTGTTTTGTCATATAAACCGCGCATGCCTTGCTTACGCCATAAGCAAAGTCAAAGGGAGCCCTCAACATACCATGTTGCGAAGAGATATTTATAATACGCCCTCTAACCTCAGAGTTATTTCTCCCTGTTTGTTTTAGCATCTCCTGAACTGCTCTTTTGCAACCAAAGAACATTCCCTTTGCTCCAACGGCCATAACGGTGTCCCATTCCTCTTCTGTTGTTTCTAATAGAGCTGAACGACCGTGGGCTGCGGCATTATTTACCATTACGTCTAAAGTACCTTTAGCGTCAACGGTGGACTGGACCAACGCATCTACATCTGCCCACTTACTCACATCGCAGAACTTAAAAGAAGCGTCACCCCCTGCCCTCTTAATTAGGTTGATCGTCGTTTCACCACCTTCTACAGGATTTTCACAGATATCCGCTATGATGACACTCGCACCTTCGGATGCCGCCTTAATAGCTATTGCTTTACCTATCCCAGATGCCCCACCAGTGACTATTATAACTCTTTGTTGCAGACGCATTTTTAGGATATATCTAACGCGGAGTTTAATTACTAAGCTGCTTGCTCATCTTTATTGACCGAAGTGTAAGCCATTTTACAATGTGAAGTACAATAGGGTTTCCCTTCTTCAATTGGTTCTCCACAAAACTTGAAATCAGGAGATCGAGGATCTCCTATCGGCCAAGAGCATTTATTACGATCCCAATTGGCGAAAGTAAGGGGAGACAACTTTCTGCGCTTAGGCTCAAAAGGCTTATCAGATCGAACTATGGGAGACTGACGCTTTGGAAGCCCCATTCTATGAACTTTACCAACTACCGCATTTCTAGTCACACCTAACCTTATTCCTATCTGGGTGATAGAAAGCCCCTGCTCCCAAAACTTTGTTAGTTTTTCAAGGCGCTCATCATTCCACACGCTGGCAGCTCGGTCTGGCATTATTTACCCCCACAATTTCGATCATTTAATTATCTATCACACCATATTATGTGATCAACTCGGCCAAGACTACTGAATATTGTAATAATATGCAACTGCACAAATGATTAAAATTTGATTTTTTGGGATAAAAGAATACCGTAGGACATCAACTTTTAAAAGCGTCACCGTCTTAATTGTGGAATGATAGTGATAGTCAAAAGGAGGGTAGCAAGTCCAGCGGATGAAATAATTGTTAAAGCGATCTGAGCTCCAAATAAATCCGCTAATAAACCTAAGTTTAATAATCCTATCGGCGCGCAACCGATGCATACGGACAACACACCCATCAGCCGACTTCTAGCATTTTTAGGGGCTAAAGTAAGGACTAGTGTGCTTTGCATCGCGCCAAATCCCGCCATGCCTAACCCAGCCACCCACAAAATTGAAATACCTAAAAAATACTTATCGACAAGTGATAGACAAAATATACCGGAAATAAACGTTAAAGCCCCGATAGTGTAAACTTTATTAAACCAACTTGGTCTTATCAAAAAAGCAACAACAAGAGCTCCGACGAAAGCTCCCGCACCTTCTGCTGCAGAGAGTATGCCTATTAAAGCTGGCTCGACTTTATAGACGTCGCGCCCTAAAACCGGAACCATAGACGCGTAAGGGAAACCACAGATATTTAAAATTACGGTAACTAAGTATACGCCTATTAATTGGGGAGATTTTTTGACTATACTCAAACCTTCTTTAAGCAACAAGAAATATGACTCGGCTTTTTGGTTCAGCGGTTGAAATTCAAACACGAGAGAACAGGCAATACAGATACATATGAAGTGAGACACTGCCGAAATAATGAATGCACCTTCTAAACCCAAAAAGCCGTAAGTCACGCCACCTAAAAATGGTCCGAGCATCCGCGTTACGTTTGTGGTGGCAGAATCCAATGAGATGCCAGCGCCCATTTTTTCAGGTCCTGAAAATTCACCAACTAATGTTCTACGAACCGGATAATCAAGCGTCCAACAAGTCCCATTGATAAATACAAGGATCGCTATGTGCCATATTTCCAAGAAAGAGAAGTAAGCAGACACAGCAAGGCAAGAAACTGAGACTGTCATAACGGTGGAACCAAGCACTAAAAGGTGCTTCCTATTGAACCGTTCGGCGAAAGGCCCAATGAAACTGCCAAAAAGCGCCAATGGAAGCTGGCGAGCTATAGTCATTAATGCCACTAATAAAGCGGACGTGGTTACTTCATAGACAAAAATACCAATTGCTAATGTCTCTAACCACCGCATTGTATTTCCTATAAACCCTAATCCCCATACTCGAAGAAAGCTGGGGTTTTTGAACAAATGCAAGGGGTTATTTCTCATAAAAATTACTTCTTTTAGCCTAATATTTTTGCTGGCAGCCACAGTGCCAAACTAGGAAATATCATTACTAGTACTAAGACTATCAAATCCAAAATGATAAAAGGTACAACCCCTTTGTACATATGCATTAGACTAATTTGAGGTGGCGCTATTGCGCGAAAGTAAAAAATTGCCCCTGCCATTGGCGGCGTCAAGTAACTAGTCTGTTTAACAACTAAAAACAAAACGGCAAACCAGATTGGGTCGAAACCAAAATTCTGAATGATAGGAAACCCTATTGGCACGATTATTAAGATTATCGAGAGACCATCTAGAACGAAACCTGCAAAAAAAACCAGCGTTAAAATAAGGATTAAGGTTCCCCACTTACCTAAATCCCAAAATTCCAAGATCCCACGAACGGCGTCAAAACCGCCAGATGATAAAAAAACGCTCGCAAACATAGTACCACCAACAACAATCGTCAGTATCATTGCAGTAACAGAAAGTGTCTTGATCATTGCATCAAACATAACAGGCAACGTGAATGTTTTATAACATACTGTCATCGCTATAGTACCTATAGCCCCGACAGCCGCCGCCTCTGTAGGAACGGCAACACCAATCATAATACTACCTAATACCACAATTATGAGTATTAAAGGCGGCAAAAGCGCTTTGGCCGTCACTCTAAGTTTGTCATGAAAACTTAGGGCATTATCGGGATGGGGTATTTGTGGACCAGCCTCAGGGTTTAGTGTGCAAATTATTACAATGTAAAGTATATAGAGGCCGGCCATCAAAAGCCCTGGAATAAACATTCCTATGAACATATCACCAAGCGACATTTCCGATACCGCTGCCAAAATTATTACAACAACCGAGGGGGGAATGATCGCTCCTAAGGATCCACCCGCCGTAATTGTCCCAGAAATCAGTGCTTTATCATAGCCATGCCGAAGCATGACAGGGGTTGCTAAAAGCCCAACTACAGTCTCCGTTGCCCCGATAACACCGCTACAAGCAGCGAAGATGACACACATTAATATGGTGCCTACCGCCAAGCCACCCGGCAAACGATGTGTCCAGAGGTGTATCGCTTCAAAAAGTTTTTCGGCCGTTCCAGATTTTTCTAACATCGCCCCCATGAACACAAAAAGGGGAACGGCTGCTAGAATCGACGCACCTGTGATGTCATCAATTTTATGCAGAAAAACAAAGAAAAGGTTTTCTCCAAAGCGAAATATGCCAAATAAAAATGCTGTTGACATAAGAGCAAATGCTATAGGAACACCCAGAAAGATTAGTGTAAGCAAAACAGGAAACATCCACGTAACTATGTCTGTCATCTAACCTCGTTTCTCTCCAAAGATAAGAGATAGAATACGACTTCCTGTTTTGATAACCTCCGCGATCAATTGAATGGCAAATACACTAAAACCAATAGCTATTGCTGTCTTTGCTGGCCAAACAACAGGATTCCATCCAGATTCACCAGATACTTCATTTATTAGCCAGGTATTCCAAGCGTATGCTACCAGCTCGACTGACGTCCATATCATTAGCGGGGTCATACATAAAAATAGAATAACGAAATCAATAATTTCTTTGCAAAGCTCGGGCATACGAGAATAAAGAAAATCAATTCGAATATGCTCCGAATTTCGGGTTACTAGCGCAATACCAAGGGCGAAATGCGCTCCGGTAATCATATAACTCAGCTCGTACGCCCAAAATGTCGGCAAATTAAGTAGAAAGCGCGCTAAAGCCTCATAAGTCATTATGAGACCCAGCGGCAAGACTAACGTCGCTGCGCTTGCACCAACAACGAAAGAGAGTTTATCTATAAAAAATACAATTCTAAGCATTAAAAAAATTTAGCACATCAGATATGTATAACACGATATTTTAACTTGTTGATTAGTGAAAATGGTGAAACCGTAAGAGCCAAATTAAATTTATAAGGGCTCAATTTGATGGCAAAAAAACCAAAAATTGCATTTTTAGGAACTGGTGGAACTATTTCCTACACTGGCCGCAACAGTTTAGATGTCTGGGAATATATGGACTTTGGTACGCGGTTGAGTGTCAGTGAAATCCTTTCTCGTTTTCCAGAGGTAGAAGACAGTGCTGACATAATACCAATAGACGTCCGCCAAGTTTCAAGCTCTGGCATAATACCTGCTGACTGGCTGGCACTAGCTTCTAAAATAAATGAAATTGCTTCGTCAAACACAGAATTAGATGGTTTCGTAGTAACTCACGGCACAGCAACTTTAGAAGAAACAGCCTATTTTTTAAACCTTACGGTAAAAACTGATAAACCCGTCGTTATTATTGGCGCGCAAAGACCTTCATCAGGCTTTGCTACCGACGCAGGTTCTAATTTATTATCAGCAGTCAGGGTGGCTAGCTCTAAAGAGGCACACGGTTACGGTGTCTTAGTTGTTCTTAACGAAGAAGTACAAGCAGCGAGAGAAGTTACAAAGACCTCCACGCTTCGCCTGGAAACTTTTCAGACACCCGACATAGGAATGCTCGGTTACGCAGACCCCGATGGCAAGATCGCCCTTTACAGAAAACCAACCCGCCTCCATACAAGTAACACTATATTTAATATAGAAAACATAAAAGAACTTCCGGTGGTTGACATAGTGCTTAGTTATGCTGGTGCAAACGGCACAGCAATTGATGCCTTCATTGAATCAGGAACCGAGGCACTTATAATAGCCAGCTTGGCTCCAGGGCTGCCTACCCCTGATCAAGTTTTGAAAATTACTTCTGCAATAAAAAAGAATATCAAGATTATCTACAGCACAAGGGCCGGCAGCGGACGAGTTTTAAGACGAGAGTCAATGGTGAGTGAAGGGATAATTTCGGCTGATAATCTGAACCCGCAAAAAGCTCGTGTACTAGCGATGCTTGCATTAACTATTTCAAAAGATCCAGAAAAAATTCAGCACATTTTTGACACCCATTAATATTAAACCTTAATTAGGAGCTTATAAAATGACAAAACAATTGGGGGCGTCAGTTTTAGCAGATATGCTAGAAGCTTATGGTGTAACGCATGTTTTTTTCCTCCCAGCTGTCTTGAGAAGGATGTTGCGGGAGATTGAACGACGGACTTCAATAAAGAGAATTCATACGCGCTCTGAGGCGGGTGCAGCATATATGGCTGATGGTTATGCAAGAGTGACTGGAAAACCTGGAATCTGCATGGCCCAGATCGTAGGCGCGTTAAATTTGTGCGCAGGTCTTCGTGATGCTCATCTAGCAAAATCACCCTTAATCGCATTGACAGGCGGCAGGGAAGCCAATCATAGAGACCGTTGGGCTTATCAAGAAGTAGATGACCTGCCTGCTTTTGCACCCTATACCAAATTGAATGCCGCAGTTGACGATCCTGAACGCTTACCTGACATGCTTAGACAAGCTTTCCGTGCAGCAACGACAGGTTGTCCCGGCCCCGTTCACCTTCAACTTGCCGGAAACAGTGGTCAAGTTATAGACAATTCAGAAATAAACTTTGATGGCGTTGTTGAGCCGCAATTTGGCCAAGTCCCACCGGACCGACCGCAACCTGACCCCGATCAAATTCGAAAAGCGGTAGATAGAATAGCGTTAGCAGAGCGTCCTGTGATAGTCGCGGGAGCAGGCACTAAAATGTCTGGTGCATATGATGCATTAAATAAATTAGCTGATTCAATGAAAATTCCCGTTGCTACGTCTTTGGCAGCCAAGGACGCTATACTTGAGGATAGTGTATTATCAGTAGGAGTGGTTGGCACGTATTCTAGAAAAAGTGCAAATCAAGTTGTTGCAGGCGCTGATCTTGTAATTTTTGTTGGTACGAGGGCTGGCGGTATGACTACGCATTTTTGGACAATGCCTCCAAAAGGAACCGCTACCATACAAATTGACATCGACCCATCTGTAAACGGTCGGAACTATCCGAATGACGTTTCTATTGTTGGTGATGCTAAGGTTTGTCTAGAAAAAATGTCCGAAATTAATGTCCCGGTACCCCGTAGCCGAGCACGATGGCTAGAAGAAGTGAGGAATATTTGCAGTAGCTACAAGGAAGATTACTCAGATGTTTATCATTCTAGAGCAGTACCAATTCGACCAGAACGAATTGTTCACGAGTTATCTGAAGCAATGCCTGGAAATGCAATTGTGGTTGTCGATACCGGACACTCTGGAATGTGGATGGGAGGAATGTTCGAGATGCGAAGAAAAAGTCAAACTTACATTCGAAGTTCCGGTCATCTTGGATGGGCTTTCCCGGCTGCTATTGGAGCAAAATGTGGGGCGCCAGAAAGACCTGTGGTATGCTTCACGGGAGACCTAGGGTTCTGGTATCATATGGCAGAACTTGAAACTGCCGTCAGGTGCAAAGTAAAAACAATAACGGTCATCAATAATAATAATTCTGGAAACCAGGCCCTGCGCACAACAAAAAAACTATATGATGACGAATTAACCGCTAGAGTGGACGAAATGTTTCCACGTAGTAAGGATAATTTTGCAAAAATTGCTGAAGACATGGGCGCGATTGGTATAAGGGTCGAAGACCCCGACGAAATTAAAGCTGCATTCGAACGTGCTTTACAAGAGAAACAACCTGTCATTATCGATATTGTTTCTGATATCGAGGTTTTTGCTCCGTTAGCTTGGGAGAAACCCGAATGAGCTTAGAAATCCTATCCTTAACCAATTTACCAGAAGACCTCCAGCATCAAATTAGAAATCTTGATAAAGACATAAAACTAACAATGGTTCCTGGTTGGTTCGATGGTGAAATACGGGATACATGGCCTACTTTCACAGTTAACCGTTATTTATCACCGATGTCTTATGGACAAGCAACAAAAGAAGAACGCGACAAACTATTAAATGACGCAGAAGTTATTCTGGTAGGATTTCCATTCCCGCTCGACCTTAGAGCGCGCTCACCAAAACTGAGGTGGGTTCACCAACGACCAGCAGGGGCTTCCAATATGCTTAGAGGTGACCTATGGGAATCAGATATCATTGTTACTTCTTCCAGGGGGTATGCCCATAACCTTCCCATTGCTGAGTACACTATAGCGACAATGCTGCACTTCGCAAAAGGTCTCCACCTTCCTGAGCAAGAGCGCAAAGCTAAACAACTTAATGCTAGAGGCTATAATGTTACGCAATTAAGTGGGAAAACACTCTGCGTGCTCGGCGCTGGAGGGATCGGCACTGAGGTGGGCCGCTTGGCAAGTGCTCTAGGGATGCGCGTTTTAGGAATAAGACGCAATGCGTCCGAACATATAGACGGGTTTGATAGTGTGGCAAGCCAAGATCAATTTAAGTCTATATTATCTGAAAGCGATTATCTTGCTATTTGCTGCCAATGGACAGAAGAGACGGAAAAGCTAATTAATGATGATGCCCTTGAAGTTATCAAAGACAATTCTGTAATAATAAATATCGCCCGCGGTGAAATAATTGACGAAGATGCTCTAGTGAGAGCCTTAGCCAAAAACAAAATCAAAGGTGCCGCTTTGGATGTCTACGTCGGAGAATTTGAGAGACCCCCAGACAGCCGCTTATGGGATGATAATAGAGTGTTAATCACACCTCATATTTCCGCCGCTTCTGATATTAATACTCATCGAGGGAATGAATTATTCCTCAAAAATTTAAGGCGCTACATAGCGAATGAGACTCTTGAGAATATTATAGATTGGAATAGGGGTTATTAACGTAAATCATTAATAACTTTGCTTTTAGGATTGTTACATTGACCATTTCCCCATTTAGAACTGGCATAGATTTGGGTGGCACAAAGATCGAGGCAATAGTTTTAGATAGAAATGGCGCAGAAGTTTTTCGACATCGTATTATTGCTCCTCAAGGCAATTACAACGATACTATAGAGGCCATAGCCTACCTAGTTAATAGAGCTGATAACGAAGTAAGTGCTCTAACAAAACTTGGTATAGGGATACCGGGATCTTTATCTCCCAGGACAAACCTTGTGCGAAACGCGAATTCAACCTGGTTGATAGGAAAGCCACTAAAACAAGATCTCGAAAAAATTTTAAAAAGAGATGTATTAATAGAAAACGATGCTAACTGTTTTGCTATATCAGAAGCTTTTGATGGCGCTGGCAGTAGAGCACATACCGTCTTTGGTGTAATCCTAGGCACTGGGGTTGGCGCAGGAATTGTGATTGGGAAAAAACTCCATAAAGGGAAAAATAAAATCGCAGGAGAATGGGGACACAATCCCCTCCCGTGGGCTACAGAAGGTGAACTTCCGGGCAAGAAGTGTTACTGCGGAAGGACTGGCTGTCTTGAAACCTTTATTTCTGGACCCGCAATAGAAAGAGAGTTTAAAAATCTGCACGGAAAACACTTTAACATGAAAAATATTGTTAAAGAATCCGGTGCAGGTAATTTAAAAGCAGAGCAAACAATAAGGAAACTTGAAGATCGATTGGCAAGAGCGCTTGCACATGTCATAAATATTCTCGACCCCGACTCAATTGTATTGGGCGGAGGACTATCTAATATTGATAGGCTGTATTCAAACGTTCCAAAAATCTGGGCTGAATATATTTTCTCTGATGATGTTTCAACAGAACTTAGCAAAGCAAGGTTTGGGGACTCAAGTGGTGTAAGAGGAGCCGCGTGGTTATGAGAAAAAGCCAAAAAATAGTCAGCTGTAGAAAGCTTCACTTTGCCACTATCTAGCGCACTTGTAACGGTATTATGTCGTGACTGTTATTCTTCAATGAACCATGAGGCAGCATCGCACTGCTATTTCTGCCAATCGCCGCGCTTGATAAAGCATCCTGAATTAGGACAACTGGCAATTGCGCACGTCGACTGTGACGCATTCTATGCAAGTGTAGAAAAAAGAGATAAGCCTGAATTAAGAGATACACCCGTTTTAATTGGCGGAGGCCGTCGAGGCGTCGTTGCGGCAGCATGTTATATTGCGAGAACCTACGGGATTAAGTCGGCGATGCCTATGTATAAGGCGCTGCAAAAGTGTCCCGATGCGGTTGTGATACCGCCAAATATGAAAAAATACGCTGCTATCAGCAAGGCAGTTAAAGCTATAATGCTGCAGACGACCCCTTTAGTACAATCGATTTCAATTGACGAAGCATATTTAGACTTAAGCGGCACCAATCGCTTGCACCAGGGTGTCCCTGCTTTCACTATGGCCCGTCTTGCCAATGATGTCCAAAAAAAGCTTGGCATAACAGTATCTATTGGGCTTAGCTATAACAAATTTCTAGCAAAACTAGCCTCTGACATGGATAAGCCAAACGGGTTTAGTGTAATAGGCGAACAGAATATTAAGAAAGTTCTCGCAAACTATCCAATCCAAGCCATCTCTGGGGTAGGAAGACGTCTAGAAACAAAACTTAAAAATGATGGTATTTATAGTATTTTTGACCTTCAACGCTGCTCCATTCAAGAACTTCAAAAGCGCTACGGCAGCATTGGCGCGCGCCTTTTTAACTTTTCCAACGGAATAGATAGTAGAGTGATAACGCCTAACCCGCCAGCCAAGAGCGTTTCAAACGAAGTCACTTTCAGCTACGACAAAAGTGGCCTCGAACAACTGAAACCAGTGCTGTGGCGACTATGTGATCAAGTATCTTCGTCATTAAAATCAAAAAACAAATTCGGCAAAACGATTACACTAAAGCTTAAAACTAGTAAGTTCCGAACTATCACACGGAGCAAAACTATTAAAGCCCCGACCCAGCTAGCTGACGTAATATACAGGGTCGCATTTGAACTTCTAATTCCGAACTCTAGAGGCACATACCGGCTCATGGGTGTTGGTTTATCAACTCTTTCCGATAATATTGGTAGTGTTGAGACTGACTTCTTGGATGATCATGATATCAAGCAGGAAAAATTAGAGAAGACTATCGATCAAATTAGAGAAAAGGTTGGAGCAAATGCCATCGGTAAAGGACGGGGCTTTAATCTTGAACAACCCATTAAAAAAAAATAAATCTCAGTTGCATGAAGCTCGCTGAAGATAGTCTATTTCCATGAGTTCCACATCAATAATTAAATCTCCATAATCAAGGATTAATCCACTAACGACACCATTATCATGCAGATTTATGGTTATTTCATAATCAGGTTCAAGTTGTTGTTTTTCAGCTGAGAAAAAAGCCATTCGAATTGGCCAATAAGTAGTTTTATCTAGCTGAGGTAAACCTCCTAGATATGTTTTTTGAACCCCAATAATACTGTTGACTAGAGCTGCTGGTTCAACTTCGGTACCGTCAAAAAGAAAGTTTCTAGCAATCTTTTTCTTGCTCTTTGCCGCTTGAATTAATGCCACGGTATGACCCGCGGGGAAAAGAGTCCCCTTGTTTAATGTAATTTGTTTTGGTTCCGGTTGTGAAAACTTTACAGTACCACGGGCTTTATTTTTTGGAACAATACCTTTTCCTTCAATAACTTTTTCCACTCCATCACTTTCATCACGCTTCACAAAGAACTTGTATTGCTCTCCTGTCTTTTCCTCCCAAGAGCTGAGAAAGGTATTAATATGTGTTTCAGAACCGTCATCTCTTTGATACAACATCACATAACGCTGTTCCACAGTCCAACTCGCACACAATTCTCTCATTTCAAAACTCAGTCTTCCTTCAACATTTAATAGTGCAGTGCTAGAAGCAGTTTGCTTTGTTGACATTTTATAAAAAGCGCGATGGGGTAGAAGCTGATCAAAGGAGGTCTGGCTAACGGCTTCAGGATTAGCAAAGAGAGTCATTGCGGTTAAAACCGTCGCAAAAAAACTATGTAAAAAACACTTTATCATATGTCATCTCTTTTAATTGATATTTCGCCGTTAATACATAGCGTTTTCATATGATTTGAAAATCCCCACAACAAACATTTTCAAGCTGTATGGTCAAATATCCAAACTCTTTGGCATAGGGCTTCCGCAACTCAAATATAGTTAGGAAGCAGGTCTCTACGCTACTGATGCGCCTGTGCGCTGGCAGACAGGTGGTTAAATGCCAAGCATTTTTAAAACTAATGGGTGGCGTTAAGTTATATGGCACAACTATTGCTTCTCATCAAAAAAAACCAATTCGTGAGTAATTAATAAAATGGGCGAAATCAAATCCCTTGCTACGGTTAACCAAAGAGTGGATCGAGAAATATCGATCGGCGACGTAAAACTCGACAACATTATTTCCCATTTCTCAAGTCTAATTGAGCGAGTTAATCTACCACCTACCCAAATTAGCGATAAAACTGAATTGGAGAAAGCTCTCAGTTTGGCCCTACTTGCTATGACAGAGGCCGAAAAAAGAATTGATAGGCAACAAAAGAGAATTAAGCAACTAGAGAAACTCTCTGTAACTGACGAACTCACGAAATTATTGAATAGGCGTGGTTTTCTAACGCAGTTGAAACGTACTTTGTCCTCATCAAAACGCAGCGGAGTTGGCGGATCCTTAGTGATATTAGATCTTGATAGATTTAAAAATATTAATGACCGGTATGGCCACATTGCCGGTGATAAACTACTTCAAAAAGTTGCAAATTCTTTAAAACTTAAGGTTCGGGATAGCGACACTATCGGGCGTTTGGGCGGCGACGAATTTGCTATTATTTTAGCTGGCCTTCCATCTTGTATGGTTTCAAATAGAATTGAGCAAATACAGGATGCTATCAAGCACCTCCATTTTGAATGGGAAAATCACAAAATAGGTGTTTGCGCAAGTATTGGTCGTTATGACTACTCTGGGACTGAAACTTATACAGAGCTAATCAATCTGGCTGACTTAAGCATGTATGATAAAAAACTAAAAAAAAAATATTGACAAAAAAATTGTTTCAACGATCGACCAGAGGCGATTTTATACATTGTAATTTAATTTCACACTATATGTTTCCCCGGCATCTCTTTACGTGTATACGGATGGCATGACCTTAATAACTGACAACCGCTCGCTTGCATCGGCTTGCGATAGACTTTCAAAGGAAGTCTATCTAAGCGTAGACACCGAGTTTATGCGCGAGAAGACCTACTATCCGAAATTGTGCCTTATTCAAATTTCAGGTGAGACGGAGGCTATAGCAGTAGACGCTATATCACCCAATATAAATTTAGAGCCTGTTTTTCAACTTTTGAACGACCCAAAAATTATAAAAGTATTTCATGCTTGCAGGCAAGATATGGAAATATTTTTTCACTTGACCGAGAACACACCTAAGCCTGTATTTGACACCCAAATCGCCGCGATGGTATGCGGTTATGGAGACGCCATAAGCTATGATAAATTGGTCAAACAATTACTAGATATTGAGATAGACAAATCATCAAGGTTTACCGATTGGTCCCAGCGACCACTATCAAACACTCAATTAAAATATGCTTTATCTGATGTAACGCACCTCCGTAAAATATATGAAAAATTAAAAGAGCAGTTAAGGGAAAGTGGGCGCGAAAGCTGGTTAGTTGAGGAATTGGATTTTGTTACCAGTAAAACAACCTATATGATTGATCCAGAAAAGGTTTGGCTTCGTCTAAAAGTCAGGAGTGGTCGGCCACAATTTCTAATCTTGGTACAGGCTATAGCAGCATTCCGAGAACGCGAAGCACAGCGCAGAGACGTCCCTAGAAATCGTGTCTTACGCGACGATGTATTATTAGATATTGCCGCACGAGCCCCTGCAACACCCGAAGAATTAGCAAAGGTAAGAAGTATTTCTACCAACTTTGCAACAAGTAACTCCGGCGCTCAGATATTAAAGGCAATTTCCCAAGCAAAGCAGATACCAATAGATCAAGCACCTAAAATTGAAAAAAAGGAGCGTAAAAACAATCAGGGGACAGCTGTAGTCGAGCTTCTCAAGGTGCTATTAAAAATGAAAGCTGAGGAACATAACGTTGCTCAAAAATTGATTGCTGCAACGACAGACCTAGAAGCAATCGCCGCCGATGATATGGCTGACGTTGCTTTTTTGAGAGGCTGGCGACGAGAAATCTTTGGAAACGACGCCTTACTTTTGAAATCTGGAAAACTTGGTCTTTCCATTAACAACCACAGCGTTAAAATTACTCGCAATTTATAATATACTTATTCAAGATTTAAACAACTTGAAGGGTTACTTGTTCCCCTAAAACTCTCCCTAGTCGTTTTATTCTTCTCTTAACATTTTGTCCTTTACCGATGTTCATTTTCTCGGGAATCAACATTAAAATTGCATTTCCATTCCTTTTAAACTGTACCTTATCCAATTCCACCTGCAAACTAATAGGAAAATTCAACAACAACCCGATCATAGAGGCTATTTTATGCTTCTTCTACTACTAGGCGATTGAAGGACAACCAAGAGAGCTAATTCTTGAAATATTTTTTGACATCCGACAAAAGTTTTCCCATCTAAATCGAGACTTCGTTTCTCACTTATCAATGGCTCCCTAATGCGTTTATAATGTTAGCTCTTAACTTGACTTTACTAAATTACTACGAAGCCTGAACATTGTTCTTAAATTGTAATCAGTAGGCACTGTTTCAATTTCATGCATTTATTGAAACCCTTCCAAAAATTATAAAGAACTCCTGAACGCACCACCATCCATGAGAATATTTTGACCGTTGATGAAGCCTGCGTGGACACTACATAGAAAAGCGCAAGTCTTTCCAAACTCTTCAGAATTTCCGAAGCGACCCGCGGGGTTTTCTGCTGCAGCTGTCTTGTACATTTCCTCTTCACTCACGCCCGCAGCTTCAGCTCTGACTTTTAGATTGCCAAGAAGTCTGTCCGTTTCAAACGGTCCAGGTAGCAATCCGTTGATTGTAACGCCATCTCTTACAGTATCTCTGGCTATTCCAGCGCAGAATCCCGTCAAACCCATTCTAGCTCCGTTTGACAGCCCGAGTATTGAAATAGGTGACTTTACTGCAGCAGAGGTTATGTTAATTATTCGACCAAACTTTCTTGAAATCATTTCATCAACAGTGAACTTGATCAACTCAATGGCTGTCAGCATGTTCGCATCTACGGCTTTTATCCAGTCTTCTCTAGTCCAGTCTCTAAATTGGCCGGGTGGTGGCCCACCTGCATTATTAATAAGAATGTCTACAGGTCCTGAAGTTTTTAACGCAGCTTCTCTACCTTCACTAGTCGTAATATCACAAGCGACGCTCTCTACGCTCACTTTATATTTTGAACGGATCTCATTTGCTGTATTAACAATGTCTTGTTCGGTTCTCGCACATATAGTTAAGTTAACGCCTGCCTCGGCCAATGCTTCCGCGCAACCTCTGCCCAGACCTTTACTGGCTGCACAAACGAGTGCGTTTTTACCTTGTATTCCTAAGTCCATCTTTGTTCCTTTTTAACAAGTTTCCTGCAATATCCTTCGCGCTAAAGAGAGACTTATCGTATTTTTTTCCGAAAGAGAAATTTTATCTAGTCTATCGACTAAACGCCCAATTTCTTTAAACGACCTCTCCATTCTTCTGCAAAGATAATTTACCACATCACTCGAAACATCAATCTGGCGATCTTTAAACAGTTTTCTCATGACGCCTTTTATAATTTCGTCATCTGGTAACTTTAATTCCACAGTCGACATGATCGAAACTCTCGATGCTAAATCGCGTAATTTAATGTCCATCTGTGACACAGGTAGCTCGCTTATTATGATGAAACTCCCTCCAAGTTCTTGGATTAAATTATACAGATGTAATAAAGATTCTTCTTTCCATGAGTTATCAAAATTATCTATTAATATATTTTTGTGATCCACTAATAAGTCCCTCATGTCAATTACGTCCATTGATGGATCGTCAATTGATAAGGCGTTTGATTTTGATCTCCATATTTTCGCCAAGTGCGATTTACCTGATGAAGGTGCTCCAAAAATATTTAAACCGGGAACATTTACCGGCCAGTTCGGCCAGCTATCTATCCATGCTACAGCATCCTTATTTGAGTTCGACACTATAAAGTCATCTCTATTTAAGGATACTTGATCACCGAGATCAAACGTTAGTTGAACATTATTATTAGTCATTTTAGAGCAAACATAAGTAGTAACGCTTTGTATTTTTTTTCTAATTAGTTCTCTTCGCTACTTCCATTATAGTACGAGCTATTTTTATAGTGATCTATGCAAAATCTAAAAAGCACGCCAACTATCGCTGCCATTGGCAAAGCTAATAAAACTCCTAGAAACCCAAACAGCGCCCCGCCAGCCAGCAATGAAAAAATAACCCAAACGGGATGCAAACCAACCGCTTCCCCAATAAATTTTGGCGTAAGAATATAACCTTCCAAGATCTGACCTAGTATAAAAATTCCAGCAATTATTACAATGTTTGTCCAGGCTTCAAACTGCAGATATGCTAATCCTATACTAAGCAATCCTCCAAATATCGCCCCTACAAATGGGACGAAGGAAATTAAACCAGCGAAGACGCCAATTACTACACCAAACTCCAGACCAGTCATTGTCAGCGTAATCGCATAATAAGAAGCTAAAATTAAACACACTGTGCCCTGCCCTCTTACGAATGCCGCCAGTTTTTTATCTATCTCATTTAGCTGCTCTTGCAAGGTATCCTTGTGCCTTATCGGAAACCAGTCGTATACCTTCTCAACTATGAGATCCCAATCACGCAACAAGTAAAATGCAACTAATGGCGTAATGAGAAAAAGGGATAAAAGGTCTGCAATTGCTGCACCTCCATCTATTACACCGCCAAGCATCTTTGTAGACCATTTTATGAGTCCACTTGCCGGAACATCTAAAACTTTTGCGTCAACTTTATTATTTAGTATCCCCGCAACTGCATCTATTATCAATTGTAGCTTGTCCTTAACTATGGGAAGAAATTGAGCAAAATTCTTCAGTTGGTTGGTAAGAACAGGAACCAATAGGAAAACAAGAAAAATTACGAGCGCAAGAAATACAAACAACGTAAATAGAGTTGCTAATGACCTATTCCATTTTCGCTCTTCTAATTTATCCACAACAGGATCCAGAAAGTAAGCTACTGCTATTCCGATGACAAACGGAAGCAAAATAGTTCTTAAAAAATAGAAGCTAGAAGCCATAATTATAGCTACTAACAACCAGAACAAAGTAGAATTCACCCTTATCATAGACAGTCAACTCGCTTTAATTTTTATTACTTTTAATTCCGTCACAAACCTTGGTCATCCTGTTTGAAAGCTCGCAAAGTATTAACAAATTGTTATTCTCAAAAAGTGACAGCCTTTTATATTGAAGCGCATTATCGAGTTGTTTTAGGGTCCCCATTATCCAAAAATCAACTAATGCTCTCTCTTTTGTCAAACTAACTAACTCAGACGTTTTCAGAGTACCTATTTCCCGTAACTTAGATCTGATAGATAACCAATGTTCGAGACCCAATATTGGAATTTTTACAGAAATTCGTTGCTGCACACCAGAAACCACCTGATTTTGTTTTTTCCAAGCTTCATTCAAACTTCTAATTGTCTTTTGCTTTCCGAAATTCATTAGGTCATTTAGGTCAGTGTCTGGTGATGTCTTAATTATATCAATAATTGTTTCTTCAAAGTCATCATTTCCAGGTACACGACTTGTGAATTCTAAGAATGGCAAATTATCGACGAGATCAAATTTTCTTGATACTTTGGCTACGACAACCTTATGCACTCCATACTTTTTCATAATAGGATTAAAATGGACTAGTCTCTCGCTGGTAGCTTGCGCAGCTGACAAATACTTTATGTCCTGTAAGTCACCTTCCGGGATAATAAACGGGATTAAACTATTATCATAAAGGCTCTCCCTCCATACATTCATCCACGGATTGGGGGGTTTCCACAGTCGAGAGACGCCATTTGTTTCAAAAACCGGGATTACCAGAATAGGTAGACTTGGTGTTTCTGAAAACGTAACACCATTTTTCAAAAGAATTTCTCGAACTAGTTTTGGATTAAAGATGACAGTTAAAGTAGCCAGATACCGAACAGGTGAAACCCTCTCTCGAACAACTTCGTAACTCTGAACCAAGCTTTTTATTTCATCAAAAGCCAGTTCTATGATTTGGGAATTTCCATCTGACAAGGTTACTCGTCTAACAAGTAATTCCCACGCTTTTTTCTGACCTTTTTCCAACGCCTTTTCTCGAGCGGCAATGGCGGTGTGTGAAGCTTCATCGACTTCAATATTTTCAATTTTAAAAACTTGATTTGCTTCTACTTCTGAACTACGACCAAAGAAACAACACAAGATCATTACAAAAAAATACAAATACTTAAATTTTAATAGATAAATCATGTATAAATAGGAATCATTTAAGAAGTAAAATCCACGTGTTTCATTTATTTGCAATCTTTTTGAACATAATTTCTCTTGAAACTAAGAACCTCTATTTTAACAAATTTAATTAATTTTTAATAGCCACGGAGAATACCATAAAAGAAGAAAAACCATCATCGAAGCTATCATACAAGGGCTCTGGCGTCGATATCGAGACCGGCAACCAACTTATTGAATTGATAAAACCTATAACCCGCTCCACCGCACGACCAGGAGCTGATGGTAAAATTGGAGGTTTTGGCGGTATTTTTGATCTAAAAGCCGCGCATTATCGTGACCCATTACTAGTAGCCGCAAACGATGGGGTGGGAACCAAATTAAAGCTTGCAATTGAGACGAATAATCATAAACAAGTTGGTATTGATTTAGTCGCAATGTGTGTGAATGACCTTGTAGTCCAAGGTGCTGAGCCTTTATTTTTTTTAGATTACTATGCAACCGGGAAATTATCATTGGGTTCCGCAAAAGAAGTGATAAATGGTATCGCGGAAGGATGTCTAACGGCCGGCTGCGCCTTGATAGGAGGCGAAACGGCTGAAATGCCAGGGATGTATAATGGTAACGATTATGACCTAGCAGGGTTTGCCGTAGGGGCAGTTGAACGTCAGGATTTGTTAACAAATGCCAAATCTAAAGAAGGTGATATTATTTTAGGCCTTGCCTCAAACGGCCTTCACTCAAATGGGTTTTCACTGATACGAAAAGTAATTAAAGAATTAGACCTCAAATATGAAGAAAATTGTCCTTTTCTCGAAACTAAAAACCTCGGCGAAGCGCTGATGGAACCGACGAGAATTTATGTAAAATCGTGTCTCCAAGCCCTTAAACTAGGCGGGATAGTGGGCCTCGCGCACATAACTGGCGGAGGATTATGGGAAAATCCGCCACGTGCGTTTAATGATCAGCTTTCAGCACACATTGATGCTTCTAGTTGGCCGCTGCCTCCCGTTTACAAGTGGCTAATGAAAACCAATTTAATAGCACCGGAGGAACTAGCGCATACTTTCAATTGCGGCATTGGAATGCTTGTTATTACAGAGCCAGGTTCTGCGCAGAATATTATCCAAGAACTAACTCATCTCGGTGAAACCGTTTATGAATTAGGGTTTTTAAAAAATCGTTCGAAAAACTTACCGAAAGTAACTCTAGAGAATATTGCGAGCTGGAAAAATTGAGTAAGAAAGTAAGGGTAGCAGTACTAATTTCCGGCAATGGCACAAACTTACAAGCACTAATTGACGCTTGCATAGCACCCAATTATCCCGCGGAAATTGTGTTAGTAATCTCCAACAAGGCCAACACAAAAGGTATAGAGCGAGCCCGAAAAGCTGGCATCACAACGAGGGTTGTCGACCATACAAATTATAGTAGCCGCGAAGAATTTGATACTGAGTTATCTAAGATCCTCTCCAATTCACAATGTACATTAGTTTGCTTAGCCGGCTTTATGAGAATTCTCTCTGAAAGTTTCGTAAACAAATGGCCAAATAGTATACTTAATATACACCCCAGTTTACTGCCAAGTTTTCCCGGAACAAAAACACACGAACGAGCTCTAGAGGCCGGGGTAAAAGTTTCTGGTTGCACATTGCACTTCGTTACAGCGGAGTTAGATGCAGGACCGATTATCGGCCAAGCAGCAGTGCCAGTGCTAGACAATGACACGCCTAAAACATTAGCTAATCGTGTGCTCAAAGAAGAGCACAAGCTTTATGCCTTGGGACTAGAGTTGGTGGCAAATAAGATACTACAGAACAAAAAAATAGCCCTAAATAGTGAGAAAAGCACTGTATCCAAAAGTTTATTAAACTTTTAAAGTATTGTTTGATTAAGTTATTTGTTTTATTTATAGAGGCGTAAGGGGAGGCACGAAAATGGCATCGAATGAGACTGAAAACAATCCGGACTACAAGTTCCATGCAGATACCTACAAAGGCGTTTGCACTTTAATCCAAGTATCTATTGTATTAATCGTTATAACCCTACTACTTCTTGCCTGGCTGGTTGTCTGACTAATTGAATGATTTAGCTCAAGAGGTCAAAAGTGAACATAACCTGAACAATAAGGCTTCATTAAGCAGCTCACTGCTGGCACTTCCACTGACGATGTCAGTTGAGCTTATTTATAATCAACCGACGATATCATCCTCAGAAAAAAACTGCGGTATTTCCTCTGCAGCGGTCGCTGCAGCATCAGAACCGTGAACTGAGTTCTCACCAACGCTCTTTGCGTAAAGTTTTCTAATTGTACCTTCCGCAGCCTCTGCGGGATTAGTAGCACCCATTACTTCGCGGTATTTTGCTATCGCGTTCTCTCCTTCTAGGACCTGAACGACAACGGGTCCTGACATCATAAATTCCACCAACTCATCGTAAAAGGGTCTTTCTGAATGAACCGCGTAAAACTGCTGTGCTTGCGCTTTAGTCATTCTAATTCGCCGCTGAGCAATTATTCGTAAACCACTTTGCTCGATGAGAGCGTTAATAGCTCCTGTTTTATTTGCAAGGGTTGCATCAGGCTTTATTATAGAAAACGTTCTTTCAATACCCATGTTTATCTTCTTTCCTTATATAACGAGGGATCCAAATCACAACTAAATCGCTGAATGCAGTCTTATAAACAGCTATCATGGCATGAGCAAGTCGCCGCTGACACTTTTTAGCTAACCCTCAGCACTATGATTTGTTTAGGTGACAAGCAAACGTTTAAAATAATCTAGGTGGAATATTGAGAAAAATTTTGTGTTCCAGCTCGTGCTGTATGATCAGTCTTTATATTTACCACAGCTATACGACCTTCATTGACTTTGGCCTGCGCTCTTTCTAATGCCTCCCTAATCTCTTCTGGTTTTTCTATATATTCCGCGTAGCAACCAAGAGATTCTGCCATTTTATGATATCTTGTATAACCGAGGTCACGTCCTGGCTTCGTACCATCAGGATCAGCGGTCCATCCTCCATTTAAGCTTATTACGACCAAAACATTTATTCCATGACGTACTGCTGTATCAAGTTCCATAGCATTTAGTCCAAATGAACCATCACCATGAACGACTATTACTTGTTTGTCTGGTTTAGCAATTTTCGCCCCTAACCCGAATGGTAATCCTACCCCCATTGTACCAAAGGGGCCTGAGTTTAGGCGGTGTCCTGGTGAAAATGTAGGCATAGATTGACGTCCGTAGTTCAATATTTCCTGCCCATCGACAACTAGAATGGCATCCCGGTCCATAAAATTCTTTACCTCTTCACAAAGCCGTAGTGGATGGATCGGCTCACTGTCTGAGATTGCGTTGCCCCCTGGCCTAGATCTCTTGGCTGCTTCTTCATCACCTAAACGTTTTATCCAACAATCGTAGGAAATTTTTTCATGCTGCCCCGTAAGTTTCTGATTTATCTGACTTAAAACAGCTTTAGCATCACCAACTATTCCAATGTCAACAGACCTAGGACTAGTGCTGACTTCTTCTTCGTCTATATCAATCCGAACAATTTTTGCATCCGCGTTAAACCGTGGTGGTGCTGCATGGCCAATAATATAATTCATCCGTGTACCAATGATCATAATCAGGTCTGCTTCTCTAAACGCCGCTGACCGAACAGTCATAAAAGATAAAGGATGATCTTCGGGGATGACACCACGTCCTTGAGGCGTTGTGTAAAATGGGATTTGTGTTTTTTCAACAAACTCTTGTAATTCTGAAGAGGCATCCGACCAAAGGATACCTCCTCCAGTTATAATTACTGGTCTTTCCGCAGTTCGCAGAACATCTATCGTCTCATCTATTATTTCTGATGAAGCATGTGGGCGCGCTCGAGGTAAAGCTCGCCCCGAGATAGACCAGTCGATTTCTTCTTCGTCAATTTTTTCGTATAATAGATCACCGGGACAATCTAGATAAACCGGACCTGGTTTACCAGCCATCGCTTTTTGAAATGCCACATTTACCATTTCGGGAATACGGCTAAGTGTATAAATCCGCTCAGCCCACTTTGTACAGGGCTTCATCATTCCGAGCTGATCGATTTCCTGGAATACTTGTTGTCCATATGTTTTAAATGGGCTAGAGCCGCCGATTGCTACTAATGGTACACAATCTACGAATGCGTTTGCTACCCCGGTTATTAAATTTGTTACTCCTGGGCCGCTTGCGGCCATGCAAACACTTGGCTTATTAAGCAGCCTACTGTAGGCCTGCCCCATAAACGCCGCAGCTTGTTCATGCCTGACATCTATTGGCCTTATACCCTCTTTAATACAGGACTCCTCGGCCAACAGCATCGGTCCTCCCATCAAAAAGAATAAATCCTCCACACCCTCGTTTTTTAATGCCTTAGCCAGAATTTCGGATCCAGTTAGTTGTGCCAATGTCTTTACTCCAATAAACTTTTATGGTCACGCTCGATAAATGTTGCGTTCATCATATCTCCACAATACCTAATTATCTATCAAACGGCGCCGCTATTTTTTAGTTTCTCCACTTCTTCTTGGCTCATATCCAACCACTCTGATAGAACCGAATCTACATGCTCACCTAATAATGGGGCGGCAGGAACCGGAAGATGCGCGTCGCCAACCTTTACAGGCCAAGCAGGCATCTTATATTCACCCCGTTCTGGATGTTGCATATTTTGAAATATTCCACGCTGGTTCAAATCTTCATCGTCATACAATTCAGACACATCCAGCACTGCCCCACAAGGAACACCACATTCGCCAATCAGCTTCATGGCTTCACGCTTTGTATATTGTTTTGTGAACTCAGCCAAAATCGCATCGAGAGCCTCTTCATTATCTGCTCGTTCTTTAGGCCCAGAAAATCTTGGGTCGTCTATTAATTCGGGTCTACCTATTAGTTTGCAAAGCCGTTCCCAATGACGATTACCTGCCCGTGTAGTAAAGATGAATACATAGTCATTTTTGCCAAACGGCTTGCATGGAAAAATTCCATTGGGGGCATTGCCGGGGGAAAATGACCTGGGCCCCGCTCTTGGCGCAGCCTTTCCATTTAAATCCCGATAAGCATATGCCAAACGGCTATACTGCGTCATAGCATCCTGCATCGCCAGCTGGAGATGTTCTCCCTCCCCTGTCGCCTGCTGTCTATACAAAGCTCCAAGAATTGTAATTGCCATTAGCATTCCTGTACCGGTATCGGCTAGCGTAACGCCTGGCTTGCATGGTTTACCATCGGGCTCACCCGTTATGCTCAACACCCCTCCTGCAGATTGACCAATCATATCGAAGGATAGAAAATCCTCGTACGGGCTACCTTCCGCAAACCCTTTAACTGAAGCATAGATAATATTGGGGTTTTCTTTTTTTAGAGCCTCATAATCCAATCCCATACGCTTCACAACGCCAGGCGCAAAGTTTTCAATAAATACATTAGCTTCTCTGACTAACTTTTTAACTAAAGCTACACCTTCATCCGTTTTTAAGTTACACGTAAGGCTCTTTTTACCAGAGTTAAACTGCATAAAATAAAAAGAGTCGATGCCCGGTTTCTCAGTATTGGCGAAACGCCCGGCATCCCCTCCTTTGGGATTTTCTATTTTGACAACCTCTGCACCAAGCCACGCCAACGTCTCAGTGCATGATGGCCCCGCCTCAAACTGGGTCATATCTAAAACCCTAACTCCGGCTAACATACCTGCTTTTCCATTTACACTCATAAAAAATCCTCCCAACAACTATCCTAATCTTTGCATGGTTTTTGGTGTACGCAGCATCCTATATGTGAAATTCTTCCCATTGACTTGCTGACACTCATAGTAGCTAAGTAACTTTTATCCTCAATCAATAGATTAAAACTAGTGTTAGGAATTTACAAAATGGGATATGAAACCATCGAGATTACTCCTATGACGCCCCGAATAGGTGCAGAAGTTGGTGGCATTGATCTTACCAAGTCTCTGGGCAATCAGCAGTTTCAAGAATTACATGACGCCTTGATGGAACATTCTGTTCTTTTTTTCCGTAATCAGGACGTCGATGTTGAACAGCATAAGAATTTTGGGCGCCTTTTTGGAGATCTACATATTCACCCGGGATCACCTCCTCCCCCAGGCCACCCAGAGATATTAATCGTTCATGCCGACAAAAATTCGAAACATATAGCAGGAGAAAATTGGCATTCTGATGTAACATGTGATGCTGAACCACCAATGGGTAGTATCTTGCATTTATGGGAGGTCCCTAAGTCTGGTGGTGACACATTATTTGCAAGCATGGAAGCTGCCTACGATGATCTGAGTGAGCGAATGAAGATTTATTTGGACGGACTAAATGCAACGCACTCTGGTGAACAAATTTATCGCGGTCGATACAACAATCAGAAGCATGACGATACAAACGTAACTTATCCAAGAAACGTTCATCCGGTAGTTCGAACACACCCTGTGACTGGTCGCAAATCAATCTTTGTAAACAAAACGTTCACCACACACATTAATGAAATACCAAAAGCCGAAAGCGATAGCGTACTTGCATTCTTATATAGTCACTGCGCCAAACCAGATTATCAGGTTCGCTTTAAATGGCAACCGCACAGCATTGCTTTTTGGGATAACAGGTGTGTTCAGCATCTAGCCCTGTGGGATTATTATCCTCAAGTGAGGTCGGGTTATAGGGTAACTGTAAAAGGTGATAAGCCTTTCTAAAGACTTTACAGATTTAATCACCCATTTTCCAAGTTGATGTGCCATGAGCTACTAATTTTTTATTAGCATCCCAAACATGCGACTCTAAGAAACTTATTGACCTGCCTTTTCGAATAAAGCTTCCCTTGCAACTGGCGGGCCCCTTTGTAAGCGGACGAAGAAACTGGTTTTTCATTTCAAGTGTAAAACCTGGCTTTCCTATCTCATGGTTAATTAGATGTCCCATTGAAATATCCATAACCGTTGCAAGCATACCTCCATGAAAAGTGCCTTGAGGATTGAACAAAAAGTCTTCAACAGGAAACGTCACCACACAGCCATTTTCCTCGTAGGAGAATTCTAAGCCAAGCAACTTCGCTATAAAAAATGTCTCAAAGCTTTGGTGATAAGTCTTTAGAGCAGATTCAAATTGTTTTTGCGCTTTACCCTCGTCCATTGGATTCTTCTCCTACGTCACCAAATAATAATCAAGGTCATCCTATTAACAAATACCCAACTTGCAAGCCAGGAAGTTCTTTAAAAACACGGATCCTTTTTACAAAGATATAAAACGATTGCAGATCACCTGCCTGATCATAACTCAAAATCACTATTGAGGATCATTCCGAACTAGTAATCTCATAAATTGGCAGAGTTTAGATAATATTTTACAGGAGAATAATTGATGAAATTTGGGTACATAGGTCTTGGAAATATGGGGGGCGCTATAGCTAAGCGTATGCTGTTAACCCAAGAATTAATTGTTTTTGACTTATCGGAAAAAATTCGAAACGAATTCGCTGAACTAGGGGCTCAGACGGCATCAACCATTGCAGAAATTGGTGCAAAGGCTGACGTCATTTTTTTATGCCTGCCAACATCTAAAGACGTGCATGAAGTCATTTTTGCTTCAAATGGCCTTATCTCAACTATGGAAACTGGCATCATTTGTGACATGACGACTGGTGATCCGGTCATAACCAGACAAATAGCAAATGAATTGCCCAGTGGCATCTCTTTGGTAGATGCGCCGGTCTCAGGCGGCCCCGCTGGTGCGACCGCAGGGACTTTAGCGATAATGGTGGGTGGGAGTGATAACGCCGTCGGGCAAACAATGCCTGCGCTTGAAGCTGTCAGTCCTAATATTTTCAGAACAGGCGATGTAGGCACCGGTCATGTAATGAAGCTGGCAAATAATATGCTTAATGCAACAAATCGTCTAGCTACCTTTGAAGCGCTTGCATTAGCAACAAAGAATGGGATCGACCCTGATCTCTGTGCAGAAATTTTAAATAAAAGCTCCGGGAAGAATTTTGCAACCGATGTAACACTTCCAAAATTTGTTTTACCGAATGACAACCCGGTTCAGGGATTTACCCTTGGCCTAATGCACAAAGACATAAGACAAGCGGCCGAACTTGGAATATCAACAGGCGTTACACTTCCCGTTATTAACTCCGCTCGTGAGATCTATCATGCCGCTATAAATGAGCGAGGGGGTGATATAGATGTAAACGAAGTAATCCGACATTATGAGCGGGGATCGAATGTAAAGCTCGCTGGCAGTGGTAAAAAAACAAATTAATCTATAATCAAACGTCTTCGATAAAAAGCCGGAGATTAAATCATGATTAACAAATTACTCTGCTAGTTTCGTAGATTACCAAATTGGAGATAACAATGGGACGTCTAAGGGATAAAGTAGCGCTAATAACAGGCGGCGCTTCAGGTCTTGGGAAGGCTACTGGACAATTAATGGCAAAAGAAGGCGCAACGGTTATATTAACTGATTTGCAGGAGGTAGAAGGCACAGCGGCCTCAAAACAAATAATAGATAATGGAGGCAAATGCTCCTTCATGAAACAGGATACCACGTCTGAAGAGGGCTGGCGCGAGATATGCGATTATATCCTTGAGCGCCACAATTATTTAGATATCTTGTTAAATGGCGCAGGTGTCGGAGGCAGCGGTATTGAAATAGAAGACATGGATTTCTCAATATGGAGAAATTGCCTTTCTGTTAATCTGGATGGCGTATTTCTAGGGTGTAAGTACGGTATCAAGGCTATGCGTAAAGGTAGAGGTGGCTCAATCATAAATATATCCTCGATACTTGGTTTTGCAGGGCTGGCAACCGCGACAAACTATTGCGCATCGAAAGGTGGTGTGCGTCTTTTAACAAAGGCCGCCGCTCTAGAGTGTGCCCGTAAAACACCTCTCGTCAGAGTCAATTCAATACATCCAGGTTTTATCGACACCCCAATGGTTGCAGGCGCTATACAAAGACGAGGCTCCGAGTTCAAAAATCATATTGAAGAAAATGTACCTCTTGGAAAGCTCGGCGAACCGAGCGATATAGCAGAGGGTGTGGTATATTTAGCGAGCGATGGGGCAAAGTTCGTAACTGGCACGGAACTTACAATCGACGGTGGTTTTTTGGCGCGCTAAGAAAATAAAAATTAACTCTAACGTTCAAGTTAAGCAACGTTTGTAAAGGGAAATTAATCTTTCCCAATGACGCTCTGCCGCATCTTTGTCGTAGCACCAACGCTCCGGAAATGCGAACCCATGATGAACACCCTGATGAATTTCCAGTTCACCATTATTGCCAGACGCAATGAACAGGTTTTTTAATTCTTCTACCATATCTGGTGGAGCTAAATCGTCAAATTCGGCACATGAGATATAAAGTTCGCCAGCAGCTTTCGATAAATTTTTATGCGGGCTTTCTTCATTATCACTTATGATCCAAGTCCCATAAAATGATGCTGCCGCTCCAATTTTATCAGGATAACGTGCGGCCGCAGCTAGTGCGTAAGGGCCGCTCATACAATAGCCATGTACACCCACAAGTCCATCATTTGTAGCGTCATGATTTTCAATAAATTGCAGCAATGAATAAACATCTTCCATCACCGGTGGAATAGTCATTTTAGTTCTAACCGACCGCATCCTTTTATGTTCCGCACTCCCATTTTCGAGTACATCCTTGTCGTATTTTGTATCAGCGCCAGCGCGATAATAAAGATTTGGCAATGTTACAAAAAACCCAACTGTTGCCAAACGCCTTGCCATATCATACAGCTCATTCCGTATGCCTGGTGCATCCATTAGCATCAGTATAGCAGGATGAGGTTCATTCCTTTCCGGCCAACAAAGAAAAGTTTCCATGTGACCATCCGCGGTTTCTATATCCAGCACTTTTTCATGCATTATAGTCTCTTCCCTTACGAGCAAATCTACTTATTATTTCTGAACGTTCGACAACATCAAAACAAGAATTGTTTCCCAAAATAAAAATAAGAGCAAGTACCCAAGTCACGATCTAATAAAATTTATGAAATAGTCTTCAGTGACTGGTTCAAAAGGCTATCTTAACATAATATAAGATGAGGTAACTATCTCCTATGGAAGACTGGCAACTTCATTTGTGCGACGATAACGATTGGGGAGATCTACGATGAACGGAATTGATTACATAGCAAGCATTCTAAAACAAGAGAATGTAGAATGGATATCCTGTTTTCCAAGCAATCCAATCATATCCGCGTGCGCAAAAGAAAATATACGGCCCATTGCTTTCCGACATGAGCGTGGCGCTGTTATGGCAGCTGACGGATACAGTAGAATAAGCATGAGAAAAAAGTTTGGGGTGGTAGCTGTTCAATCCCAAGCTGGGGCTGAAAATGCTATGGGGGGAATAGCGCAAGCTGCAGCAGATAATATTCCAATTTTGATACTGCTTGGTGGCAACTCACTAGATCAAATCTCGGTCAAACCAAATTTTAACGCTGTGCAAAAGTATCAAGGCTGGGTAAAGCAGGTGGAAGCAATCTATTCCCCGACTCAGGTAGGCGCGGTGATGCGCCGCGCATTTAATGCTCTAAAGAACGGCCCTCCCGGACCTGTAGTTGTAGAAATGACTACGGACGTCTGTCAACAAAACGTGCCAGAGGAATATCAAAACTACAAATCACCTAGTTATAGTCTTCAAGTGCCAGATACTAATGAAATAGCGAAAGCAATAGAATTATGGCAAAATTCCCGTAAGCCTGTAATTTGGGCAGGCGGTGGCGTCCTTGCATCGAGTGGTAGCATTCCGCTTAAGGAACTAGCAGAATTGACCGCAACACCGGTTTTTTGCACAATGCCAGGTAAATCTTCATTCGATGAAAGACATCCACTTGCGCTTGGTGCAGGGTGTGGTACTACCACAGAGATGGCGCATAAGTGGCTGACTGAGTCAGACTTAATTATTGCCTTAGGCACTAGTTTAACACGATCACCTTATGGTCAAAAAATTCTACCCAATAAATTGATAATACATAATACGATCGACCCTAGCGATATAAACAAAGACGAAACAGCAGAAATCGGCCTTATTGGAGATACTGCCCTTACAGTCAACCAACTGATTAGTAATATTAAAGAGTCAAAAGACAAACATACATTCAACGATCGAGGGTTAGTCGAAAATGAAATCGCAAGCATTAAAAACAAATGGCTGAAAAAGTGGACACCGGTTCTACACTCAGACGAACAACCAATAGCCTACTATCGCGTGATCAATGAACTTAATAAAGTGCTTGATTTAGAAAACAGTATTGTTACGCATGATGCTGGGGCACCTCGCGATTGTCTTGTTCCTTTTTACCAAGCCACTCTACCACACAGTTATATTGGTTGGGGAAAAACAACACATTTAGGATTTGGCATTCCGTTGATTATTGGAGCGAAACTGGCCCAGCCAAATAAGTTTTGCGTCAATGTGATGGGTGATGGCGCGTTTGGGATGTCTGGAACAGACATAGAAACGGCTGCAAGATCCAAAGTGCCTATTACTACCATTCTCCTTAATAACAATAATATGGCAACTTACACCGGCAACAATCGGGGAGCTATTGGAGAGGAAGCGAGAACCGAATATGGAATATCAAATATGCATGGCGATTATGCTAAAATAGCTGAGGGTATGGGAGCCACCGGCATAAAAGTTACCTCACCTAGTGAGATTACTCCCGCCGTGCAACAAGCTCAAAAATTGAATGCGGAGGGGATCACCGTGCTTATAGAAGTTATCACCAATATAGAAGAACGGCGATCTAAGTTTTAATTTTGGCAATCTTAGTCGTACGCCGACTCGAAATTGAGATAAGTAAGTTTTGAAAACACTCTGGCACTTTTTGAAAATGTCATTTCGGACAGTAACCTCAAAAATTCGACTTAAACTAGGTCTTGCGCAAAATCAAAGTTGGGCAAAACTTTGATAGAATATCCTGAACAAAGTGAAACCACTGGACGTTATGGGTTAACGCGCTACCTGATTTTGGCAACATTAACGTTTACCACGATGTTGTACACAATGACGGTTATGATAGCTAACGTTGCGCTCCCTAAAATCCAGGGAACATTCGCATGTACACAAGATCAAATAGCATTAGTTGTTACATTCAATATTGTAGCAACGGCAGTGGTAACTCCCGCTTCCGGCTGGCTTGCCTCCCGCTTTAGTCGGCGTAACATACTAATCTCATGTGTCTCAGGATTTATAATTAGCTCCACTTTCTGCGGCTTATCACAAAACCTCGAACAGTTGGTAATTTTCCGAATCCTCCAAGGCGGTTTTGGTGCTCCGTTGGTGCCGATAGCTATGGCTATGGTCTTAGACACCTTTCCACAAAAAGAACACGGAACAGCAACTGCAATATTTGGAATGGGGGTGGTCTTTGGACCTATTATTGGGCCAACGGTTGGTGGTTTTCTCTCCGAGGAACTTGGCTGGCGGTGGGTATTTTTTCTTCTAGTTCCATTTGGAATAATTGTACTGTTTGCTATTATTGCAATCATAAATGATAGAAGGAAAACCGATGGCTCAAAACTTGACTGGACCGGGCTGTTGTCACTTTGTGTTGGGATAGCCGCACTCCAGTTAATGTTAGATAGAGGACAACGGCTGGATTGGTTTGACTCTCAAGAAATAATTTTCGAATTTATTCTTGCGATAGTCTGTTTTTACATTTTTCTGAGCCATATTTTCACGACCAACAATCCGTTTATAAATTTAAATATTTTCCTAAATAAGAATTACTTTTTAGGCCTTCTTATAATGTTTCTTTTTGGGACAATTTTATGGACTCCGTTAATTCTTTACCCGCCAATGATGCAAGATTTGCAGAATTACCCGGAGGATCTCACCGGTGTATTTTTAGCCTTAAGAGGGTTAGGTACTCTTTGCGGATCAACACTCCTTGTCTTTATAAATAAAAAATTAGACCCTCGTTTTATTTTGAGCGTTGGGTTCTTACTCCAAGGGATTGCTGGTTTTTATATGTCGCATTTTGACATTAATTTATCAGCATTCGAGCTTGCATGGACAAATAGCTTAGCGGGATTGGGCGTCGGTTTTGTTTGGGTACCGTTAACCCTAATTACTTTTAATACGCTTGATAAAAAATTCCTCAATGAGGCAAGTGCTTTTTGGCACCTTATTAGAAACATTGGGAGTTCTATCTCGATATCCATCACAATCGCTCTAGTGATTAGATCCACAGCCATAAACTACGCAGACCTCAGCAGTTTCATATCAATTTTCGGAGATAGTACTTCTGTGATGCCACTTAAAGGAACGACTGCTCCTAGTGGGGTAGAATCTTTATCTGGGCTATCAAAAGAAATAGTCCGACAATCAGAAATGATAGGTTATATAAACGCTTTCCATCTCTATTATTGGATAGCGTTTTCCATCATTCCGCTTGTTTGGTTAGCCCCTCTCAAACCTCAGAACTAAAATGGGCCATTAGAAATAGCTACCATAACCTAGAGCCTAATACTCCCACAAAAGTCTACCTTGACCATAAATCCGATCGTGTATTCCGAATGACCTCAACGCATGCCAAACAGTAGCTACATTAACAGCCACTATTGGTTTTTTGAGACGTTTTTCCGCCTCAGCAGCGACTGCCGCGAAAGGTAGGTTTGCTCCAAATTGAATAATTGCTTCAACTTCATTACTGTCGACCGATCGAAGTGCCTCCCAGCACTGGTCCTCACTAGTATGAGCTATCAATGTCGGACTTTTGCAACTCATATGATAAGTTTTCACAATTTCATAACCAATGTCAGCGGCAAATTGTTGAATATGTGGTTCAGCAACAGGAAAGTAGGGCGTAACGACCGAAATCTTTTTCTTCACATCAAAAGCCTTCAGAGCCGCAGGTAGCGCATCTGCCGCCTGACTTACCTGTACCCCGTTTAAAAGTGGCTCCATTCTTTTGACGATTTCTTGCGCCTTTTCAAGACCACCTCCCCATATACTCTCACTAGAAATCCCTAAGACAAAATAATCAGGCTTACATGTCATAACTCGCTTAACTGCGTCCTCCAATGCAACATCAATTCTCCTTATTAGCTCATCAAAATCCCCATCGCTTGATATTGGGTCATCTGGTATATGCATTCGTCCAATATGAGTGGTGACACCGGCAGGACAAATTGCATCGTATTCAGGCTGAACGACTGTGTTTGTTGAGGGTGTGATAACACCAAATTTTCCCCGCCATCCTAATGTATCGACCATGTCACCCTCCGTCGGTAAAAATTAAAATAACCAAAATACTCTTAAAAAAACGGTTTTCATCTCACAGTCATAACGTTTTGCCATCCTCTACCAAATTTATGATGACCTGTGCCGCTAAGTTTTGCGATGCTTGTCCGTTTGGACGCAACATATTTCTTATAGCATCGCTGACTTCGATAAGTTGATCTGTAGGATTTTCAATTTTTTGAATGATTGCATTATATAAATTATATGGAGTGCATTTCCATTGTAAATAAAGCGGAAATATTTCTTTTCCCATTAATTTATTCGGAAGCACCACAGCATCTCGATTTACAAGGAAATAACCCATGATAGCAGATAAGGGGTTCACTTTATACGCTATCACGCTGGGAACCTGTGCCAGTGCAAGTTCCAATGTAACAGTACCAGAGGCAGCAAGTGCGACACTACTAGCCGCGAGTGCATTAAGTTTCATCTCAGGATCCGTTATAATTGAAACGGGTGTTTCCCACCCTAAAGTCTCTCTACGCAGCATCCCTTCAACGCTAACAACCGTTGGCATAGCTATATGAAGGTTCGGATATTTTTCCAGTAAAAGGTCAAGTGTCTTTTTAAAGGTTGGCAGCAAACGTTTGATTTCCCCTGGCCTTGAACCTGGCAACAACGAAATTATCTCTGTGGCCTCGTCGACATCATGGGTATTTCGGTAGACGGAACTACATCCTACATGTTGCTCTGCAAGAGGATGTCCAATAAATGTGGTTGGTAAACCATGCCGCGTGAAAAAGGGAGGCTCGAATGGGAACAAAGTTAAGAGATGGTCAAGAATTTTCGAGATATTTTTTGCGCGACCAGGCCGCCAAGCCCAAACAGTTGGCGCAACCATATGGACTAATTTGATTTCTTTATCACTCTCTTTTTGCTTTTTTTGAATAAGCTTAGCAACGCGCATCGTAAATGCTTTTGAATCAATAGATATAACTGCAACCGGTTTTTTGACCATTATATCTTGCACCGTTTCATGAATTCTTCGAATTAGGTTTGGCGCGTGAGGGACCAATTCAAATATTCCCATGACTGCCATCTCTGAGATTGGAAATAAACTCTGCAGCCCCTCGTTGGTCATTTGTTCTCCACCAACGCCGGCAAAACTAAATTTATGTTTCCGCAAACGTTTTATTTCACGGATCAGCCTTGCCCCGATTAAGTCCCCAGAGACCTCTCCCGCTATTACATAAATTAGAGGACGCGCTAACTTTTCGGAAGTTTCTGTAATCATTGCAGAATTTTTGACTGGTCTACCCCTATAACAAAGAACGAGTTTTTTTCTGCAATTTTTATTACGCGTTCTTTGTCTAATAATAAGGAGTTATTTGCCTCGAGTGCTAGGCCTTGAAAACCCGACCTGATAGCGTTGTTAACTGTTTCTGGACCAGCTGTTGGAAGGTCTACTCTTTTGTCCTGATTGGCTTTACTCATTTTTATTAATATAGGTCCACTTACATTTCTTTGAAGGCTTCCGGCTCGTTCTATCATTTGGTCGGTTCCTTCTATTGCCTCGATCGCGAGAACCACCCCTTCCTGAACAGCAATGCTTTGCCCTACATCACAAGGCGCCAGGCTATTAAGTACGTTTAACCCTCTCTTAATATCGTCCCAGGAGATTTTTGTAGGTGCTGGTCCGGCCAACAATCCCTCTTGCGTGAGCACCCCGGAAAGTATTTTCTCTATTCCAATAACTTTTATGCCCTCTTCTTCAATTTCGTTTGCTACCAGTGACAACAGACCATCATCACCAAATATTTTAAGTCCTCCTTTTGCCAACATTTTGAGAGCTCTTGTGTCAAGGGACAGTGAGGATAATGCAGGCCGTTGGATTGGGCCTGCCATAACCACCTTATCAACGTTGTTTCGGTGCATGGCATCGATGGCTTTTTGAACCTCTCCCAATTCTAGCCACTCATGGTGACGCCCGGCAACTACTTCGGGATCCGTAACATTTCGAAATGCTAGAAAAAAAATTCTGTCTCCAGAAGGATCGAAGTTATCAGCTATTTTACGCGGTAAAGTTCCGCCACCAGCTATCACGCATAAATTAGTTTCCATAGCACTATCAATCATCCTTCGGCTGACAGATTGCCCTACTAGAATCCTGCTGAATAAAATCTATTACTTCTTTCAAGGCTTGTGTTTGAGTTTTATCAGATGAAAGGCCAGCAACTCGATCTTGGAAATTATCTTTTCCGGAGAACAGCTTTTTGTAACCTGCCCTAAGATCATCTAACTCTTGCCTCGAGAACCCCCTCCTGCGCATCCCTACTATATTTAAACCGGCTAGACGTGCTCTTTCTCCTTTAACAGAACCAAAAGGTATAACATCATGCTCAACACCGGACATACCTCCAACTATCGCATGATCTCCAATTCTAACAAATTGGTGTATAGCAGAGAGGCCGCCCAAAATCGCAAAAGATCCAACTACTACATGACCTGCCAATGTAGCGTTATTTGCGAGGATGACATTATCACCAACTTGACAATCGTGGGCGACATGTGCCCCCACCATAAACAAGCAGTTGTCGCCAACTTTTGTGAGCATTCCCCCTCCCGTAGTACCCGGGTTCATCGTTACATGCTCTCTTATTATATTTCCACTACCTATAACAAGTTGAGAAGCCTCACCGGAATATTTTAAATCTTGCGGCCTAGCCCCCAAAGAGGCAAATGGAAACACCTCAGTTTTCTCACCAATTGAAGTGTGTCCATCGACGACAACATGGGAGTGTAAAACTGAGCCGCTCGCTATTGAGACGTTTCTTCCCACTACTGCAAAAGGACCAATTTTCACGTCAGGCGCAATGCTTGCTCCGTCTTCAACTATTGCGAAAGGATGTATTCCATTAGAGGATTTTTTTGGTTCGGACATCATTTATCTACGATCATTGCTGAAAAACTTGCCTCTGCAACAACAACCTCGTCTACGTATACTTTTCCGTCAAACTTGAACACATTTCCCCTTTCTCTCGTTTTTTCAACGTTAATAGTTAGTTGATCACCGGGCACCACGGGTTTTCTAAAACGTGCATTTTCAATACTCATAAAATACACTAATTTACCCTCTGACTGTTTGCCAAGGCTTTCGACTACCAAACACCCAGCCGTCTGTGCCATTGCTTCAACGATTAAAACACCCGGCATAACAGGACGCTCCGGGAAGTGTCCTTGAAAAAAAGACTCATTTATAGAAACATTTTTAATGCCAACTGCAGACTCATTTGGCACCAAAGATTTAATAAGATCTACAAGTAGAAAAGGATATCTATGTGGGATTAACTCTTTTATACGTCGAACGTCGATTGGAAATGTTTTTCCCGTACTAGCTTTGATTTGGGTCATTTTCGAAATTTCCTACTCCCGCCGAACATGCCTGCGCCCTAAGGACTTAATACTTGCAACTTGCCGTCGGAAGTCCCCTATTGGGACAGCAGGAGCGCCGCCGACTATAGATCCATCGTTTAAGTTTCTAGTTACACCGGATTGAGCAGCTATTTTTACCTGTTTTCCAATCCTCAAGTGCCCAGCCAAGCCCGTTTGGCCGCCTATAATGGACTGATCACCAATTTGCGTGCTACCCGAGATTCCCACCTGAGCGACAATAATACAGCCTTTCCCAATTTTCACATTATGCCCTATTTGTACCAAATTATCTATGCGCGTGAAATCACCTATTTCTGTGTCAGGGCCAGCCCCCCTATCAATCGTAGTGTTTGCTCCAATTTCGACATTATCACCAATTATTACGCGTCCTAGTTGTGGCATCTCTATTGGTCCAGCCGCATCAACCTCAAAACCAAACCCAGGCTGTCCTATTCTAACGCCCGGGTAGATAAAACAATCAGCACCGACTTTGGAGTGTGATATAGAAACACTAGCTCCTATTCGCGTTCGATCACCAATTTTTACACCATCGTCTATTACTGTGTTGCTTCCAATCCAACAATCTTTTCCTATTTCGCAAAACTCGCCCACTATTACACCAGGGTCTATTCGGCAACCCTCCCCAATAACACAAGTTTTCGAAACGACACTTTTACTGCTAATTTTTGGAGTTTTACTCTCCTTTTGGTAAAATAACTGCGATAATTTTGCAAAATCTCGTCGCGGAAATTTTGTGAGCAAGGGGATCATATGTGCAGGAAGTCTACTCAACAGATCTTCAGTTAAAAAGCATGCAGATGCTTCTGAGGAAGTAATTTGGCTTGCATACCTTCTGTTTTCCACAAAAGAAATTTCACCTTCCTTAGCTGTGCTTATTGAAGCAACGTCACTTATCATGACAGACCCCATCGAAGAGTCCCTAAGTTTAGCGCCAGTGAGCACTGCGATCTCGCCTACACTAAGAGGTTTTCTTTTCTTAAAAAAACGTGGATCGGCCATGCGTTTACTTTGATCCTTTAACCATTTCAAAACGAACTTTTACTTCTGGTAATTTTTTATTTAATCGCTGCAAAACTTCTTTTGAAATATCAAGCTTTTTTACAGCTATTACAATTGCACTCCTGAACAGAACTACGCCAACACCTGTTTCTTCTGCTACTTCGGCAACAATGCTAAGTAATTCCTTTTGAACCTTATCCATAGCTTGATCAAATGATTTTTTTAATTTCTGATTGCTGGTTTGCGCAAGCTTCTGCGCCGACTGCGCTTTTTCTTTTAAGTTTCGCGCACGTTGTTCAAATGCTTCCGCCGTTACTATTGATCGTTTTTTCGACAAATTTTTCTGCTCGTCGCGCAAGCTGTTCTCAACCTCAAGAAAATATTTCCGAAGCTCTTCACGTTTTTCATCTACAGCCAAGCGAATATTGCGGGCGGCCTCTGACTTTGCTAAAACACCTCGAAAGTCGACCACAGCCAATGAAACTGGTTCTAACTCGCTTGAGACTTGCGCACGTACAAATGACGTGTGCAAAACTAGCACTGCGAACAAAATGAAGGATATGGGAACTTTCATAATAATTATCTTAAAACCCTGTGCCAAAACTAAAGCTAATAAATTCTGTCTCATCTAATTCTTCTTTTAACATTGCACTGGCAAAATCCAATCGCATGAGACCTATTCCTGTAGCCCAGGAAAGCCCCATGCCAACAGATGCTCGCATCGCAGAACTATCTTCAATCTGAGAAGAGTTTTGGTCGAGGCCTGATAAACTTCCCACGTCGCTGAATATTGATGCCTTAAGTCCAAGCTCATTTGGCAGTCCTATTGGAAATCGTAGTTCTACAGATCCCGTATAATAGTGGTTTCCTCCAAGAACGTCTTTTGTTTCTAAATCTCTTGGACCAATTCCGGAGGGAGCAAAACCTCTTATTTTTCGTCCACCTAAAAAGAAACGTTCGCCTATCTTGATATCTTCGCCGATACCCTTGATGTGCCCTGCTTCCAGTCTAAATGATAAGACTTGGTCTTCCAATATCGGAACAAAGTATCCTGCTCTAAGCTTAGAGCGTAAATGGCGGGCGTCACCACCAAGTCCTGCCAAATCATTTGTGAGACTGACAGCATATCCATTAGAGGGTTGCCGCCTATTATCCAGTTGGTCATAGGAAGTTGTATGACTCACTTGTGAGACCGTATTATTTCCCTCTTGCTCTTTGATAAAAGTTGATGCCTGATCATCCACGTTTCTAATTTGCGTTCTTTCAAATGAATATTTCAACATTTGACGTAAATCTGGACCTAAAGAATATCCAAGACGCAATCCACCACCAGCTTTTCGCTCGTCAAAAGAACTTTCTGTCTGGCGATCAGTGGTAGATTGAACAAGGTCGAAACCGGCGGACACATCCCTATCTAAAAAGTATGGTTCAGTAAAACCAATTTTAAACTCTTGACGAGCAGCTGACCCCTTAAAGTTGAAGGTAAGATCTTGTCCCTTGCCCAGGAGATTTCTTTCTCTAATACCTATATTTGCAAGCGGCCCATCTTGGGATGAGAACCCTGCCCCAAGGGATATCTCTCCCGTTGATTTCTCTTCTACCGACACCCTTATAATTGTTTTATCTTTTGCACTGCCCGCCAAGCTATCAACTTTAGCTTTTGAGAAAAAGCCTAGATTTCTTATACTTCGCCGCGCCCTTCTTAACTTGGAAATATTAAACGCATCGCCTTCGATTAAATCAAATTCTCGGCGAATAACTGAGTCTAGCGTTCGGGAATTACCCTCAATATTTATGCGCTCGACATAAACTCGGGGTGTATTCGCTATATATAAAGCGAGATCAACGGCTTTGTTATTAGCTTTTCGCTTTATCTTCCGTTTTATATCTACAAATGCAAAACCATCTACCCCTAGTTGACCGACCAAACGATCAACCGCCTTATTAACTAACCTAGCATCATACCAACGTCCCTCTAACTCTTTGTAGAGATGGTGCAAGTTTTCAATGTTAATGTCTTCGACGGCGCTTTCCAGTATAATTTTGCCCAACTTATACCGTTTGCCTTCATCTAACGTGAAAGTAACAGCAAAACTTTTATCACCGGTGGAGAATTCAGCAACTGTGGAAACAACCTGAAAATCTATGAACCCATTATTTGAATAAAAACGGCGGAGTAATTCCCCATCAAAATCTAGTCTATCTGGATCATAGGTGTCATCGGACGTCAAAAATCTATAGAAAGCATCTTCCTTTGATTGAATAACGTCCCGCAACTTAGAGTCCGAAAATTTTTCGTTGCCGATAAATGAAATTTTCTTTATTTTGCTAAGCCTTCCCTCGTCAATCTCGAATATTAGATCTACCCGATTTTGTTCAAGCATAACCAGCTGTGGTTCAACTTTTACGCCGAATCTTCCAGTTGAACGGTAAATATCTATTAGTCTTTGGGTATCTTGTTGTACCTTTGTTTTCGTAAGAACTCGTCTTGGTTTAAGTTGTAATTCTTTTTCCAAGTCTTCAGCATCAATACGGTCGTTGCCTTCAAAAATTACCCTATTTATCAGAGGGTTCTCTTCGACAATTACTGTAAGCAGTCCATCTTGGAGGAATAATTGAACATCAGCAAACAGTCCTGTATTGAACAAATTTTTTATAATTTCATTTAATTTTACGTCATCAAGTTGCTCACCCAGTTCAAACTGGCCAAAGGAAATAATGGTTTCAGGGTCTATTCTTTTTGCACCCTGAACTATAACCTCAAGAATGTTTGTCTGAGAGGCATATGCGCTTCCAAATTTTTCATAAACGCCTTCGAAAAAATTTATGAATAATAAGAAAAGTGCAAAACAGCTGGTTCTAATTACAGATTTCATACTTTCAACTCAATCCAATATTAGACCAAAATCCTGGCCATATATCGTTTAAGGTAACAAAGATCATTAATGCAATTACTAACCCCAACCCGGTAAACGATATTGCTTCTTGCGCTTTTTTCCCTAGAGGCCGACCGCGAATGAACTCCAGCAAATATAAAACCAAATGACCACCGTCTAAAACTGGAATAGGAAACAAATTTATCAACCCCAAATTAATTGATAATACCGCCATAAAATATATTAAACTGCTAATACCAATTTCAGCTACAGCCCCAGACATTTTAGCAATGCGTATGGGGCCTCCTAACTCCTCCGTTCCTCTTGATCCAATTACAATTTGTCCAAGATAACTTAGTGTTTGAGTTGATATGGACCAACTCTCGGTCACCGCTTCTTTAAAGGCACTAATTGGATCATATAGCTTGGTACTAGTTTGCATGCTGGTCACGCCAAGAAGCCCTACCTTAATCATAGTACCGGATGCATCACGCACCTCTGTTAATGATGGGACAACGTCGATTTCAATGTTTTTGCCGTCACGCTCAATCAAGAACAGAAGATTTTTATTTGGGTTGGGACTGACAACACGCCTTAAGTCGTTGAATTTATTTATCTCGGTATTATTTACTCGTATTATTCTATCACCAACCGAAAGCCCTGCTTCTTCTGCGGCACTACCACTAGCTATTTTATCTATAATGGGCGGCGCGTGCTTCTGTCCAATAATAGCAAAGAGAAACGCAAGCAGCAGAACGGCGAACAAAAAATTTGCAATTGGACCTGCTGCTACTATAGCAGTTTTCTGTGCCAGAGACTTATGATGAAATGAGACACGAACGTCATCTTCGGAAAAAGTTTCGCTACCAGAGGGGTTTGTGCTAGCTGGATCCGAATCACCGAACATTTTCACATATCCCCCCAGAGGGATAGCACAAATTTTCCACCTGGTCAGAGAAGTATCCGTCCAGCCTATTATTTCAGGACCAAAACCGACGGAGAACATTTCGACACGAACGCCGTTTTTTCTTGCTATCAGATAGTGTCCCATTTCATGAACGAACACTAAGACTGTAAGAACAACTAAAAAGCTTACTATTGCAGTAATGGTCATTAGATTTTACTTCCTTGTTGAGAGATAGTCATTTAACAGATTGATAACCGACAGGTCTATGCTCCAACAATAGATTCAGTATATTTACGAACTTCGTTATCCATAAGAATAACCTCTTCTATAGATTTGGGTCCTGCTTTTATATTTTTTTCTAGGACCTTTTCCACTAAAGTCACAATATCTGTAAAACGTATTTTTCCAGCTAAGAATGCAGCAACTGCTATTTCATTGGCGGCATTGAAAGCGAGACATGCGCTTCCTCCCGATTTTATACTCTCTCTAGCCAATCTTAAAGCAGGGAATTTGTCTTTATCCGGGTCATAAAATTCTAGCAAGCCCACTTTTGATAAGTCTAATCGCGGCACGTTTATATTCATTCTGTTTGGCCACGATAGAGTATAGGCTATAGGTATTTTCATATCCGGGTGTGCAAGTTGAGCTAAAACCGACCCATCTAAATAGGATACCAAACTGTGAACTATCGATTGTGGATGAATTACCACATCAATTACTGACTCTTTTACGCCAAAAAGGTAATGAGCTTCAATGATCTCTAAGCCTTTATTCATCATCGTCGCTGAATCTATTGAAATCTTGTTCCCCATATTCCAGTTCGGGTGGGCAAGAGCTTCTTTTGGGCTCTTCTCTTTCATCTCTTCTAGACTACAATCACGAAAAGGTCCGCCAGACGCAGTAAGTATAAGACGATCTAAATGAGACTTGTTATGATTCTCGAAGACCTGAAATATGGCGTTGTGCTCGGAGTCAACTGGCAACAATTTGGCTTTTGACTTATCAAGTTCTTTAATTAATATTTCACCTGACGAAACTAAACACTCCTTATTGGCTAATGCCACCGTCGTACCCTTTCTTATAGCTGCCACTGTAGGAAGTAAGCCAGCCGTACCAACGATAGCTGCCATTAGCAAATCGACCTCTCTTTCTCCGGCCTCTATTATCGCTTTTTCTCCCGAAGCCACTTGAGTATTTTGGCCGAAAAGTGCGCTCTTAAGGGGTTGATAATATTCGTGCTTGGACACCGCTACATAACGTGGCTTCAATATTTTTGCCTGCTCAGCTAACAATTGCCAGTTTTGGTGTGCGGTTAACGAGTCCACAACATAATCTCCCGGCATCTCTTTTATCAATTCAACCGTTGCACAACCAACAGAACCCGTAGAACCGAGTATCGAAATAGTTTTCATTAATCAGTTACCAGCGCCAAAAAATACCATACTGTTTACTATCATATGAGCGCCCTATCGGTGTATAACAAAATAAAACTGATAAACATTCCCGCCGCTATATGTCCATCAAGCCTATCTAGAAGACCACCATGACCCGGAATTAGTCTACTAGAGTCTTTAATCTTATAACTCCGCTTATATGCTGACTCAACGAGGTCTCCAATCTGAGATACAATTGCAAGAATGATTGCCATTATAAAGAGACTCGGATTGTTAGTTTCTAACCAAAACAAATAAAAGATCCAAGCTACCATCAAGCTACTTAATATTCCTCCTAACAAACCCGCCCACGTTTTATTTGGACTTATATTTGGTGCCAATTTTATCCCACCTATAGTAGATCCCACAATAAATGCACCTGTATCGGTGGCAATTACAGATAACATTATCCATGCAAAAAGCTCGACTTCAAAAGTGACGCGCAACCAAATCATGCAAAAACAAGAAAAAACAATAATGAGATTTCCAAGGGCGACTCTCGCTACTGAATGCACCTTCCTAATAATACAGGCAACAATTATTAGCAGACTCGCAAACAACGGAAGATTCGTCTGGGTAAACGAAGATACAAAAAAAAGTCCGAAAACTATAACCAGAAAAGCGACAACAAAAACAGTGCCAATTTCGATAAAAACGTTTCTTGGTTTATAGACAGTTCTGGTTACCTCCCACGACATTATCCCAGCTAAGAAAGCTACAAAGACCATGAAACAAACACCACCAACAAATATGAAAGCAATGACAGGGACCGCCATTAAAAAAGACGAGGTCAACCGGACTACGACTTGTTTCGAAATTAATGATCCAAAATTCAATTTGAAGTTTTCCAAAAGTTACCGGTGTTTCTAAGAAACTATCAGGCCGCCCCAAAACGACGTTCCCGATTGCAATATTCTTGGACTGCTTTCGTTAAATGTTCACTAGAAAAGTCTGGCCATAAAGTATCAAAAAAAACAAATTCTGAGTACGCGCATTCCCACAATAAAAAGTTGGAAATTCTTTTCTCACCAGACGTTCTTATAACTAAATCTGGATTGGGCACACCTTGTGTCTCCAAAACTAATTCAAATGCTTCTTCAGAAATTTCATCTAGTTTAATCGTGCCTTTGCAAGCTCTATATGCCAATTCCTTTGCAGCTAGAGTTATCGCACGACGGCCCCCGTAACTTAGCGCAATTGTCAACGTCAAATCACAATTTTCTTTTGTAAGCTCCTCGGCAACCTGTATCAATTCAACTATATCTGCATCGAGCTTTTCTCTATCGCCGATGACTTTAAACCGAATATTTTTCTTGTGCAGATCATGAATTTCATTATCAAGGTAGCTTCGAAGTAGAGACATTAAATCAAAAATTTCCGTAGGTGTCCGCTTCCAATTTTCGGAAGAAAAGCCAAATAACGTTAGAAATTTTATTCCTAGATTCAACGAACCTTCAACGACCACTCTAACGTTTTCAACACCATGTTTGTGTCCAATGGCCCGCGGTAGCCCTCTCGCTTTTGCCCACCGGCCATTACCATCCATGATGATAGCCACATGCTGAGGAGCAGTTTGGCTATCTTTTAAGGTTTGTGCTCCCATCTATCAAACCTGCATGATTTCCTCTTCTTTTTTTGACAACATTTCGTCGATTTGAGTAACTGTCCGGTCCGTTAAAGATTGAATTTCTTCATCATAAATGCGTTTGTCATCTTGGCTTAAGTGACCATCCTTCTCCATCTTTTTCAATTTGTCCATCCCATCTCTTCTAACATTTCTGACAGCAATCTTGGCATTTTCAGAATACTTGGCTGCAATTTTGGATAATTCGATGCGACGCTCCTCACTTAAATCTGGTAATGGAATTCTCAGTAATTGCCCATCTAATTGGGGGTTGAGTCCAAGATCCGACTCTCTTACTGATTTTTCAACCAATTTAACATTATCTTTATCCCAAACTTGTACAGATAACATTCTAGGCTCCGGCACACTTACTGTAGCCACTTGATTGATAGGCATCGTCGCCCCGTAGACGTCTACCATTATCCCATCTAAGAGTTGTGAATTAGCTCTTCCCGTTCTTAGGCCTTGAAAATCTTTTGTTAAAGAGGCAATTGCTCCCTCCATGCGCCGCTGTAAATCATCAATATTTATTTCTTCCATCTGAAAACTCTCAAGAAATTAAAGTATGTAATCCATCACCTCTTACGACGTTTGCAAGGGTACCAGATTTTTGTATAGAAAACACCAAAATTGGAATACTGTTTTCTTTCGCTAAGGATATTGCGGGAGCATCCATCACCTTAAGGTCACGTGACAGAACTTCTAGATAGGAGAGCGCATCATAGCGTTTTGCATCTTTATTTTGCTCTGGGTCCGCGTCATAAACACCATCAACTTTCGTTGCCTTAAGTATTGCATCACAACCCATTTCAGTTGCTCGAAGAGCCGCTGCTGTGTCAGTAGTAAAAAACGGATTACCAGTACCCGCTGCAAAAATGACAATACGTTTCTTCTCCATGTGACGAACAGCACGGCGTCTAATATACGGCTCGCAAACTGCAGATATTGGCAAAGCTGACTGAACACGACTTTGAAGACCATTCTGCTCAAGGGAACTCTGCATAGCCAAAGCGTTCATGACTGTTGCTAGCATTCCCATATAATCTGCAGTGGCACGCTCCATACCGTTAGCCGCTCCAGAAACCCCTCGAAAAATATTCCCGCCCCCTATGACAACACAGACTTCAACTCCATAATTAACAATAGTGGCTATTTCGTTTGCAACCCTATCGACCATTGCAGGATCAAGGCCAAATTGCCTCTCTCCCATAAGTGACTCGCCAGATATTTTTAAGAGGATCCTGTTGTATTGAGGAGTGCTTTCAGGCTTATTTTCCATCGCGTTTACACTCCCAATTTTTTATAACAATACGAACGCCGCAGCGATTTCCTAGCTGCCGAGTGTCGCCGCTACTTCTGATGCGAAGTCTGCCTCGTTCTTCTCAATTCCTTCGCCCAATGATATTCTATGAAAACCAGTCAGTTCAACTTGTTTTCCCAACTCATTTGCCTTTTTCTCGATAACGGCTGATATCTTCGTCTCGTTATCTATTACAAAGGTTTGCTCCAGTAAAACGACCTCCTGGTAAAACTTTTTCAATCTACCATCCACCATTTTCCCAATTATTTCTTCGGGCCGGCCAGACGCTTTTGCCTGTTCGGTTAACACATTCTTTTCTCTCTCGACTGATGTTGGATCTAGTTCTGCAACACTGAGTGCTTGTGGGGCGGTAGCAGCAACATGCATAGCCAGTTGTTTTCCAAGCATTTCTAGTTCGCTAACCTCAGCGTCCGATTTTATAGAAATCAGCACACCTATTTTTCCTAAACTACCAGCTATGGAATTGTGCATGTAGGGAACTACTAAATCTGCACCTTCCACTCTCACGGCTCTTCTAATAGCCATGTTTTCCCCTATCGTGGCTATGTTATGGGTTAATTGCTCTTCTACATTTCTTTCTGTACCTGGATAGGTAATATTTTTTAGAGCATCGATATCATCGCCATGCTCGAGCACTAAGCTCGCTAGGGTAGAAGCGAAGCCTTGAAAAACCTCATTGCGAGACACAAAGTCAGTTTCAGCGTTGACCTCAATTAAGGCGCCTGCCCCCTCCTTAACAGCGAATGCAACCAATCCTTCCGCAGCTACTCTATCTGCTTTTTTAGCGGCAGCAGATAATCCTTTCTTCCTAAGCCAATCTACGGCTTCCTCTATATTACCGTTAGTTTCACCAAGGGCCTTTTTACAATCCATCATTCCGGCCCCAGTTTTCTCTCTCAGAGTCTTTACCATCTGAGCGGAAACATTAGTCATAAGTCACCTCATAAACATAAAAGTACATAATTTAACACATCTAAAATATAAGAAAGCTAGAGAACTTTTTCGAAATACGACTCACTTGAGCAGCAAATAGATTACTTTTCTTCCTCTTTGGCGACTTTCTTCTTTGGTGTCGTTTTCTTTGCAGTTGACCCTGTTTTCTTTGCTGTTTTTTTGGCTGGCTTCTTCTCTTCTACCTTTCCCGGCTCAAGAGTTTCACGATCTGTTGTGCTCTTTTTCTCGCCGACTTCCTCGTGAGAAACTTCATCACTAGCCATTGCTGATTGGGTTTCGCTTTGCTGGTCAGGTTCCTTAGCATCGTCTTCGGAGCTCACTAACTCAGGAGAACTCGCCTCATTCGAGCTCTCTGAAGCGTTCACTTCGTTAACTACAGATTGTTTACTTTCTTCTTTGCCACTTTCATCGACAACAGTTTCAGCTATCTCTTCGATGCCTAGTTCAACGGGAGCGATCTCTGCTTCTCCAAGATCTGCTCCTGAGGCAACCATTTCAGCTTCCAGCCCAGTAAACACAGCATTTCCAACCAAGTCGCAATATAGAGATATAGCCCTCATTGCATCGTCATTTCCGGGAACTGGAAATTGCACGCCTTCTGGGTCAGAATTACTATTGAGTATGGCGACTATTGGTATGCCAAGTTTGTTTGCCTCCTGAATTGCCAATTGCTCTTTATTTGTATCGATAATGAACAGAATATCAGGCAGACCTCCCATCTCTCTAATGCCGCCGAGTGCTCGTTCTAGCTTATCTCTCTCTCGCGTAAGATTAAGTAACTCTTTTTTAGTCAGACCTTGCGTTTCACCTGCTAAACGTTCGTCAAGATCTTTCAATCTCTTTATAGAGATTGATATAGTTTTCCAATTTGTTAACATCCCTCCAAGCCAGCGATGGTTTACAAAATATTGGCCGGTTTTCTGCGCTGTATCAGCTATTTTTTCAGCTGCCTGCCGTTTTGTACCCACAAGAAGGACCCTACCCCCTGAGGCTGTAACTTCTCTTATTGCTTCTAAAGCCCTGTGCAGCAAAGGTACTGACTGCCTTAGATCGAGTATGTGGGTGTTGTTCCTTACACCAAAAATGTAATCCTTCATCTTTGGATTCCATCTCCGAGTATGGTGCCCAAAGTGAACACCTGCTTCGAGGAGTTGACGCATAGTAAAGCTAGTAGAACTCATTATCTTTCTCCGGTTAGTCCGCCACGAGCCTTGCCACCACCGCGGCACCGGAGCGCGTCATTTAAGTTAAAGATCGCGCACACTCGTGTGTGAATTTAATTTTGTGACGTATTACCGTTGATTTAAGAAAAATGCAAGACTCTAGACGTTTTACGAGGGATAAATGTAATCCTTAAACACATTTTAGATTAACGAAAGTTAGACTGTAACTTCCGTAACCCCTATCATCGCGTCTCTTCCTATCAGTGGTACTAGTTCATCTTCTGTCATTCCTTCCGATCCTTTTGGACGCATGGGGAGAACCAAGTAACGCATATCAGCTGTTGAGTCATGCACCCGAACTTCCCGGTCAAATGAAATAGTAGTACCGAATTCTTGTAATACTTCTCTAGGTTCTCTGACCACTCTGGATCTGTACTCTCGACTTTTATACCAGTCCGGTGGAAGTCCAAGGATCCATCGTGGATAGCAGGAACACAAAGTACATACAACGACGTTGTGAACTTTTTCTGTATTTTCAAGAACTATAAGATGAAGAGGTCCTATATCATGACCAAACTCGCTAATGGCTTTTCGAGGATTAGCTATGAGTTTGCGTTTGAATTCCTCATCAACCCAAGACTTAGCAATAATTTTCGCGCCATTAGCAGGCACTCTGGCATCCATTTGTTCTATTTTTTCCCTTATTTGTTCAGCTGTAATTAGATCTTTTTCAATTAAAAGATCTCTTACGGCCGCCTCCATCGCTTTAAAGTAAGTTATGCTATCGTCTTGATCGGGTTGTGTCGGATGTTGGTGTCCAGCACTATGCTGATGTGAATGTTCATGATCACTTGTTTCTGTCATGTACTGGGCCCTCTCTATAGCTTCTCTAGCCAGTTTTCATATATTTCAATATCGATCATGTCTGATAACCCACCTTGATAGCTGTCCCACAAATCGTGCTGCTTGAAACGCACCCTGTACAAGGACAAGTTTTTTGGTTCTATACGACCAAAAGCCAACTCCTCTGGGTTTGGAAAGTCACCACAATATCTCTCAATTATTCCAGAACAGCCTCTTATGTAATAAGGCGTGCGACAGTGAATTGGGGGGCTGGGAGGCCATTGACTTAAAACTCTAACTTTTTCTCCAACTGCAAATTGCGGCATTAGCTTTCTTTTTCTCTTATGTGTCCAGAGGACACTTTGCTCATTCTAGATCTCAGTTCTTCAGTAGATATTACGCCTGCTTCAACTAACCCATTGGTAATCGAGGATATCCATCGTTCATAATAAGTCATTTTATCGTAAGCATCAGGAGGCAGCGCCTCTATGCCCTTTCTTAACTGATCTACTGTCATAATTTTTAGATCATTTGTTAACAACATCATGATAGCATCAACTCTTTTTTCCCAAAGTGCGTAATCATGCTCATTTTTATCTATTTCACCAGCTGTCAGACCGCCCATATCATGGTTACCCCGCGCCGTAAAATCTCTCTCCATTGTTTATATCTCTTTCTAACAGAACAATATCACATTTGACCGATCAAATTTTAACTTACGATTTATATTTGGCAACCTAATCGAATACGATGACTGTCTAATCTAGATCCCATGAGGTATCATTGTCTAGGGGATAAACTGGACGTGGCAGGTACGACCATTTAAAATTTGATAAATTAGGGGAGGTAAGGCCAGGCACATCCACCTCAATTATTTGGTCGTCTGAAAACAAGTGACTGAATCCCGCTCTAAAATGACCTCTAGATTTTACTACTATTGAGCTAAAGGAACTCGCATCCAACCCAAAAGCTGAGATAAAGTCAGACGATCTGCATTGCTGACGTTTGCTTATGCAGATAATGGTAATACCACCCAAGTCTAGCACAGCCGTTTTTCCAGTGTCAGCCGTAGTACCTGCAACCATCCCGTAGTGCCCTCTAAACTTACCTGAATGGAGTGATACGACACGGGCCTTTACCTTCAGTTGTTTCGAATATTCGCTCGTCTCTTGAGAATTTAAAGTAATCTCGATTTCGCTGTTTACCCCTGATTTGCACGCTAATTCAACAGCCGCCACATCGTAAAAAACAGAAAAAACACAATTCTTAATTCCCGCTGCGATAAACGCCTCAAGAATATAGGTTGTATTTCCTCGTCCTCCGCCACCCGGGTTGTCTGCAGGGTCAGCAAATAGAAAAGAGGCATCTTCAGCACTCTGTTGGGCTTGCTGTGCCAAACCAACTGCTTGTTCTAAAGACGTCATCTTTGGCACATATCGAGTTCTATCAGTCCATGCTGACACTGCTAGTTGTTCCGCCACAACTTTAGCATTTTCAATCGTTGACCGAGAGTGAACGATAATAGTCATACCGTTTTTAGGCGTATCTCCAAAAGCAAATCCCGATAAAATCGTTACATTAAAAATGTCCTCATCTAGAAATTCCTGGCCATATCGTATCAAGTCCCCATAGGGAAACCCCTTGGCAGTCAACTGGGTTACGGATGGCGCAACAAGTGGCAATCTGATTGTATGTTTTTTTGGTTGCATACCGTCTAGCATTTCCTTTAACACGCTAGCGGCTTCAACACCCCTGTCGGACATATCAACGTGTGGATTTGTTCTATAACCGACCAAAACGTCTACTGCTGAGGTCATGAGTTCCGAGATGTTCGCATGAAGATCCAAGGTCGCGACAATAGGAGTTTCGTCGCCAACAACTCTTCTAATCAAATCGAACATTATACCATCTGGATCATGAGTATGGGTCGCCACTGCTGCACCATGCTGACAGATATACACACCATCCAATGGGCCTGCCGCGCGTAATTTTAGTTTCAGTTGCTCTAAAAACTCATTGAAAAATGCCTCTTCCACTGGACCGGCTGGGCAAGAGCCAATAACCATAGTGGGAACATCTATCCAATCATCGTCGTGACCGAATAATTTATTCATTTCGCTGTAAAAACCTTTTACTCCGAGATGAATTGCGGGACTGTCTTTCCTTGCTTCATCGCTTATTTCTCGACCGACGAAGAACATATTTTCTTTGAAATCACTCTCTGCACAAGTGGGCGCAAAACGATTGCTCTCAAGATTAAAGCCACATATCGCAATTTTGGGTTTTTTTTTCATTGTAATTCCTTGCCTGCAACATGTATTTATTGGTCAACCACCTCGACAACGCCGGGAAGAGATTTTATAGCCGCCCTAAAGCTAGCATTCAATTCATAAGATTCAGGAAGCAAGAGATCAAACTCTTGATTTGTGTTTTGAACAACAAGGTTGATCTCTCCAGCGCCTGCTTTTTGTTGTTCCAAGATTTTAGCGAGATTCGCGACTGTGTTTTGCTCGTTTATATAAATCTTAAACCCCCGAACTCTATCTTTTAATGAGTTATCTAAAGATGTTATTTTACTTGCCGTGAGCCTTATAAAATCATTTTCTAGTTTGCAATCACAGCGGATTAATACTGCCTCTCCCGGTTTGAGAAATTCACCTGAGTTAGCCAGCAGCTCTGAGAACACCGTAACTTCAAAAATGCCTCCTTGATCACTCATTTGAACAAACGCATATTTGCTGCCTCTTTGATTAACTCTAGTTCGAGAAGAAGACACTATGCCTGCAACATCTATTCTGGCCGTTCCACCTTTACTTTTCAATTCATGAATCAGATTTGAACTCCTAACCACTCCATATTTTGTAAGCGCGTCACCATAGGCATCTAACGGATGAGCATTTAAATAGAACCCGATTGCCTCGAACTCATTACCTAGTTTTTCTAAATCTGGCCATTCCTCAACGTTAGGAAGCTTGAAACGATTTATTTGACTTGTTTCCTCGCCAGTAAATAAACTTTGTTGATCTTTTTTTGATTCATCGGTAGCGGCGTTTACATGTTTCATTATAACATCGCGACCCTCAAATAACTCAGCTCTACTTTTATGGATGCAATCGAATGCCCCAGATTTGATCAAACTTTCCAAACTACGCTTATTAACGGACTTTCCATCTACCCGAGCTATGAAATCAGACAAATCTGAGAACGGCCCGTTTGAAATTCTCTCCTGCTCTAATACTTCCATAGCGGGTCCACCAACATTTTTAAGAGCTGACAGGGCGTAGCGTATTGCAAGCGCACCAGAGTCATCCATTTCCTCTACTCTAAAATCCGGGCCGGATCTATTAATATCTGGTTGAAGCATTTCTATGCCGAGGGCTTTAAATTCCTGCCGGAAAATTGCTAATTTATCTGTATTGCCCATATCAAACGTCATTGATGCTGCCATAAACTCCACCGGAAAATTTGCCTTTAGGAAAGCCGTTTGATACGCAATTAGCGCGTAAGCGGCCGCGTGGCTTTTATTGAAACCGTAACCGGCGAAAGCTGAAATAGTTTCAAATATTGATCCAGCTTTTATGGAAGAAACGCCTTGTTGGACGGCCCCTTCGACAAAAACCTCTCTTTGCGCATCCATCTCCGACTTTATTTTTTTTCCCATCGCCCTTCTAAGCAAATCGGCTGCACCCAAAGTATAACCCGCCAGTTGCTGCGCGGCCTGCTGTACTTGCTCTTGATAAATCATTATGCCGTAAGTCTCGCTCAACACTGATTCTAGTTTCTCATGCATGTAATCTACTCGTTCCTCACCATGCTTGCGCGCAATATAATTTGGAATATTTGCCATTGGACCAGGTCGGTAGAGAGCAACCAAAGCTATTATGTCTTCGAACCTATCTGGCCGCATTTTCTTTAACACGTCTCGCATCCCAGAACTTTCAAGCTGAAAAACGCCGATGCTGTCCCCTCTGCTAATCATATTGAAAGTCTTCTGGTCATTCAGAGGTAAATCAGCCAAATCGAGTTTTATATTCCTTGCGTTAAGGAGCTCTATTGCCTTTTTAATGACCGATAATGTTTTTAAACCTAAGAAATCAAATTTAACTAACCCAGCTGACTCTACCCACTTCATATTGAACTGGGTTGCCGGCATATCAGATTTTGCGTCTTTATACAGTGGGACCAGATTTTTCAAGGGTCTATCCCCAATCACAAGTCCGGCAGCATGTGTTGATGCATTACGATAAAGACCCTCTAACTTTAGCCCGTTCTCAAGAAGTCTTGACGTGCTTTCATCCTGATCTCGCAGTTTTCGTAGTTCTGCATCACCGGCTATCGCTTCGCTGAGTGTTGTTGGATTAGCAGGATTATTTGGCACCATTTTACAAATACGATCTACCTGACCATAAGGCATTTCAAGAACACGCCCCACATCTCTAAGTACAGCTCTTGCTTGTAGTTTTCCAAATGTAATGATTTGCGCTACACGGTCATGACCATATTTTGCTTGCACATAATCAATCACTTCTCCGCGACGTTCTTGACAGAAATCGATATCGAAATCTGGCATTGATACTCTTTCAGGGTTGAGAAATCGCTCAAATAACAATCCCCATCGAATGGGATCCAGGTCAGTAATTAATAAAGACCAAGCTACTAAAGAACCCGCACCAGATCCACGACCCGGACCAACTGGAATACCCGTTATTTTTGCCCACTGTATAAAATCCGCCACAATTAGAAAATAACCCGGAAACCCCATTTGATTTATAATAGTAAGTTCTGCTTCCAGCCTAGCTTTATATGATTCTCTCTTTTCTCCGAGATTTGCGTCACTTACTCCAGATTTAAATGCAGCTTCCCCAAAACGTTTTTCTAATCCTGCTAAAGATTTTGAACGTAAGTCTGCTCCTTCATTTTTGGCTTCTGCTGAGACAAACTTGGGCAGGATGGGTGCTAACGTCTGCGGCATAAAACTGCAGCGTTTAGCAATATTTACTGTATTTTCAATAGCTTCCGGCAGGTCTGCAAACAGTTCAATCATCTCAGATGAAGATTTAAAGTAATGTTGGTTGGTTAAGCGTTTCCGCGATGCATCGCTCACAGTTGTAGATTGCGCAATGCATAACAAAATGTCGTGAGCATCATAAAGATTTTTTGAAATAAAATAACAGTTGTTGGTGGCAACTAATGGAATATTGTGTTTGAAGGCAAATCCCAATTTTTGTTCTTCGACTAAACGCTCATTTGCGACGCCGTGCCGTTGTATTTCGATGTAGAGCCTTTCATCAAATATCCGGCGAAGGTCTAGTAACGCTTCCTCAGCTTCTGACACCTTTGCCTCTAAAATCAATTTACCAACCTCACCTGAAGTCCAGCCTGTTAATGCTATCAGTCCATCACTTTTAGATTCTAGATCCTCAAAACTTATATGCGGTGTATCAACATCCTCATTGCTAAGAAATGACTCACTTACTAGCTCTAATAAATTGAGATAGCCTTGCTGGTTCTTCGCGATCAAATTTAGATTATCGAGTATATTTATAGCTGAACCAGCTGTTTTGGAGTGCGGTTGCAACTCATCACCCGATCTACTACGTCTGCAAACCTTTATTTCTACGCCTATAATGGGTTGGAGCCCGGCTTCACTGGCTTTCACAGCAAATTCTAGAGCACCGAATAAATTTCCCGTGTCGGTGATGCAGACCGCCGGCATATTTTCTTGTATACACTTTGAGACAAGATCTTTTATTTGAATAGCGCCCTCAGCCAAGGAAAAGGCGGTGTGAACAGAAAGGTGAACAAATCCACTAGGTAACATCGGTATCCTCAATTATTCTAACAAATGATTGAACTAATAGTTAACAAACGTCAGGCTATCACTTTAGCAAAAGAGAATGATTAGGCTAAAGTTCCACTAAGCTCCCCCCCTCTATTTTAAAAATACGATCGAGTTTTTCTGCCAGCTGGTAATTGTGTGTTGCTATAATAGCGGATAACTTTCCCCCTTTTATGACACCTCTTAGCTGTTCAAAAACTTGAGTAGACGTCAGGGGATCGAGATTACCTGTTGGTTCATCCGCTAGCACTAATCGAGGCACGTTTGCGATGGATCGTACAATGGCTACGCGCTGTTTCTCCCCTCCAGATAATTGACTAGCCTTATGGTCTCCCCTCTCACTTAAACCCACCATGTTCAGAAGCTGATTCGCTCTATTAGCAGCCTCAATTCTTGTAAGCCCTGCTATCAATTGGGGCATAATGATATTCTCTAGGGCGGAAAATTCGGGTAACAAATGGTGGAATTGATAGATAAAGCCTATTTCATGAAGACGCAGTTTCGTTCGCTGATGATCTGTCATCAACTCACAATCCTGTCCCATGTAAATAATTTTACCACCGCTAGGTCGTTCCAAAAGTCCCGCTAAATGCAAAAGCGTCGACTTGCCTGACCCTGATGGGCCCACCAGACCCACCATCTCACCCGCCATAATTTTCAGGCTCACGTCCTTTAATATCTCTAGACGAGTTTGTCCTTGTTGAAAATATTGCGACAGCTGACTTATTTCAATAACCGGGGATATAGTAAAGTCTTCTTTATTCACCCCTTAGTACCTCCGCCGGCTCTGTTCTGGAAGCTCGCCAAGCTGGATATATCGACGCTATAAAGGTTAAGAAAATCGCCATAGCAACGACGCACGCGACCTCTATCCAATCTATTTCGGCCGGCAATTTGGATAGAAAGTATATCTCTGCCGAAAAAAGTTCTGTGCCAGTCAAAGATTCCATTAAGCCTCTAATGCTCTCAATATTCAGACAAAACACAACTCCCAAAACCAGTCCGACTGCAGTACCAACAAAACCAACGATTGACCCTGATAGAAAGAAAATACGCGTTATGGCCGCCCGCGACGCACCCATTGTTCGTAAGATAGCAATAGAGCTTGTTTTGTCGTAAACTAGCATTATCATTGAAGAAATAATATTGAAGGCTGCCACAATAATTATTAATGTTAAAATAAGAAACATTACATTGCGCTCAACTTTAAGAGCATTGAAAAAGCTCGAATTTCTCTGCTTCCAATCAAGAGCATACCTATTTCCAGAAAGTATTTTTTCTAGTTTCTCTCTTAATTCTCCGACCTTTGCCGGATTCTTAATTTCTACTTCTAATGCGTTTACAGTGTCACCGCTCTTAAAAAACAGTTGCGCTTGTCTCAATGGCAAATAGGCAAACGTGCTATCATACTCGTACATTCCTACATTAAAGACGGCCGCTACTTTGAATGCTTTTATCCTAGGCATATTTCCAAAGGCAGTGGTAGAGCTAGTCGGGGAGATCAATAGCACTCTATCTCCAGGCGTCACTCCTATGCGATCCGCCAGCCGTTTTCCAATCACGACATCAGCGCCGCTTCCAAACTCTTTTAATTTCCCAACCACTATGTTTTTACTGATAAGACTTTTATTTTGCATAATTAAGGGATCTAAACCACGTATTAAAACCCCCGTTGCCTTCCCATCGATCATAATCATCGCTTGCCCCTGAATTTGTGGAGTTACGTATAATACTGATGGAATTTCGCCAATGCGCAAAGCCAATTGATTGAAGTCTTTTATTGGTGCCCGTCTGTCGTAGACGGTAATGTGACCATTTAAGCCTAGAATTCTAGTTAATAATTCTGCTCTGAAGCCATTCATGACTGACATTACAATAATTAAAGTAGCAACGCCTAGAGCTATCCCAATCAGCGAAAACCAAGCGATCACAGATATTAAACCCTCTTTTCTTTTCGAACCAAGGTATCGAAAAGCTATGAAGCGTTCAAAATATGGGACCATAGTTAGTACTTTAAGTAGTTAAAAAACGTTGTTTTAAAGTTTCGATTGGCAAATCTTCAGTAGTGCCTGATCTTCTATTTTTTAGTTCGACACGACCGGACTTTATACCTCTTGGTCCAACGATAACTTGCCATGGCAGCCCTATCAAATCCATGTCATTTAGCTTAGCCCCAGCTCTCTCGTCTCGGTCATCATAAAGAATATCAAGTTTTGTTTCATTGAAACTCGAGTAAACATCCTCACACACTTCAACACATTTTTTATCATCGGATTTGATATTAACTAACCCGACCCTGAATGGCGATACAGCTTCTGGCCAAACAATGCCTTTTTCATCGTGGCTGGCCTCAATAATGGCTCCAACCAATCGAGATACGCCAACGCCATACGAACCCATATGAACCGGGGCTTCATCCCCATCTGGCCCAGTGATCTTAGCACCTAGCGCCTCCGAGTACTTCGTACCAAAGTAAAAAATGTGACCAACTTCTATACCTCGAGTAGAAATTAAATCTTTCTCGTCAATAGGACATTTCAATGGGTCATGTTTCTCGTCGGTAGCGGCATACTTGGATAGATAGCCGTCAACTAAATTTTGAAGGTTAGCTGCTTCCTCCAAGGCACTCAGGTTTTTATCCTCGAACCAGTCCCTTTGATAGAAGACTGCGCTCTCGCCTGTTTCTGCCAAAATCACAAACTCATGGCTCATATCCCCACCAATAGGCCCGCTATCTGCCATCATTGGTATGGCCTTAAGCCCCATCCTTTCATATGTCTTAAGGTAAGCTAGAAACATTTTGTTATAAGAATGCACTGCGTCTCGATAATTTAGGTCAAAAGAATAAGCGTCTTTCATCAAAAACTCGCGACCTCTCATCACGCCAAACCTAGGTCTAACTTCGTCTCTGAACTTCCATTGGATATGATACAAATTCATAGGAAGTGCTTTATAGCTTTTAACATGGCTTCGGAAAATTTCAGTTATTTGTTCCTCATTTGTTGGACCGTAAAGCATATCCCTATCGTGTCGGTCAGTTATTCTGAGTAATTCTTTGCCATAATCTTCGTAGCGGCCGCTTTCTTTCCACAAATCGGCAGCTTGTAGCGTTGGCATAAGCAACTCTTGAGCACCTGCCGCGTTTTGCTCTTCTCTCACTATTTGTTCTATCTTTTTTAGGGACCGAAAACCCAAAGGCAACCAGGAGTATATTCCAGCACTTGCTTGCTGTATCATTCCTGCGCGTAGCATAAGCCTATGAGACTCTATCTGAGCATCTTTCGGTGTATCCCTAAGGGTGGGTATGAAAAAATTTGTGCGGCGCATTGATAATCTCAGGGTTAAAATTTTCCGTTTAAGAGAGCAGACTTGCGTTAAAAAGTCCACTGCGAAAATGAAGGTTTTACCGGCACTTAATCTTTAAATTTTTGATTGATTTTTTTAATATAAAAAAAGAAATAAAGCTGCGGGTTATGTATTAACAACATTTAAATTCAGGCTTGATTCAAGTCCTCGGAAGTGTTCGAATCAAATTATAGTTCAGCAGCCCGGCCCAAAACTGCTCGAGTTGTCTATAAGATTGGCTGGCGATTTTTATATCATTGGAATTAATAGAACTTTCTAAAATATCTTTAGCATGTGTGTCGAACATGCCCGAAATTTGCTGATATAAGTCACGTCCCTTGCTCGATGGCCTAATACGCACAGATCTTTTGTCGTGGGTTGAGCGTTCCTGGATCAAATAATTATTTTCTACCATTTTTCTGACATTGTAAGACACATTAGATCCAAGATAATAGCCTCGGTTCGTTAATTCTCCGACTGTCAATTCACTATCGCCAATATTAAATAAAATAAGCGCTTGTATGTTATTGATATCTGCTATTCCATGGTTATCAAGTTCAGTTTTTACGACTTCTAAGAACTGACGATGCAACCTCTCGATTAAACGAATAGCTTCTAAATAATCTTGCCGTATATCCGACAGACTTGAGGTAGCGTCAACATGGATTGTATCAGACATTTTTCGAACATAAACCGATTCTTGTTTTTAAGGAACCATTCTTTAACGCTTTAAATTTACTTGCCTTCAGAAATCATTGTGAAAATGCCTGAGAAGTCTCGAGATCCGCCGCCTAATTCCATGTATTTCTGATATAACTTTAATGCATTAGAAGCTAGGTCTGTTTTTTGCCCAACGGAAGATGCAGCATCCGCCGCAAGCCTCATATCTTTCGCCATCATGGCGGCAGTAAAACCAGGCTGGTAATCTCTATTTGCCGGAGAAGTAGGAACCGGGCCCGGCACAGGTAAATAGCTCGTCATTGCCCAACACTGACTCGATGAGGATGACGTAATATCAAATAGCGTCTGAGCGTCTAAACCCAATTTCTCGGCCATCGAGAAGCTCTCGCTCACTGCTATCATAGAAATCCCTAGGATCATATTATTACAAATCTTGGCAGCCTGCCCATTTCCGGCCCCGCCAGTATGGACAATATTACTACCCATTACTTCAAGAAAAGGACGCGACTTTTCGAAGGTTTGATTGTCTCCACCCACCATAAAAGTTAGGGTCCCAGCCTCAGCTCCACCGGTGCCACCAGATACCGGAGCATCAACCATTTCAAAGCCTAATTCTTTAGCTTTCAAGGCTACTCGTCTTGATGTCTCCACGTCTATTGTGGAACAGTCAATCAGCAACGCATTTTCTTTAGCTGATTGAAAAATCGAACCGCTGTAGACTTCTTCAACATGCTTACCCTCTGGAAGCATAGTAATTACGGTTTCTGCCATTTCCACACAATTGCTTACGCTATCTGCAGCTTCCCCGCCAATGTTGCATAGCTTCTCGACCAAACTCGGCACCAGGTCAAAGCCTTTTACAGAGTGCCCGTTTTCAATTAAATTTTTTGCCATGGGCAACCCCATATTGCCCAAACCGATGAATGCTATATTAGCCATAAATACCCCCATCATGAAATTCATAATTTATAAAAGCAACTCACATTTCCACTTAAGGAATGACTAAATCCCCCCATTCCAGAGGTTCGAAATAACTTTCGACCAACTCGTCTGACACACTATCTAGTGAGGATGGCTCCCATTTTGGATTATGGTCCTTGTCGACCAAAAGAGCCCTAACACCCTCCCTAAAATCGTGCCCCAAAGCAAATTTTTGAGACATTCGATATTCCATTATCATTGTCTCAGCAAACCCTTTTGCCTTCCCACCGCGCTTTATTTGTTCAAGAGTTACTTTTAAGCTTGTTGGCGATTTGCTGCCCAAAGCCTCCAAACTTTCCGAGGCGAATACCGTATCGGCACCCTCCAAATTCCTGATGATGTCTTCAACTCGGTTCTCTGAAAAGTATTTGTCTATTTCAACGTTATTATTCGATAGAGTGTTCTCATCAGGAACTACAGCATATTGGTCTAAGACATCATCTATTTTTTTATGGGCATCACCACTTAACTGTGTGTGCTGAATGTCTGACTCTAATTTTTCAAGGTCACTTGAATCAACTACATGAGTTGCTATTCCGTATGCTAAGCAATCCGCCGGTCCAATTGGTCTTCCAGTTAAGGCTAAATAAATACCCACGGCGCCTGGAAGTCGAGAGAGAAACCAAGCACCTCCGACATCTGGGAATAACCCTATTGTAGTTTCAGGCATTCCTAACAATGTTCGTTCCGTCGCAACACGATGTGATCCGTGGACCGACAAGCCTACCCCGCCGCCCATACAAACTCTATCAATAAATGCTACGTAAGGTTTAGAACAGGTATGGATCTGGTGATTTAATATATATTCTTCGAAGAAAAAGTTTTTAGCTAAATCAGGCAAACCAGCCCCTTTGTGCTCAATCAAACTTTGCCTGACTGCTCGCACATCACCGCCAGCACAAAAAGCTCGTTCCCCAGCCCCCTTAATTACAATGACTTTTATTTCGTCGTCCTCAAGCCATATGGTAAACTTATCCCGGAGCTTATTTATCATATTCATCGTCAAAGCATTTAAAGTTGCTGGACGATTTAGAGTTATAATCCCAACTCCATTATAAACATTAAATAAAACTTCTTCTTCCATATTAAAATTAACCTCTTTTGGAATGATTCTAATTCAGGATGCGTCGTGCGATTATTAGTTGCATTATCTCATTTGTGCCTTCTAAAATTTCGTGCACCCTTAGATCACGGACTATTTTTTCAATACCAAAATCTTTTAAGTATCCGTAGCCACCATGAATTTGCAACGCATCATTACAAATTTTTGAGCACGCTGATGTCGCCCATTTTTTTGCCATTGCACAGTGCATAATAGCATCCGGCGCCCCTTCATCAATGCTACTCGCTGCGCGATGCAACATCAGCCTACTCGCATCCAACTCGGTTGCCATATCAGCCAATTTAAATTGTATTGATTGGAAATCTGCCAGCTGTTTACCAAACTGTTTTCTCTCTTTAGTGTACGATTTCGCTAACTCTAAAGCTTTTCTCGCACCCCCAATCGAACAAGCCGCAATATTTACTCGCCCTCCATCCAGGCCAGCCATAGCTATTTTGAAACCATCACCCTCATTTCCAACCAGGTTATCTATTGGAACAAAACAATTGTCAAAATGAACTGCTGCAGTGTGTTGAGTATTCCAGCCCATTTTTTTTTCTTTTGCTCCGAAAGATAGACCTTCAGTACCAGCTTCCACGAGCAGACAAGAAATTCCATTCGCACCACTTTCGCCTGTCCGACACATCACAGCATAAACATCACTGGTGCTGCCCCCCGAAATAAATGACTTTGACCCGTTTAATATAAAATGGCTATTAC
>NZGS01000116.1 GCA_002690995.1 Rhodospirillaceae bacterium
AAATTCCATCAAAAACTCTCGTTCTTCAAATCCCCACAACAACGGGGTCATGGCACCAACGTCTAGAGCAAATGTTGTAATATTAAGAATATGATTCAAGACCCTCGACAACTCGGAGAACAAAACTCGTATATATTGCCCCCGTTTAGGCACTTCTATATCTAAAAGTTTTTCCACAGCTAGCGCATAGGCATGCTCTTGGCACATGGGAGACACGTAGTCCAAACGATCAAAGTACGGAACGGCCTGCAAGTACGTTTTATGCTCTATAAGCTTTTCAGTACCTCTGTGGAGCAACCCTATGTGTGGATCCGCCCTTTCAACGATTTCCCCGTCCATTTCCATAACTAACCGCAGAACGCCGTGCGCAGCAGGATGTTGCGGTCCGAAATTCAGTGTAAGCGGCTTGATATGTGATTCGACCATTAGCCGGCCCCCTCCTCAGGCTTTACGGTGCCGTCGTTTAGAGCGGCCATGCCATTCTCTGCACCTTCCCAGGGACTTAAAAAATCGAAGGTTCTAAATTCTTGCGTAAGTTTCACAGAATCATAAACCACTCTCTTTTGTACATCATCATATCGAACCTCGACATACCCCGTTAATGGGAAGTCTTTCCTCAAGGGATGACCGTCAAAGCCGTAATCAGTGAGCAATCGCCTCAGATCTGGATGATCCGAGAAAAATATACCGTACATATCCCACGCCTCTCGCTCGTTCCATTCCGCCGACAAAAACAAGTTTGTTAACGAAGGAACCGCGGTCTCCGCATCTGTACGCACCTTAACTCTTATACGCATATTTCTTTTTAAACTCAGGAGATTGTAAACTACTTCAAACCTAAACTCTTCCTCCGGATAATCTACACCACACAAATCGACAAGAGTTCTAAAAAGACATTTGCTGTCGTCTTTTAAAAAAGTCATGACCGTAATTAAAGTTTGACGTTGAGCGCGAAGGACCAGCTCGTCTCTTTCCCATTCAATTGCTATAAGACTGTCGCTCAAGTGCTCTTCTAAGTGAGCAGCAAGCTCATTCAGTTGTTCTTTAATATCAGAGCCAGGCATATTTACTCCATAGAAAAATTATATCTAAGCCTCATCTAACGCGAAATTGATCCTGTTCGTCGAATCTTTCGCTGCAATTGCATTAAACCATAGATGAGGGCTTCCGCGGTGGGCGGACAGCCGGGAACGTAAACGTCAACCGGCACTATTCTATCGCATCCTCTAACAACTGAATACGAATAGTGATAATAACCTCCGCCGTTAGCACATGAGCCCATCGACACTACCCATCTGGGCTCAGCCATTTGGTCATAAACTTTGCGAAGGGCTGGGGCCATTTTATTTGTTAATGTGCCAGCAACAATCATCACATCCGATTGTCGTGGGCTTGGCCTAAATACCATGCCAAACCTGTCCAAATCGTACCTACTCGCAGCGGAGTGCATCATTTCAACAGCGCAACATGCTAAACCAAAAGTCATTGGCCAGAGGGAGCCGGTGCGTGCCCAGTTAAACAATTTATCCGCTTGAGCAACTACGAAACCTTTTTCTCTTATCTCGTCCCCTACCGCCTGTAGAATCGCATCCTGATCTGCACCTGGTGATATAGGGCGCTGAACTTCATCTGAAATTTTTTCTATTCCCATTCCAAAGCACCTTTTCGCCATTCATAAACGAACCCGATTGTTAAGATTCCCAGAAAACAAATCATCGACCAAAAACCAAACATGCCTATTGCACCCAGCGATATCGCCCACGGGAACAAAAATGCAACCTCTAAATCAAAGATTATAAATAATATGGCTACCAGATAAAACCTCACATCAAACTGGCCTCGACTATCGTCAAAAGCTTCGAACCCACACTCATATGGTGACACCTTTTCAGAATCTGGTTTTTGTGAGGCAATAACAAAGGAAGCGATCACCATTCCAACAGCCATAGCCACGGCAATGCAGAGAAAGATCAAAATTGGCAAATACTCTTTTAGCAACTGTTCCATTGTTGATAACTCTAAATATCCCCCGACAAGTAAATCATCTGAAAGTTTATATCAGAAAACTGTCTAGCGTAAAAATCCTATGTCGCAAAATATATATAGCATTTACCCGCAATTAAACCCCATAACGACGGAAATAACACAATGGAGGCAAAGTGTCGCTGGCAGATCAGCCAAATATTGCTATTTACCTCTGTTGTTTATGGCGAAATTAGATCTAGATCCACATCTCTAGCACCAAACCACGCGTCTCTGTAATATAATGATTGGAGCGTAATACCCTTCGTTTGGCAAGCTTCTACCAAGAACGTCGGAGTTTTAAGAAAACATTCCTTCATCAAAAAATACTATCGAAGATATAAAGCAATAAGGAATATAACTACCACCATTAACATTTGTTTCATACTGACGAAGTTGTTATTTCCAATTCAGATTGAAATCAACTCGAAGATGATGAAACCGCTTAAACCTATGCTTTTTGTGGTGGCGGGAGTGACGGGACTCGAACCCGCGGCCTCCGGCGTGACAGGCCGGCGCTCTAACCAACTGAGCTACACCCCCACGGAAAACCATTAAGTTTAGGATTCCTCTAAGTTCTTCAACAAGAGTCAAGCCCAGAAGATCCAAAACTATAAATCTGGTGGGCGCTGACGGGATCGAACCGCCGACCCTCTCGGTGTAAACGAGATGCTCTCCCAGCTGAGCTAAGCGCCCGATACTTTTAATTTAGAGCGTCTTTAAGCCCCTTGCCAGCTTTAAATTTTGGTTGCCTTGACGCTGGTATACTAATTTTTTCTCCGGTGCGAGGGTTTCTTCCTTCGCTGGCCTTTCGGTCGGCAACACTGAAAGTTCCAAACCCAACTAGTCGCACGTCATCGCCTGATTTCATAGCGCCAATAATGGATTCAACTACAGCATCAACCGCGTTGCTTGCGTCTGTTTTGGACAGCCCCGAGGTATCGGCAACTTTTGAGATTAGATCATTTTTATTCACGCTACGCCCCTTCCCAATTTAAAAAATAATATTCAGTTTATGACGGTGTTATAGTAATGCCTAAACACATACCAACACTTTAATTCCCCGCACCATCCTCGTCAATCAAAGTTAAGACGAAATGATCTAATTCTAGTTCAAAAACTAAAAAAAAAGAAAAAAAAAGTGTTGCACTACAGTTTTAGTCATCCATGCAGTTTTTAGTGCTTTACTATCTCACCCCGAAGTGCGTCTTTCTTTTTAGCCAGGGCCTGATCTCGTTCACCATCTTCAATTTCTACGGGTAAAGGCTCCGAAGTTAAAGCGTTTGAAATCACCTCATCTACCATACTTACAGGTACGATATTTAATCCACTTTTCACATTATCAGGTATCTCAGCCAAGTCTTTCTCATTATCTTTTGGTATCAATACCGTTTTGATCCCAGCGCGGAGTGCGGCTAGCAATTTTTCCTTCAGACCGCCAATTGGCAAAACACGGCCCCGCAATGTAATTTCCCCTGTCATCGCAACACTCCTCTTCACCGGTATCTCAGTTAACACAGAGACAATTGAAGTAACCATTGCAACTCCGGCACTAGGACCGTCTTTCGGCGTCGCACCTTCTGGCACATGAACATGAATATCCTTGCTTTCAAGAGTCTTTGGGTCGATGCCAAATGATGGGGCTCGAGATTTTACAAAGCTTTCGGCAGCCTGGACTGACTCACGCATAACGTCGCCTAACTTGCCAGTAGAGGTTACCTTTCCCTTACCGGGAACAGTAACGGACTCTATTGAAAGTATTTCTCCTCCCACTTCAGTCCAAGCTAGCCCCGTAGTTACTCCGATTAAATCACTGTCCTCAACCTCACCAAACCTATATTTTCTGACACCAGCGTAGTCTTCTAAATTTTGATCAGTCACGACTATCTTAGTTACACTCTCAGTAAGAATTTCTTTAACTGCCTTTCTTGCTAAGTTAGCTATCTCGCGTTCTAAATTTCTTACTCCTGCCTCCCTGGTGTAGTAACGGACCAAATCCCGCAATCCAGATTCAGTAACTTCCCATTCTCCGTTTTTAAGACCATGCTGCTCCTGCTGTTTTCTGATAAGATGTTTATTTGCAATTTCAATTTTCTCATCTTCTGTATAACCAGACAGCCTGATTATCTCCATTCGGTCTAACAATGGCTGTGGCATTCTGAGAGTGTTGGCTGTCGTAACGAACATGACATCTGACAAGTCATAGTCCACTTCCAAGTAATGGTCTTGAAATGTGTTATTTTGCTCAGGATCTAGAACTTCCAAGAGAGCAGATGAGGGATCTCCCCTGTAGTCATTACCTAATTTATCAATTTCGTCTAAAAGGAATAGAGGATTCGATGTCTTTGCTTTCTTCATACTGTGTATGATTTTGCCGGGTAGCGACCCTATGTAGGTGCGCCTATGGCCTCTAATTTCTGCCTCATCTCTTACGCCCCCGAGAGACATCCTAACAAAGTTCCGACCAGTCGAATCTGCTATTGATTTGCCCAACGAAGTTTTACCCACGCCAGGCGGACCCACTAAGCATAGGATGGGACCCTTGACTTTTCCTGTCCTTTTTTGAACTGCTAGGTACTCTACTATTCTCTCCTTAACTTTCTCAAGACCGTGATGATCTCTATCCAAAATCTGTTGGGCCAGGGATAAATCCTTCTTAACTTTTGATTTCTTTTTCCAAGGGATACCTAATAACCAGTCTAAGTAATTCCTTACAACCGTAGCTTCCGCTGACATCTGGCTCATATTTTTTAGTTTTTTCAACTCTGCTGTCGCTTTTTCACGAGCCTCTTTTGACAGCCGCACCTTTTTAATCCTTTCAGCAATATCAGCAAGCTCATCAGTTCCGTCTTCGCTTTCACCCAACTCTTTTTGAATGGCTTTCATCTGCTCGTTCAAATAATACTCTCGCTGCGTTTTCTCCATCTGTCGCTTTACGCGATTTCGGATCCTTTTTTCTACCTGAAGAACCCCAATTTCTCCCTCCATATGACCATAAATTTTTTCTAGTCTTTCGAGTATACTTTCCAGTTCTAACAGATCCTGCTTATCGGATATTTTTACCGCCAAATGAGAAGCGATTGTGTCAGCCAGCTTCGCTGGGTCCTCTATCTGTTTGACAGAAGTCAATACTTCTGGAGGAATTTTTTTATTCAGCTTAATGTATTGCTCAAACTGAGCCACCACTGCTCTACCGAGTGCCGTTTGCTCCTTCTGATCGCCTTCAGTTTCCTCAATCTTTTCGGCGTATGCCTCAAAAAACGTTTCGTTATCCGTAAAATTAGAAATTTTAGCTCTGAAAGCGCCTTCCACCAAAACCTTTACTGTTCCATCAGGCAACTTTAGAAGTTGCAACACAGTTCCAATGGTACCGATCTGATAAACGTCCTCTTTCCCCGGATCATCGTTCGCGGCGTCCTTCTGTGTTGTTAAAAGGATCTGTTTGTCATCGTTCATGACGTCTTCTAGTGCTTTGATTGACTTTTCCCGCCCAACGAACAAGGGAACTATCATGTGTGGAAAAACCACGATATCTCTCAGAGGAAGAACTGGGTATTTTGTATTTGTACTAGTCATGATCCTTGCACCTCGTTGCTGCTCAAGATGGCCATGATAAAAGGTATGATCAGGCCGCCTCTAATAGTTGGCGTCGAACTTACAAAAAATCAAGACGCTGAGCGTAAAATCTTTTAGTGTAAAAGGTGTCAAGCGCTAGTTTCTATATCTTCTCTACGTTCTGAATGGACAGAGATAGGTTTGTTGCCATTTTCAACGACGTCCGCATTGATAATTATTTCTTCCACATCGTTCATCTCCGGGAGCTCAAACATGGAATCGAGAAGAATTGTTTCTAATATTGATCTCAATCCTCTCGCTCCTGTTTTCCTCTCAATAGCTTTAACTGCTATACTTCTTAGAGCCTCATCTCTGAACTCCAACCTCACTTTCTCCATCTCGAAAAGTCTTTGGTACTGTTTGGTGAGGGCATTTTTAGGTTTACTCAAAATGTCGATCAAAGCCTCTTCATCTAAATCTTCAAGCGTTGCAAGCACCGGCAGTCGACCCACAAACTCAGGAATCAAACCAAATTTCAATAAGTCTTCAGGCTCAACCTCTCTCAATACATCGCCCGTTCGGCGGTCATCAGGGGAACTAACCTGGGCGTTAAAGCCAATTGACGAACCTTTACTTCTATTGCTGATTATTTGATCCAATCCTGAGAAAGCCCCCCCACAAATAAACAAGATATTAGTTGTATCGACCTGCAAAAACTCTTGTTGTGGGTGCTTTCTCCCACCCTGAGGTGGAACACTCGCTATGGTTCCTTCCATAATTTTCAAAAGCGCTTGTTGCACACCCTCACCAGATACATCTCGCGTAATCGATGGGTTGTCTGCTTTTCTACTAATTTTGTCTACCTCGTCTATGTAAACGATGCCACGTTGAGCTCTTTCGACATTGTAATCAGCGGCTTGTAAAAGCTTAAGGATAATGTTTTCAACATCTTCTCCAACATATCCCGCTTCAGTAAGTGTTGTCGCGTCAGCCATGGTGAAAGGTACATCTATAATTCTTGCTAGCGTCTGTGCTAACAGTGTTTTACCACAACCGGTTGGGCCAATTAACAAGATGTTCGACTTTGCGAGTTCTACTTCGCCATTTTTCTGGTCATGTGAAAGCCGCTTATAATGGTTATGGACTGCAACCGAAAGAATTCTTTTTGCTTGCAACTGTCCTATTACATAATCGTTCAAAACGTCACAGATAGCCTGAGGTGTAGGGACCCCGTCTCCGTCCTTTACGAATGTTGACTTGTTCTCTTCACGGATAATGTCCATGCAAAGCTCTACGCATTCATCACAAATAAACACGGTTGGTCCAGCTATCAGTTTACGAACCTCGTGCTGACTTTTACCGCAAAAAGAGCAATAGAGCGTATTTTTGGCATCTGCCCCGTTAGATCCGCCGCCTGTTGCCTTAGTCATTTCATCCCGTCCAAAATAGTCGTATCTTGCCGATTATGTCCCAGCCACCAACGTTTAACAATGATAAATAAACACTTTTAGTAAATTTTCCCAAGAAGCACCAACATCGTATTTTGAAAATTTTCAACTACTCTTGATCTGCCGGTCTCTTTTCAACGACTTCGTCGATCAAGCCAAATGACAAAGCCTCCTCAGGGGTCATAAAGTTATCTCGCTCCATCGCTTTTTCTATTTTATCTAATTTTTGCCCGGTATGCTTAACATATATTTCGTTAAGCCGTGAGCGTGTCGACAATATCTCTTTTGCATGAATTTCAATATCAGTTGCTTGGCCTTGAAAACCACCTGAGGGTTGGTGGATCATTATTTTTGAGTTTGGCAAACTGTAACGCTTCCCCTTCGCCCCAGCAGTAAGTAATAACGATCCCATTGAGGCCGCTTGCCCGATACATACCGTCGAAATTTCTGGACGGATATATTCCATCGTATCATACATGGCTAGTCCAGAAGTGACCACACCTCCCGGCGAGTTTATATACATTGAAATATCTTTTGTTGGATTATCAGCTTCAAGAAATAGCAGCTGCGCACAAACAACACTTGCGACAGCATCATCTATTGGACCGACAACAAAAATGATGCGCTCTTTAAGCAGACGCGAATATATGTCGAAAGCTCTTTCACCTCTGCTGGTTTGCTCTACCACCATGGGTATCAAGCTGCTCATTTAAATCTCCTTTACAATTGTACTGCGCTGGCCTTGTAAACATCCAAAACCGCAATGTTTCGGATGTTTTTCGCTTACTTGTTTTTGACTATTTTTTTGCTTTTTTTGGGGTTGACTTAGCTGATGTTTTTTTTGCAGAAGCCTTTTTGGTCGGTGTCTTTTTTGACTTAGATTTTTTTGGTTTTCCGGGCCCAGGGAGACGAAATTCTGGTGTAAATTACGAGGCCCTTCTTGCTCCCTCTCCAGTTCC
>NZGS01000117.1 GCA_002690995.1 Rhodospirillaceae bacterium
ATTAGGTCCAGCGTGGAAGCTCTGATCATAGCACCAGTTGCTTGTTACATTTTTTAAATTATTGAATGACAAAATACTAGATTGGCGGGTTAACCGGATAGTATACCACTGAAGGATTTGTTTCCTATGATGAATCAAGACCATACGCTGTGTGGAGTGCTCGAACTGCAAGTTCAGTGTATTCCGAGCGAATAAGTACACTAACCTTTATTTCGGAAGTTGATATCACCTCGATGTTAATACCTTTTTCACCTAGCGTTCTGAACATAGTCGTTGCGACCCCTGGTTGAGAGCGCATCCCAACACCAATCACGGAGATCTTTGTGACATTTTGATCTGCAATTAAATCACTAAAACCAATTTCGTTTCTAAGGTTATGCAAAACTTCTGATGTTCGTGCGCTGTCAGTTTGGCTTATTGTAAACGTTATATCGGTTGCATTCCCATCTTCAGAGACATTCTGGACTATCATATCTACATTTATTGATGCTTTTGCCAACGAGCCAAAAATATTGGCAGCGACTCCTGGTTTGTCTCCGACGCGACGCAGGGTAATTTTTGCCTCATCAGGACTGTAGGCGATGCCGGTTACTGTCTCATGTTCCAATATTTCCTCCTCATTTAAAACTAGTGTTCCCGGTTTATTATCAAAACTAGATAGAACTTGCAGACGAACATCATACAACATTGCTAACGCTACGGATCTTGTTTGCAGTACCTTTGCTCCTTGTGATGCCATTTCCAGCATCTCTTCGTATGTTACTGCGTCGATTTTTCTCGCTTTTGCAACTATTCGTGGATCAGTGGTATAAACGCCATCTACATCGGTGTATATATCACATCGCTCAGCATTGAGTGCAGCTGCTAATGCAACGGCGGTTGTGTCTGATCCACCGCGCCCCAGTGTCGTAATGCGTTTATTGTTCGTAACGCCCTGGAACCCAGGTACGACTGCAACGCACTTTTCATCTAAAGAGGCTTTTAGTTCGGCTGCCTGTATTTCCGTTATCCGCGCTTTGGTATATGTATTATCTGTTACAAACGGTATCTGCCACGCCATCCATGAGCGGGCATTTATTCCAATCTTGTTTAAATGAAGTGCCAGAAGTCCACTAGTAACTTGTTCACCAGATGAAACGATCACATCGTACTCTGCATTTAAGTTTGAACCACCGAGCTGATTAGCCCACTCATTAAGTTTGTTCGTCTCGCCCGCCATGGCCGATACTACAACTGCAACTTTGTTGCCTTTCGAAACCTCTTCTCTTACCTTAGTCGCAACGTGTTGAATTCTATCTAAGTCTGCTACTGATGTTCCACCGAATTTTTGGACGATGTAGGTCATATAGTTATTCCGGTTTGGCAAAATTGTCGGTTATTTAGCTAGAAAAAAGTTGATATACATACTAGTGCAAAGCTACTGGGGCAAGAGTACACAATAATTTGGTGCGAAAATTTAAATATTTTAGTTAGTTATATTATGGTCAACAAATTCACAGATGCAGATGAAATAGCAAAATTTTCTTCTCTTTATGAAGACTGGTGGAAAAATGATGGAGCTTTTGGAATGCTCCATAAACTCACGCCTGTTAGAATGCTTTTCATCCGTCAAGCGCTGAGTAATTTTTTGGTACGCGATACTGAACTTTCGAAAACTTTTGCAGGTTTGCGGATTTTAGATGTTGGGTGCGGGGGAGGGTTGTTGACGGAACCTTTAAAAAGACTTGGTGCTGACGTGACTGGACTGGATGCTTCCGCAGAAGCCATTAAAGCCGCCAAAGATCATGCTGCAGTTGTTGGGCTGGATATAGATTACAGGATTGGTGATCTGAGTACTATACCTAACGAATTAGATCAATTTGATGTTGTTATTGCTTCTGAGGTAATAGAGCATGTCCCAGATCCCCAGAGTTTTATTGAGGAAATACATAAGTTAATCAATCCAGGCGGCAAACTAATAATTACAACTTTAAACCGATCGCTGATGTCTTTACTGGGAGCAAAAATTTTTGCTGAGTATTTTTTGAAAATTGTACCTGTTGGAACGCATAACTGGAGAAAATTCATCAAACCTTCTGAACTGAACGACATGTTAACAAGCGCGCGGTTTAAACCTGAGATCGTAAAGGGAATTTCATATTCTATTAGTGAGGATGAGTTCCAGTTAGCAACTAACCCGGTTGTCAACTACGCGGTCAGCGCCTTTAAATGCTAGAATTTTCGTATGTCAGGAATTCTCTTTCGGAAGCCAAGGGATAGGAGTAAAATCGACGCCTTCGTCTAAAAGCTCCTTTGCGTCCTCAAGGCTTGCCTCTCCGTATATATTCTTTGCGTCAGCTTCACCGTAGTGAATTTTTCTTGCTTCTTCAGCAAACTGATTTCCTACGTAATCGCAGTTCTGTTCTATTTCCGCTCTGAGTTCTTTGAGTTTTTTTCGGAGTTCTTCATTTTGCGGACTAACATTCACGCCCGTAGATGGCGCTGAGTCTCCAGCAATTGAAGGAGACAGATTTTTGGATTTATTGATCCTCGGAGCCATAAGGGCCTTGCTTACCTGTGTTGACCCGCAAACGGGGCATGTGAGGAGTTTTCTTTTTGCCTGCTTATCGTAGGTTTGACTATCTTTGAACCATGCTTCGAATTGGTGTTCGGAGTCACATTGCAGTTGATATAGTATCACTCAGATACTCCATCTGATTAATAAAAAGCTTAAAGTATTTACTCGCCCCAGCGAAGATAGTAAGTCGGCAAAAGATTTTCAAGTTATATGTTTTCAAATCAAATATAGTAGTACGGAGTTGTTTCCACCATCTATTTTAGCATCTCTTTCTATCTAGGAGATAAAATGGCACAGATATCTGAATGGGTGAGACGTTATTATCGCCAATTCCCTACAAACGGCTTCATTTTAGACCTCGCCGGAGGTACAGGGCGCCACGCGCGTTTTCTTTCTCAAAAAGGCTTCAAGCTTCTTTTAGTTGATAATCAGATATCTAAGGCCCAAGATCTCCAGGATGTTGAGGGCATAAAGTTGGTGGAATATGATCTAGAGGCTGGTATTTCGCTACCTTTTTCAGCAAGTTCCTTTAAGGGTATCGTTGTTACAAACTATTTGTATCGTCCTATCTTTCCACAGCTGCTCTGTTTACTGGACGTAGGAGGTATACTTATTTACGAGACCTTTGCCGTCGGGCATGAAAAATATGGACGCCCAACAAATCCCGATTACCTACTCAACTCTGGTGAGCTCATTAATCTTGTAAGTCCTGAAATGCGTGTGATTGCATATGAAGAGCGTTTAATAACTCGACCAGCTAAAGCCTATGTTCAACGCATAGTAGCTGAAAAAAAATAGCGAAAATTTATTTGCCGCTGAATTTTGGAGGTCTTTTTTCCATGAAAGCTGTTATACCTTCAGCATGGTCCGACGTCATCATACTGTCTGCCATTCGTTCGGCTTCCATCTGAAGCTGTGATTCCATTGACAAATGATTTGTTTGATTGAATAGTTTTTTTGCATTTGAATAAGCAACAGTAGGGCCGCTGGCAAGCCGAACTGCTAACTTATGCGTTTCGGCATCTAATTCTTCGTCTGGAACTACCCAATTAACAATACCCAATTCCTTGGCCCTCTCCGAGGAAAAACGATCCCCAAGAAATGCAAGTTCCATTTGTTGTTTCATTCCTAACGTGCGGCCAAGAAAATAGGAAGAACCTCCGTCCGGGCTCGCTCCAATATGACAATACGCTAGAGTAAAAAAAGCTTTACTGCTGGCTATTGCCAAATCGCAGGCTGCAACTAGCCCGACACCAAAACCAGCAGCTGCGCCTCTAATACTAGCGATTACTGGTTTACCCATTCTTCTTATGGCAAAAATAGGGAGGTGGAGTAGATGAATTCCCTCTAGGATCTGCTTCCTCCGTTCTGTCTCATCCAAACTTAAACGGTCCACCATACTACGAATATCGCCTCCTGACATGAAATGGTCTCCGGCACCTGTAATCACGATGCATCTAGCATCATTGTTAAACTCTAGCGAGGCGATAACTTCTCTAAATGATGTTCTCAGTTCGGGGGTGAGTGCATTGCGCACTTCGGGTTGATTTAAAGTGACGGTCGCGACGCCATTCTCTATCTGAAGTAGGACACTATCTGAAGCCATATTTTAGATCTTTCCTTTAACGAATGAATTTTAACGAACTAATGCGTAGTTAATCACAAAATGTCTCGCAACATACTGACGAGCGGTTCATCGGCAGGAGGCATATCAAATTCTCTTAATTTTTTTGGCCATACCCAACGCATTTCCTGTGATTCTAAAGCCAAAATATCTCCCCACCAGCGTCGGCAAATGAATAATGGCATAAGGAGATGGAAATTTTTATACTGGTGGCTGGCAAAACTGAGGGGTGCAAGGCAAGTTCCTTTTGTTTCAATATTTAATTCTTCTTTAAGCTCTCTTATCAGCGCTTGTTCCGGAGTCTCCCCTTTTTCAATTTTTCCACCAGGGAACTCCCAAAGACCAGCCATTTCTTTGCCGTTAGGACGCCTTGTGATTAAAACTCTGCCATCAGCATCAACGAGAGCACCCGCTACTACAATAACAAGGGGCTTTTTTGAGAGTTTTTCTGTCACGTCGTGAACCAAGAGAGGGGTTAATGAAAATTGGATGATCTAAAAATTCTACTATTTAAAAACTTTTTCCTCAGCTTCTGTAATCCGCATTAATCTCGATATAACCATGTGTTAAGTCACAAGTCCAAACGGTGCTTTTACCATTTCCAAGACCAACATCAACCGTAACGTGAATTTCTCTGCCTTGGAGGTGCTCCGTAACGGGCGTCTCATCGTACCCCTCCACTAAGGCCCCGTTTTCGGCAATTATTGTTTTGCCAAAGCAAACAGATATTTTATCCGGGTTAGCCTTCTCGCCGGATTTTCCAACCGCCATCACTACCCTTCCCCAATTTGCATCGCCACCCGCAATAGCTGTCTTTACAAGCGGAGAATTTGCTATTGCAAGCCCGATTTTACGGGCAGATTTCTTGGAATTTGCGCCTGTTACATTAACTTGGATGAGTTTTTGTGCACCTTCTCCATCACAAACAATTTGTTTTGCAAGATTCAACATTACAGATTGTAACTTTAACTCAAAATCCTTAAGGACAGGATCGTCAGCGGAAGTTGGTGCCATTGATTTTGCTGCCCCTGTTGCAAATAAAAGAAGTGTATCGCTGGTTGATGCGTCACTATCGACTGTAATTGCATTGAACGTGTTTTGAACATTTCTAGATAATAAAGTCTGCAAAATATTGGAAGGGATATTGGCGTCAGTGAAAATAAAGCTCAGCATAGTGGCCATATCTGGAGCAATCATACCGGAACCCTTTGCGACTCCTGTAATTTGAATTTTTTTATTTCCAATTAGAGCAACTTCCGAGGCGCCTTTTGGAAATGTATCCGTCGTTGTAATCGCTGTTGCAACCTTATTCCAATTTCCCTCCTTCAAGTTTTCTGACATCTTCGGAATTTTGGAGATTATTTTTTTGTAATTTAATTTTTCTCCAATCACTCCCGTTGAAGCCATAAAAACTGAGCTTATAGGGCATTTAAGAGCTGCTGATACCGCTTTTGCTATCTCCTTTACTGCTGTTTGACCTTCACTGCCGGTAAAAACATTAGCATTCCCAGAATTTACAAAGAGGGCCTGTGCTTTGCCTTTTTGTAGTTTATCTTTGCACCAAATTACTGGGCAGCCCGGAACAGACGTCTTTGTTAGTACACCTGCGACAGAAGTGTTTGACTTTAATTTGACTAATAGTAAGTCTGGTCGGCCCTTATATTTTAAACCTGAAAGACTGGTAGAACTAGAGACCCCCGTGACTCCAGACATTCGTGGAAAATTTTTGGGAGCTAATGGCGACTTTTTTAAATCCATTGCAAAAATCCTACGCAACAAAGGATAGTTCTAAGGTTAACTAGCAATTCACGGTTAATTCTTGGTCGATTTTACGTTGATGTCAAAGCGCTCGATTTTTGCATTTTCCCTCAACTTTTCCAAAAGTTTTGCTAGCAGAGATTGGCTAAGTCTCGACGCCAACTGGCCTCGGGCATCGTCAAATGAAGGTGGGGCAGCCTTTTTACGATCTTCTACTAAAATAATATGCCAGCCAAATTGTGTTTTCACCGGCTTATCAACTATTTGACCGGGCTTTAATTTGAAAGCTGCTTCTGAAAATTCAGGAACCATCTGACCTTTAGTAAACCAACCTAAATCGCCGCCAGAGGATGCTGAGGGGCCAGTTGAGTGTTTGCTTGCGGTTTCTGAAAAATCAGCTCCATCTTTTAGCGATTTGATAAGCTCATTAGCCTTGGTTTCGTCGTTAAGAAGAATATGTCTAGCCTTTACTTCTTCCTCACCAGCCATTTCAGATTTAGTTTCGGTATATAGTTGCTGAAGTGCTTCTTCGGTAATTTGCGAATTAACTGTTGTTCTAAGAAAAACCTCCGAAATAATTTGGCCTTTGATTTCTTCGAGCCGTTTTTTAACCTCTGGATTGTCTGAAAACCCTTTTTTAATTCCTGCATTTCTCACAAGTCTGGCGTCAATAGCTCTTGCGAGCAGTGATGGGAACACGGTGTCTAATGACAATTTTTGATATTCTCTGGGCAACTTTTTTGCCATCTCGAGTATCTCGTCTAAAAAGATGCTTTCACCCTCGACCTTGGCTACGAGTTTGTTTTCTGCATCCTTTAAAATGTTATTCGTATTCGAGGTCGTTTGTGCAATAGCTGACCCGCAGCATAAAATGAATAAGGCTATGCTATACTTAGATAATTTTTTCATGAAGTTTACATTAAAACTTACCATCATTTAATATGCCCTTGGCTGTAGTTTTCTTGTCTGGATCTTGATGCCGAAAAAAGACACATTTCATATATCTGCGGTAGCAACAAGTTTGTATTACAGGTAGATAGCATTAATGCACTAGTGGTAGCTACAGAATAAGTAAAATAAATTTTTCCTTGTTGTTCCGTAAAAAAAACACCACATTGACAGGATGACGTGCAGAGCGTATTGCTGTCGTCTTTTTATCGCAATAACGCGTTTGTTTCGCAACTACTTAGCAGGAAGCAGGGATGTTAAGTGCTTTAGCAAAAACATTATTTGGTTCTGAAAATGACCGAGTGTTGAAAAGAATGCAGGCTTCGGTTGAGGCAATAAATGCGTTAGAACCTGAACTTGAAAAGCTGAGTGACGAAGAACTTGTGGCGAGGACACCTTGGCTTCAGGAACGGATTAAAAATGGTGAAACTCTCGATGATCTTCTCGTAGATGCTTTTGCTACTGTGAGGGAAGCTTCGAAACGTACTTTAGGTCAACGTCACTTCGATGTTCAATTATTGGGAGGTATAGTTCTTCACGAGGGCAAGATTGCCGAAATGAAAACAGGCGAGGGTAAAACACTCGTTGCAACGCTCGCAGTCTATTTAAATGCCTTGAAGGGTAGGGGGGTGCACGTCGTAACGGTTAACGATTACCTAGCCCAAAGAGACTCTGCTTGGATGGGAGCGATTTATGAGTTCTTAGGCCTTTCTGTTGGCGTTATCGTTCAGGGCTTATCTGATGAAGAGCGTCAGATGGCCTACCAGTCCGATGTTACATATGGAACGAACAATGAATTCGGTTTTGACTATCTCAGAGATAACATGAAGTTTCGTCTGGAAGATATGTGTCAGAGAGACTTTGAGTTTGCGATTGTTGATGAAGTCGACTCTATTTTGATTGATGAAGCTAGAACGCCATTGATTATTTCAGGCCCGGCAGAAGATAGTTCGGAACTTTATCGTAACGTAAACGAATTAATTCCTGAACTCTTAGATGGCGATTACGAGAAAGACGAAAAACAGCGAACAGTCATGCTTACTGAAGCTGGGACTGAAAAAATAGAGCAGCTTCTTCAGGAAAAGGAGTTAGTTTCGGGCGAGGGAATGTATGATAGCCAGAACATCTCGGTTGTTCATCATGTCAATCAGGCACTAAGAGCCCACAAGCTTTTTACGCGGGATGTTGATTACATGGTGCGTAACGATATGGTTGTCATCATCGATGAATTTACAGGTCGAGCTATGGAAGGTAGGCGATACTCTGACGGACTTCATCAGGCTCTTGAGGCGAAAGAATTTGTAACAGTCCAAAACGAAAACCAAACATTAGCTTCTATAACATTCCAAAATTATTTCAGGCTTTTCCCCAAATTAGCAGGAATGACCGGGACAGCTATGACGGAAGCATCGGAGTTTGCGGAGATCTATGCACTTGATGTCGTTGAGATACCAACTAACACCGACGTTAATAGACAAGATGAAGACGATGAAGTGTATAGAACTGAAAATGAAAAATGGTCCGCGATTATAGACCTAATAGAAGACTGTAGGAAACGTGGTCAGCCGGCTCTTGTCGGAACAGTTTCTATAGAAAAGTCAGAAATATTATCTAATTTGCTGAAAAAAAAGCGCATAGAACATCAGGTTCTCAACGCTAGATTTCATGAACAAGAGGCGCAAATTATAGCGCAGGCCGGCGCTCCCGGTGCGGTCACAATTGCTACTAATATGGCTGGGAGGGGAACAGATATACAGTTAGGTGGCCATGCTGAAATACGAATTGCTAATGAGACGGATGGTAACGACACTGCGCGGGGAAACGAAATTAAATCGGAAGTAGTTGTAGAAAAAAATAAAGTCATTGGAGCAAATGGCCTCTACGTAATCGGCACAGAACGACATGAGAGTCGGCGCATAGATAATCAATTAAGGGGTCGGTCGGGAAGACAGGGGGATCCCGGTGCCTCAAAGTTCTTCTTATCCTTAGAGGATGACCTTATGAGGATATTTGGGTCCGAACGTATGGATGGAATGCTTAAAAAACTAGGACTTGAGGAAGGGGAAGCTATAATTCATCCCTGGATCAATAAAGCATTAGAAAAGGCACAACAAAAGGTTGAGGCCAGAAACTTTGACATAAGAAAACAACTTCTGAAGTACGACGATGTAATGAATGACCAAAGAAAGGTCATCTATGAGCAACGCCGAGAAATAATGAAGGCTGAGGATGTAAATGCCACGGTGACAGATATGCGGCACGAGGTGATTGAAAGTTTGGTTAACAAGACAATTCCTGCGGGCACATACCATGAGCAATGGGATTTAGATACATTGGCTGCAGAGGTCGCTGGCACTCTAAACTTAGACGAAAATATAAAACAATGGGCTGACGAAGAGGGTGTAGCCGACCAGGAGATACTAGAGCGGCTCCTAGAGGCGTCAAATCGAAGATTGGCAGAAAAGGCTGCTAATTATGGTTCCGACTTATTTCGTATGGCAGAGAAAAGTATTTTGTTACAAGTAATTGATCAGCAATGGAAGGAGCATCTTCTTGCACTTGATCACTTAAGGCAGGGGATAAATTTGAGGGCGTACGCCCAACGTGATCCACTGAATGAGTACAAGCGTGAAGCATTCAATTTATTTGATGAAATGCTAGAAAGTGTTCGACATACCATAACGGGGGCTCTTTCTAATTTAGAAATTCAACTCGATAACGAAGAAATGAGTGGCCAACAAAACTCCGCTGAAGATTATCAGGCTAGGGAAGTTAGCCAAGGTCCAAAGCGTTTGTTAACTACAGCTAGCCAAGAAATAGATCCGGATGACCCGTCAACTTGGGGAAAAGTTCCCCGAAACGCGCCTTGTCCATGTGGAAGTGGACGTAAATATAAACATTGTCACGGTAAGTTATAATTATCTAAATTCTCCTTCTCTCTTGTTTGCTCATTAAGCATTCTTAGAGTATCGTCGCACAATAGTGGGATTTGCGAACGCTGGTGTGGATATGATATTCAGTTTTCCAGAACTAGTTGCCCACGCCGCGAAAACACGGCGACTCCGTGCTGGTACGATAATTGGTTCTGGTACCATTTCAAATTCAGATCAGCAGCATGGTTATTCATGCATAGCCGAAATCAGAATGATTGAGACTATTAATGAAGGTGCTCCTTATACCCCGTTTTTACAATATGGTGATAAAATTATGATGGAAATGTTAGCCTCTGATGGTCAATCAATATTTGGCTCTCTCGAGCAGACCGTAGAGAAATGCTGATGATTTTGGAAGCTGCAGTAATATTTTCTGTATATTAGTGTAGTTGTTGGTCTTCTCCCTTATAATGCTGCAGAAATTCATTCGCCATTTCTCTATGATGATCGTGAATACTCTCTAAGTAGCACTTAGCTTGATCTTCCTCGGTGATAGGCATTTCGTGTTCAAGTTCCTCCAACATGCATGTTGTACCTAAAAGAAGTAGACTATCATATTCTTCCTCAGACAATTCAGGAACAATCGCAAGAAAGTTATCAGCAAATGATCCGGAAAAACGAGTTATAGCACGGCGCCTTAATTTCCATGATAATTTGCTCAACGATGCAGCCCATTCCTTTATGGCTAGTTGTATTTCTTTAGGGAGTGACGAACGTAAATCATCTCGTTTTTCTAAAGAATTCAAACTATGGAATTTTTCAGAAGCATCATTATGGGTAGGTATGCCCTCATCCTTGGAGGCAAAACCTGGCTGATAATTTGATGAGACGTTACCAGCGCGAACAGTAATGCCATCATTTTTTTTATTTTTTTGTTTCATCGTGAGCTCCTTTGTACCTTTTATTAGTGAGGAAGCAAGAAATGTGCCACGCGATCAAGCTATGTTTCGGGGTGCGACAGACAAAGATGTTTTTCTAGGAACTCATATAGATAATCAAAAACCATACTGTTTTTCGTCAAAGTTTGGCAAAAGCAAAAATTTATTTGACTTGTCAAAGTTAAAAACTATGTTGCCCAATGGGTCGCCGTTTCCCACCTAGCGGTAATAGTATTAAAGGATTAAGGCATGAAGCCCATGGCTATGCCACACCGCCCCATGTTCTCATCGGGGCCGTGTGCCAAACGCCCAGGTTGGTCCGCGTCGGTTTTGGAGTCAGCGGTCCTTGGTCGGTCACACCGGTCTACTCCAGCCAAAGCAAAATTAAAACAGTTAATTGATAAAACTTCTTCTGTTCTGAAACTTCCAAGCAATTACCGGTTGGGCATAGTGCCAGCCTCTGACACTGGTGCGTTCGAGATGGGTATGTGGTCACTCCTTGGTGCGCGCAGCGTCGATGTTCTCGTGTGGGAGAGCTTTAGTAGCGATTGGGCAAATGATATTGTCAACGAGCTACGTCTTCCTGATTGCCGGGTTCTAAAGGCCGACTACGGTTATGTACCAGAACTTAATGAAGTTGAATTTAACCGGGACATTGTCTTCGCCTGGAACGGGACAACATCAGGTGCTCGGGTCCCTAATGCAGATTGGATACCGAACGAGCGTGAGGGCCTAACGCTATGTGACGCTACTAGTGCTGTCTTTGCTCAAGATATTGCGTGGGAAAAGCTCGATTTCGTTACCTTCTCATGGCAGAAAGTTCTAGGTGGAGAGGCCGGTTTTGGAATGGTAATATTAGGGCCAAAAGCCATTGCTAGATTAGAAGAGTACACACCTGAACGACCCATCCCAAAAATCTTTAGGCTTTCAAAAAATGGGAAAGTTAACGAAAAATTATTTCAAGGCGAGACAATTAACACGCCGTCTATGATCTGTGTGGAAGATGCGTTAGACGCCGTTAATTGGATTGAGGATATAGGCGGTTTGGATGCCGCCAGGAAAAAGTGTGATGAAAACCTGCTGACCCTAACAAAATGGGTTGAAGAGAGCGAATGGGCTGATTTTTTAGTCCAAAACGAAAGAAATAGGTCGAACACGTCAGTTTGCTTAAAAATAATAGATCCATGGTTTTTTACCCTTCACGACGAGCAGCAGACTAAAATACCGAAGCTTATAAGCGAACTCCTGGAAAAGGAAGGAGTTGCCTTTGATATTAATGGATACAGAGATGCGCCGCCAGGGCTACGTCTATGGACAGGCGCGACCGTACAGAATCAAGATATCATTTGTTTATTACCTTGGTTGGACTGGGCATACAACGACATCAAATCTGACTTTAATCAACTGACTTAATACTGCTGGTCGTGGAGCACACTAATGCCGAAAGTTTTAGTATCTGACAAATTAAGTGAAGACGTAGTTGCAATATTTAAAAGTCAAGGAATTAGCGTAGACTATAAACCTGGGATGTCGCCCGAAGAGTTGAGCCGGGAAATTCATCATTATGATGGTTTGGCAGTCCGCTCTGCGAGCAAAATTACTAAAGGGTTAATTTTAGCGGCAACTAATCTCAAGGTCATAGGCCGAGCTGGTATAGGAGTGGATAACATAGATGTGGACGCTGCAAGCGCCGCAGGTATCGTCGTTATGAATACGCCCTTTGGTAACGCAGTGACAACGGCAGAGCATGCCATTTCTATGATTTGCGCTCTCGCACGCCAAATACCCGAAGCTGATAGGTCAACTCAAGAGGGACTTTGGGAAAAGGCACGTTTTGTTGGAACTGAACTAACAGGCAAAACATTAGGAATAATTGGTTGCGGAAACATTGGATCGATCGTGGCTGATCGAGCCCAAGGTTTGAAAATGAAAGTCGCAGCTTTCGACCCTTATCTTACTGAAGAGCGGGCAGAAAGCATAGGCGTTCGAAAACTTGAGCTTAAACCTTTATTGGCAGATTCAGATTTTATTTCTCTTCATACACCACTAACGGAACAGACAAAAAATATTATCAGTGCGGAAGCGTTGATTGCTATGAAGAGAGGTGTGCGGATTATAAACTGCGCGCGGGGTGGTCTAATATCTGAGCAGGACCTCAAGGCTGCTCTAGAAGACGGACACGTTGCGGGTGCTGCCTTAGATGTATTCTCCGAAGAACCTGCAACAAATAATATTTTGTTTGGTGTTCCAGGGGTCATCGCGACGCCGCATCTTGGTGCTTCGACTATGGAGGCGCAGGAGAAGGTTGCATTACAAGTCGCAGAACAAATGTCTGACTTTCTTAACACAGGTTCTGTTAGCAATGCCCTAAATATGCCCGCAGTTTCCGCGGAAGAGGCACCAATTCTTAAGCCATACATTAAGTTAGCAGGGTTACTTGGAAGTTTTTCGGGGCAAGTGGCTGATGATGCAATAGAAAAAGTTGAGATCGAATTCGAAGGATTGGCGACAGAACTCAATCATGCTCCTATCGTTTCCGCAATCCTAGCGGGTATTTTAAAGCACACAATGGACTCTGTTAATCTTGTTAGTGCGCCACTCATAGCCAATAGTCGGGGAATCGATATATCAACCATCAAACACGATAGAGCTTGCGATTACCAGACCTTATTAAGAGTTTCAGTTGGAAGTAAATCACGCACGAGGGTGTTAGCTGGAACTCTTTTTGCTGGAACACAGGCGCGGCTTGTTGATATTCAAGGCATTAAAATTGAGGCGGAATTTGCAAAAAGCCTGTTGTATATAAGAAATTATGATAGTCCAGGGTTTATCGGGGCATTAGGTACTTTGTTAGGGAATGAAGGTATAAATATTGCGACTTTTCACCTTGGTCGTCGAGAAAACGGCGGCGAAGCTCTTGCGTTAGTAGAGGTTGAGGGCCACGTTTCTGACGCAGTTTTATCTGATGTGCGTTCTCTGCCGCAGGTCGTTCGCGCAAATTACCTGACCTTCCAATCCGACTAACGATCCAATTCTCATCCTTTTTCAAAATAAGAACTAGCGTGGAAGTTAGCAGAGTTAGATCATTGCTACTGGTCTAACAGGGCATCCTGTTGCGCCCTTCAATTTAACGGGAAGCATTATCATGCAAAACTCATCAATGCTTCTTTCGGATATCTCCGACAGTGCAAGGTTTTCAATAAGATGTACGCCTGCTTCTGCGAGGCAATGTTGATGAACTGGCATCATAACATCCGGATGATTTGTCCCAGGAAGTACTTCAACAGCCATGTTATCAGCACCGATTGCCACAACGTCGTTTTGCGTTAACCATCTCGCAGCCTGCTCGTTTAGGCCTGGTTCTCCCGAAATGTATTTGGCATTGTCGTGCATAAAATGCTTGCCCCAGCCGGTGTTAATGAGGACGACATCACCTTTTTGGGGGGTTATGTTGTGGTCGTCATAAGCGCGCTTTAGATCATCCGATGTAATCGGTCGGCCAGCTTCTAAACAATCAGCGCCATCTAATCTTGATAGGTCAAGGCACAATCCTCGCGTTATTATCGGGGGTATATTTTCAACTCCTAGCTGAAGTAAACCCCAATCACCAACGCTTTCTTCAATTGTGTGACCTCCATAAAGGTGTTCGCCAATTGAAAAATGCCCCAGTGAGTCAATATGAGTTCCAACATGCGTTGTCATCTCAATTCTCTCAAGATTTGCTCCAACTTTATTTTTGGCGCCCATTTTTTCCCTTATTTTCATACTGTTTTTAGCCGTCGCCGAAGATGAAATTATATAAGGGGTCTGGTTAGGGGGCATAAAGGGGGCGCCCATCTCTATTGTATGACTGAGGTCTATAATTTCACCAGATTGAATTTTCCTTAGTGCAGACAATGTGGTTTTTTGATCTAGGAGATGACCTGCGGCGCCTGTCTGGTCGCCCTTTCCCCATCGGCTATGATTATGCAGGCAATTTGTCATAAATATAATCCTCAACAGAAATGGAAATGGTGATTTATAACCTGTTTGTAATTTTAAAACTAAAAAAATAGAAAACTTTCTTGATCTAATACTTCATTCATCTCTATTAAATGTTAAAAGTGTGTTAGCGTGAATCGGCTTATGTATAAATTACTGGAGTATTTTCCTTGACGTTTAAGGAAGATAAAGACCCTATCAACAAATCATTGCTTCCGAGTGGTCTTAGGGATCAACTGCCTCCCCACGCTGCCCATGAGGCCGCTATCGTTGAAGGGCTAATAAATACTTGTGAATTATCAGGCTATGAGAGGGTTAAACCCCCACTCATTGAATATGAGGACACCCTATTTTCAGGCCCTGGTGAAGCCATGGTTCACAGCACTTTTAGGCTTATGGACCCCGTTTCGCAAAAAATGCTTGGTCTTCGATCTGATCTAACAACACAAGTTGCTAGAATTGCTTCTAGTCGATTAGGACATACTCATCACCCTTTGAGACTATGTTACACAGGAGAAGTTTTAAGGGTAATGCCTGACGACCTGAATCCCGAACGGGAATTAGTTCAAGTAGGTGCAGAACTGATTGGTGAGGATAACTCGTTGGCAGATATAGAAGTTATCTACTTAGCATATGATGCGTTGTCTAGCGTAGGTGTTAAATCAATAACTTTAGATCTTACGATACCCGCATTGATTCCAAAGTTGGTAGAAGAAATTGGTATAGCAGCGGAAATAGGCCCCAAATTAAGGGCAGCACTGGATAAGAAAGATTCTTCCGCGATACAGGAGCTCGCCGGAAATAACGCTGGTTTGTTTACTGGATTGATTGAGGCAGCCGGCTCCTGGAATAGTAGCGTTACAAAATTAAAAGCTTTATCCCTTCCTAAGTTAGTCAGCCCGATTCTTGATCGTCTGGAAGCGGTTGCAGCATTTATTGCAAAGGAAGATGATAATCTCCAGGTCACTATTGATCCAGTGGAAAGCAGAGGCTTTGAATATTATAGTGGACTTGGGTTCAGTTTTTTTTCACAGGGTGTACGGGGGGAACTTGGCCGAGGTGGGCGCTACATTTTGAATGATGGTGACTCTACCGGTTCTTGCGGGTTTACATTATATATGGAGACTGTGCTTCGAGCCCTCCCGGAACCGTTTAGTAGAAACCGCTTATTGGTACCCCATTCAATAAACAGAGATGTCTTGAAATCTCTTAGGCAGGATGGGTGGATAACAGTGAGCCTATTTCAGCAGGTAGACAGTCTTGAAAAAGAGGCGAAACGCTTGAATTGCTCTCACATTTTTTCAAATAACAGGCCAAAGAAACTAGGTTAACTTAATTTAGCTCAAGAGTCAGGAATAATTTCAAATGGGAAATGTCGCAGTTATAGGGGCCCAATGGGGTGATGAAGGAAAGGGAAAAATAGTAGATTGGTTGTCGGAGAGAGCTGATGCGGTAGTTCGTTTTCAGGGTGGTCATAATGCCGGTCATACGCTAGTTGTGGATGGTAAAACCTACAAGCTCAGCTTACTTCCGTCAGGAATAGTTAGAGAAAAATTATCTGTTATTGGTTCGGGTGTTGTTGTTGACCCATGGGCATTACTAAACGAAATTGAAAAAATTTCAGAACAAGGAATAAGTATTTCTCCTAACAAACTAGTGTTGGCGGATAACGCGTCTCTCATTTTAGATATTCACCAAAAAATAGATTTGGCTCGAGAAAAAAAACGAGGAAAAAACAAAATAGGGACTACCGGGAGGGGTATAGGTCCTGCGTACGAAGATAAAGTGGCAAGGCGTGGTATTCGAGTTGCAGACTTAGACAGTCCCGATCAAGTGTTATCGAAGTTAGAAGACCAATTCGCATATCATAACATTTTTCTCAAGGATGCGGACGAAGAAATAGCCTCCGCAGAAGAAACTTTTAAAGATCTAATGGCAATTAGTTATGATATACGGCAGTTTGCGCAACCAGTGTGGAAAAAGATGGATGAACTTCGAGCGCAAGGCTCCAGGATCTTGTTTGAAGGTGCGCAGGGTGTAATGTTAGATGTTGACCATGGAACCTACCCCTTCGTTACTTCTTCAAACACAGTTGCAGGACAAGCTGCAGCTGGAGCGGGCACGGGACCAACTTCTATCAATTATGTTTTAGGAATTACCAAAGCCTACACTACCAGGGTTGGCAGTGGTCCGTTTCCTACCGAACTACTGGATGAGATTGGCCAAACTCTTGGAGAGAGAGGTCATGAATTCGGGGTGGTAACAGGTCGGAAACGCCGCTGTGGTTGGTTTGATGCCGTAATGGTCAAGCAGGCTATCAAGACTTCGGGGATAACTGGGATTGCACTGACGAAAATGGATGTACTAGACGGTTTTGAAACACTGAAAGTTTGTGATGGATATGAACTTGAGGGCAGTAGAATCGATTATTTCCCCAGTTCTTCTAAGCACCAGGCAGCTGTAAAGCCTCTATATAGAGAGATAGAGGGATGGTCGGAAAGTACACGTGGGGCCAGGTCTTGGGCAGAACTTCCCAGTAATGCTGTAAAGTATATTAGGCAAATCGAAGAACTCATTGAGGCGCCGGTGGCTTTAGTATCTACAAGTCCTGAGCGCGAAGATACAATTCTAGTAAAAGATCCATTTAAGGATTAAATCAAATACTTTATAAATAGAAAAAAAAATTATAACCTATTGATTGATTTAGGTTCCACCTCGCTTAGATCATAGAGGGTGTCGGAAATGGGAACAGTAATCCTAAAAGATCAATTTGAGATAGATGACTCGCTTCATCTACCCGGGTACGACTCGCCTACAGCCAAAGCGTATGCTTGTAAAAGCGTCACGGATGGGCAATCTATTTTAGTTGCTTTGATTTGTGATGCAGATGTACCAATGCGAACAGAATTATTAGAAGGGTTAAAAAATTTTCCCGGTCCAGGTTTGGTAAAGCCGGTTGACAGCGGTGTTGTAAATTGGCTTCCCACAGGCCGAAGGCAACCTGTTTTGATCTGTGAAAAACCACTAGGCAGTAGAGTTTTCGAAACACTAGATACAGTTATTCAGCCACTCAGTGATAATCAAATTATAGGCGGTTTTTTAACACCCGCCATAGCTACGCTTAGAGAGCTGGCTTCACGCGGTTTAACTCACAGAAATATAAGACCATCCAACATATTTTATGCGGATGACTCAGCGCGCCTTATCATGCTCGGTGAATGCATGTCTGCGCCCCCCGGATATAACCAACCCCTGAGTTTCGAGACGCTTGAGACAGGTATGGCCAATGATGCTGGTAGGGGAATGGGTACACCGTCTGATGACCTGTTTTCTCTAGGAGTCACTCTGTTAAGTCTTTTAATCGGGAAGCTACCAGTAAGTAAAATTGAGAATCCATACCAGTTTATGTTAGATAGAATCAATACTGGCTCATATGCAAGTATTGTTGGTGGCCATCGAATTCAGCAAAACATGATAGAAATTTTAAGGGGTTTGTTGGCAGATGATTTGGCCGAGCGGTGGCCGCTCTCTGATGTAGAACTCTGGGCTAATGGTAGGCGTATGACGCCTAAACAAGCAAAGCTCCCAACTAAAGCAGCTCGACCATTACCCATTGCTGGGTTTGATCACGAAAATACGAGATCTGCAGCGCACGGGCTAAGTCAAAATTGGCACTTATCGGGTGATATAATTCGTGGTCAGGATTTTGATACCTGGATACAGAGAAGTTTAAGCGACGAGCAGTTAGTCAATAATTTAAATAAAGCAATAGGGAGCATCCAGGCGATACAGTCAGCTCCTAGAGCGGAAGACCCAAGACTGATAGCCAAAGTAATTTTGGCCCTCGATCCTTTGGGCCCAATAAGATTAGGTGGTTTTGCAACCCATGTGGATGGCATAGGCACTACTCTGTCAGTTGGTTTTGAAAATGAGGTCACTAGAAACCAGATAACGGAATTGTTAGTTTCCGGTGTTCTTAAGACATGGTTGGGTCTTCAAGGCCGCGTGAAAAGTGAGATCATGAACTTCTACGGAATATTAGAGAAAGTTGAAGGGTTTATAAACCTGCCGGGAGCGGGTTTTGGTATTGAACGGGTTTTATATGAACTTAACCCGTATCAGCATTGCATAAGTCCAATGATAGCGCATCTCTATATTACGAAAACATCAGAGTTGATACCTGCTCTGGAGGCTGTAGCTCAAGGAAATAACTTACCGCCCATACCAATGGATAGACATATTGCAGCCTTTCTATCTGCTCATTCTGAGCATATAGATGAGAGAATTATGC
>NZGS01000118.1 GCA_002690995.1 Rhodospirillaceae bacterium
GATGAACACCATCGAAATTACCGACTGCTGCTACCGTGTTCTTATCATCATTTGCTATTTCAGAGAGGCTTTTTATAACCCGAATATTATTTTTTGTATCTATCATAATCCAACGCGATGTGTCGTCTTTATTTTCATAAATACTGAAGGTAGTAAATAAATAGCTTCAGCAATCATCAAATACATTTTGCTATACCTAGTCATGAAGAAAAAAAAAAGATCTAATGCTAACAAAATTCTGTTTTTGTTGAAAATATTGCTTCAAATAAAATTTGGTAGGCTCTATTTTAGAAACGTACTCAATAAGTCGTAACAACTACGTCTTTATTGAACGGAGGTTATTAAATGGATAACAATGAAGGACCTGCTCAAATCGATAATAAAGCCGATCGCCACGCCGAAAAAATGGCAAAAAAGAAGGCTGCACGCAATAAAATTATGGCGACCAAGACAAAAACTGGTGGCTTAACAATTTTACATACTGGGAAGGGTAAAGGGAAATCTACTGCTGCCTTTGGCATGGTTTGCAGAGCACTAGGACATGGAATGCGGGTTGGGGTAATTCAGTTTGTTAAGGGAAAATGGGAAACAGGCGAAAAAAAAATCCTTGAAGCATTCAGCCATCAAGTAACCGTGCATACTATGGGGGAAGGGTTCACGTGGGACACGCAAGACTTAAATCGGGATATTGCAGCAGCTGATGCTGCTTGGAGCCAAGCTAAAGTTATGATGCAAGACTCCAGTTATTCCATGATATTATTGGACGAGCTCAACATTGTTTTGCGATATGACTATCTTTCAATTGATGACGTAGTAAAAACAATAAAAGGTAAAAGAGAAGATCTGCACATAATTATAACCGGTCGTAACGCGAAAAAGGAACTTATTGAAATATCGGATCTCGTCACAGAAATGACAATGATTAAGCATCCATTTCGTTCGGGCTTTAAGGCTCAGGCGGGTATTGAATTTTAATTAATATCTTGAAGTATCTGTCTTAATCCTTCTTTGTAGGATGGGTATCGAAGATTAACCAGCAATTCATTTCTTAAACGGCTAGTCTCTAAAATCTTGCACTCACTATAAAATGAGCGGGCCATATCAGATAACTGGGCGTCCTCAAACTTTATTGGCGTTGGTGGTTCGACCTGTAATAATTTGCACGCATATCTTGTAACATCGCCGCTAGCACAGGGGTTTCCATCCGCTAAATTATATATTCGCTTATCATTCGGCCTTAACATCGAGGCTATAAGACTTGTTCCTATGTCGTCGACATGAATACGATTAAAAACTTGACCCTCTTTCTCAATTATTCTGGCCCTGCCTGCCGCGACTTGTTCTATAACGCTCCTCCCAGGCCCATAGATGCCCGCAATTCTCATAATTTGGACAGAAACGCGGGTGTCCGAGAAGGTATCTATCCATGCTCTTTCTGCCGCAAGCCTCCTTTCCCCCCTTTTTGAGATAGGCGTTGGCTCATCAAACTCAGAAGCCACGCCACCAGACCTATCACCATAAACAGCCGGCGTTGATAGATAGTTTACCCAGGTCAGAGAGGCAGCATCGCGCAACTCATCTGAATGCAAAAGCAAGGCAATCTCGCCAATTTCGCTGGGTGGTATAGAAGCTATAATATGCGTAACGTCCGAAAATACTTTCTCAGGTTCCTTCAATGGAGTTCCTTGATCAAAGATCATTGAGGAAATACCGATACTTCGGGCCTCAATTACCTTTTGTTCTGAACGATTTGTCCCAGACACCCTCCAACCTAATGCCATTAAACGTTTTGAGAGCCTAGTTGTTGAATAGCCTAATCCAAATACGAAGAGATGTCCTGGCTTTAAATCTTTTGTTAACTGTCGGTCCATGTTTGTTCCAGCCTACTGAAAGCCTCTACACAAGAAAATAACTCATGCTTCAGTTTAGAACAAATGATACATTCTATTGCGTTACGTCTAGAGAAGCGCGAGAATGTTGTTGGTTGGGACGTGCAAGTCACGACAATCGTAGAAGAGTCGTTTATTGATAGATCCACATCGGAGATCAATCGCGGCGAGCTAGAAGGATAGGTTCTCTTCCAGATCTTCTACAGCTTTTTTTGGGAGGGCTTATTTTGAAGAAAGCTTACGGCGCCTTGGTGTCAACGAAGGGCAAAATATTCATCCCTTTAGGGCCACGCTGCTATGAAAATTGAATATGAAAAAAATGCCAAGGTTATTTATGAAAAGTCATTCTCAATAGTCCACAACGAGGCAGACTTAGAACGATTTAGCGAACAAGAGGCCATAGTAGCCACCAGAATTGCTCACGCATGCGGAATGCCAGATATTACCAAGCAACTCCAGTTCACCAGCAGCGCGCTTTCGGATGGTATTGCGGCCATTTTAAGAGGAGCTCCAATAATTTGCGACTGCAACATGGTAAAAGTTGGCGTTTCCATGATCGATGACTTCCCCAAGAATAAACTTCTATGTTTTCTAAACTATCCAGAAGTAAAAACTATTGCCAAAACTCGAAAAACAACGTGATCCGCCGCCCAGGTTGAACTTTGGCACAGATATATCGATGGAGCGGTCGTCGTCATAGGTAACGCGCCTACTGCCCTCTTTAGACTGATTGAAAAAATCCGCGATGATGGTTTCAACCCTGCACTAGTACTAGGCTTTCCTGTAGGGTTCGTAGGAGCTAAAGAATCAAAAACACTACTCAACGTTTTTAACCCTACCATACAACATATTACTTTGTTAGGACGATTAGGCGGGAGCGCAATAGCTGCTGCAGGATGCAATGCACTTTTAAAACTTGCACGGAAGCACCAAGGCCATGAGTAGGAAAGTCTGCACCCCCTGGTTGCGGGTCGTTGGGATAGGCGATAGAGGTTTAGATGGTCTCTCCAAGGAAGCAAGAGAGCTTATTAGTACGGCAGAAATAGTTATAGGTGGAAAGAGGCATCTCTCCTTGATGCCAAAAACTGCTCAGGAACATATAGTTTGGCCTAGTCCAATTAGCATACTCCTCAATAAGCTCATCGAATTCAGGGGAACAAAAACATGTGTTTTAGCTACCGGCGATCCAATGTGCTATGGCATAGGAGCTTCGCTTTGCAAAGCGTTTCCTATACAGGAAATGATTATATTACCTTCACCTTCTGCTCTTTCTCTTGCATGCGCTCGGATGGGATGGCCGCATCAAGACGTTGAGTTAGTTACTCTTCACGGCAGACCATTAGCAATACTAAGAGGTTATTTACAGCCACTCGCAAAGATAGTTGTTTTATCCAACGATGAAAATTCACCACGAGAAGTTGCAGAACTTTTGACGGAGCAAGGATTTGGAAACAGCCAAATAACTGTTTTGGAACATATGGGTGGCTCCTCTGAAAGACGCATCGAAGGAATAGCCAGATCATGGAGCGAAAAACCAGGTGCTGGTTTTAATACCATAGCCATAGAGATTTTAAGTTCGCCCGAGACCGTTTTAGTGACAAGGCACCCAGGACTGGAAGATGACTTATTTATCAATGACGGAATGTTGACCAAAAAGGAGGTTAGAGCCATAACATTATCGGCTTTGCAGCCATATCCTGGAAGTCTTCTATGGGATGTTGGAGCTGGTTCTGGCTCTGTTGGCATTGAATGGATGCGCCTAAGCCCACGTTCGTCTGCAATCGCGATAGAGGAAGACGTCGACAGAGCTGCTACGATTGTTAAAAACGCCAACCAGTTAGGTACACCTAAATTGCAGGTCATTAATGCCCATGCCCCGGAATGCCTTCTAAGCCTTCCTCGCCCCAATGCGATATTTATAGGTGGAGGTATTGCGACAAAAGGTCTTTTTGATCAATGCTGGGAATCGTTACAAGAGGGTGGCTGTTTAGTAACAAATGTTGTCACTATTGAAGGAGAAGAAATTTTGACGCGAAAACAAGCGCAACTAGGAGGATCGGTTACGAAAATAACTATTTCAAAATCAGAACCCCTCGGTAAATATAGGGGATGGCGCTCCCAAATGCCTGTAACACAATTGAGACTGTCTAAGAATTTGGGTGAAAGAAATCAAATTAATGAAAGCTAAAATTTATGGGATCGGTGTTGGCCCAGGAGACCCTGATCTTATAACAATCAAGGCCAAACAGACACTTGCAGAAGCAAACCTCGTCGTTTACCCGGCGCCAGAAAATGGCAGCAGCATTGCTAAAAAAATTGCCGCACCACACTTTCCAAAAACCTGCGAAGAGCTGCCCGTCTATATCCCGATGTCGACAAACCGCTTCCCAGCTATGAAAATATATAAGTCAGCGAGTGAAAAAATTTTTAATGCTGTACTGGAAAATAAAACGGTCGTTATCTTATGTGAGGGCGATCCCTTCTTCTATGGCTCTTTCATGTACCTTTTCGGATTAATTAGGAAGAGATATAATGTTGAAGTAATCCCCGGGGTATCGTCTCTTATGGCGAGCGCTGCTATACTGGAAACCCCATTGGCTGCCGGCGACGACATCCTCACCGTTCTGCCTGCCCCATTAGCAGACGACGCGCTTGAAAAACAAATAAACATGGCCGATGCGTTTGCCATAATAAAGTTGGGAAGGCATTTCTCAAGAATTCGCCGGCTTTTGGAAAAATTAGGCCTGCTGGAGAACTCTGTCTATATTGAACGAGCCACAATGAAGAATGAGCGAATTGTAAACATTGCCGATGTAGTAGAAAGTGATGTCCCATACTTTTCTATCATACTTGTACACAAAAGAAACAAAGCATGGCTGTAACTGTTGTTTTAGTAGCTTCATCCTCAGGCTTAAACACTGCTCAGCAATTGGGCCGGCATTTGAGTTGTGAAGTCCATGGCACATTTGGAGCTTGTGATCTAGTTGTGCCGGATTTAAAAGCCCACCTAAATAAACTTTTTAAAAATAAAACAACAATCGTTTTTGTTGGAGCGCTGGGCATCCTAATTCGATTGCTAGCCTCTTCAATTCGAGAGAAATCAACTGAGGGATCTGTTATCGTGGTTGCTGAAGACGGAACCGCTGTTATTCCAGCACTAGGTGGGCATAAGGGCGCAAATGAGCTCTCATTGGAGCTGGCCGACTTTTTGGAAATTAAAGCTTCTATAACAACCGCAAGCGACCTTCACTATAACATAGCGCTTGATGCCCCACCGGACCAGTTTTATCTCGCAAATACAAGAGATTACAAATCCTTTATGAAAAATCTTTTATCGGGAGAAGAAGTAAGTCTGGACGGTTACTTACCCTGGTTAAAAAACACAGGCATTCCTGTCAGTCGTGACGGAAAGTTGAAAATCAGGAGTACCCATCTTAATGAGATAGGAAACCAATTTGAATTAATTTATAATTCAGAATCCCTCGCTGTTGGCGTTGGTTGTGAACGCGGCACATCAGTCAACGAGCTAATTTCGCTTGTGCAAACTACACTAGAGAATAATAACTTTGCAAAAGAAAGCATAGCTGTATTCGTTTCAATTGAGCAAAAAATGGATGAGATGGCCATAAATGCCATTGCTGATTTTTTCAATAAACCGTTGAGGTTTTTTAATTCGGTTACTCTAGAAGAGGAAACACCAAGATTAAAAAATCCGTCAGAGATCGTCTTCAGAGAAGTTGGTTCTCATGGGGTGGCCGAAGCATCAGCTCTGGCCGCTGTAGGTCCTCATGGTGAACTTATAGTTGAAAAAACAAAGTCACGTCGAGCAACGTGTGCCATAGCTAAAACGAAAACTCTCATCGATCCAAACTCGATAGGTAAAGCTCGCGGCATATTAAGCGTCGTTGGTTTGGGTCCTGGGAAAGCCGAATGGCTGACACCTGAAGCAAAGCGTTGTATTGAAGATTCTTCTGATTTAGTAGGGTATACCCTTTATTTAGATTTATTAGGAAGTCTGGCTACAAACAAAAAAAAGCACACCTTTAAACTGGGCGAAGAGAAACAACGAGTTATCGCTGCACTTAACCTAGCAAGCGAAGGGAAAAAGGTAGCCCTTATTTCATCAGGTGACCCTGGTATTTATGCAATGGCAAGCCTGGTTTTTGATTGCATCAGCCAAACTGATAACCTCAATTGGAAGCGGGTCGAAATAACTGTATCACCAGGTATTTCTGCACTGCAGGCCTGCGCAGCACTTGTCGGCGCTCCAATCGGGCATGACTTTTGTGCAATTTCATTATCAAATTTACTTACACCCTGGGCCGTAATAGAAAAACGCTTAACAAAAGCATGCGAAGGCGATTTTGTTATCGCGCTCTACAACCCAACTTCAAAAAAACGGGATGGGAACTTCCAGACTGCCCTAGGGTTATTAAAACGGTATTATAAACCAACTACTCCGGTATCTGTTGGAAAATCTCTTGGTCGACCGGAAGAGGAGGTCATCATAACAGATTTAATGAACTTGGATAAAACGGCTATAGACATGTTATCAATTATAATAATTGGTAATAGCCAAACTAAGATAGTTGATGGAAAAATATTTACGCCGCGGGGATATTTGCAAATTTCCTCTGAAAGTCGAGTGATAGATCAATGACTGTCCACTTTATAGGCGCAGGACCTGGTGACCCTGAACTCATTACTGTTCGGGGAAGACGCTTAATTGAAACATGCAGCGTATGTCTATTCGCGGGCTCACTAGTGCCGAAAGAGGTCATTAGTTTCGCGCCAAAAGATGCTATTGTTGTCGATACAGCACCACTAGATTTGGACGAAATCATACGGATTATCGCAGATCAACACAGTCTAGGAAAAAATATTTCGAGGGTTCATTCAGGCGATCCCTCATTATATGGAGCCATATCGGAGCAAATCCGGCGGCTTAAGAATCTGAAAATAGATTTCGAAATAACGCCTGGGGTACCTGCCTACGCTGCTGCAGCTGCAACTTTGGGGCAAGAATTGACGCTCCCGGGAATTAGTCAGACGGTCATTCTGACTAGAACTTCCATGAAGTCCTCAAAAATGCCCGAGGGGGAAGAGTTGTTCAAGTTAGCAGCAACCGGAGCCACACTTGCCATCCATCTTTCAATAAGAAATTTGAGATTTATAAGAAGAGAAATAGAGCCCTATTATGGCTTAAAGTGCCCTGTTGTAATTATCTATCGGGCAAGCTGGCCAGATCAAAAAATAATCAAAACTGATATCGAGAATATGGTCGATGCGGCCCGAAGAGAAAAAATAACCCGAACGGCACTGATCCTGGTGGGCTCTGTTTTAGAAAATCAGGATTTCGAGGATAGCGCTTTATATGACCCCATCAGACCCCATCTTTTAAGAAACAAAAGAACTTAAGCATATTTCTACGCTTCACCAACTTTTTTAAGGGATAATTCCACAATACCCTCTATAGAGTTGCATTTAGCGCCAAGCGGTCTCGGTGGTTGCCTAACTACTATAACGGGAAGACCCAAGGTCCGCGCCGCAAGTAATTTGGTTTTTCCAGATAACCCTCCGCTATTTTTCGTTACAATAATATCGATCTGTTCCTGCTGAAGGAGTTTCAGTTCATTATCAAAACTGAAAGGTCCCCTACCTTCAATCCATTCCGCACAAGAAAATCTCTCCAGAGCAGACGGTTTTTCAATACTACGGATTACAAATTTAGAATTGAGAATATCAGCGAAGTCAGCTAATCCCTTTCGGCCAACAGTCAAAAAAACTTTCAATTTCCGCGTACTGCTTAGCTCACGTAATTTGTCGGATGCCTCCGGCTGGTTATCTACCATGTGCCACTTATCGCCAATCTCCATCTTCCACTGATCGCGAACAAAATGTATTATCGGCACAGACAATTCGTTTGATGCAAAAATTGCATTTTCTTTTATTTGAGTAGAAAACGGATGCGTTGCATCAACTATTAGATTAATTTTGTTCGCCTCTAAGAAATTTATCAGCCCCTCTCTACCCCCAAAACCTCCAATGTGCGCTTTTCCGATAGGAAGTCGTGGTTTTTGAGTCACGCCAGCTAAACTAGTTATTATCTTATAATTCTCAATTAGAGATAGTTTCTCAGCGATAGATATGGCATCACCAGTTCCGCCAAGTATTAAGATATTTTTACCATCCATGGGCCATACCTACTAGCTGTCCCTGTCTATTAAAGACAAGTATTTCCACGGCAACAGGCGCTCCCGATAACACGTTCAAAGCTTTAATCCGAGCCTTGTCTGCTATTCGGTCAGCTAATGGTAAGTTATGACTTTCAGCTAATTCGAATACCTCTAACGCAGAGTTAGCTTTTTTAATAGATTCAATTGTACTGCCAGTCCCTCCAAGGGTTGCTACTTGGTCGGCTAGCCAGTCTAGATCTAATTGGCTTCTTGCTGAATGAAGGTCTAAATGGCCCTGAGCAAGTTTTGAAAGTTTAGCAACACCTCCGCCAATCGTAATTCTTGGAACTGGGTTTCCTCTTAAATACTTCAGCAGCCCGCCTGCAAAATCGCCCATGTCTATCATCGATGTTTCTGGTAAATTATGTTTTTCTCTAACTGCCTTACCAGAGGTAGATCCTGTAGACGCACCGACATGGACGGTTTTTGTTGCCCGTGCAACGTCGATACCCCTGTGGATCGAATGTATCCACGCTGAACAAGAAAAGGGTATTACCACTCCTGTAGTTCCGAGAATGGATATGCCCCCAACAATCCCCAGTTGTGGGTTCCACGTCTTAAGCGCCAACTCTTTGCCGCCTGGCACCGATATTTCAACTTCAACATTTCGATCTGAATGATAGATGGAAGCCAACTCATTTATAGACGCGGAAATCATTTGACGAGGTACTGGATTGATGGCTGCCTGGCCGACATTAAGAGGTAGCCCTGGTTTAGTGATACGACCAACGCCTTCGCCTGCCTTGAAGACAATACCAGTCTGCCCCTTGCTAAACGCTACCGTTGTCTTAATCATCGCCCCATGCGTAACGTCAGGATCATCTCCTGCGTCTTTTATGATCCCAGCCGTCATTTTCGGAAAATCATTTTTCTCCAAGGCCAGGGAAAACGAAACCTTTTGTCCCCTTGGCAGAGTTATTTCAACCGGATCCAAGAATTCGCCCTTTATGAGCGCATGATAAGCCGATTTTGCTGCTGCAGCCGCACATGCGCCTGTTGTCCAGCCACGCTTGAGATGTTTTTCATGAGTTGACATAAAGAGCGTTCCTAGGGTGGGGTTTACGGTATCCTTGGCGTTAGCTCAGTATAACTATTCACAATTTAAACCTTTCACGTCCAAAGCAACAAAGTCATTTTTAAGAAAGTTTGCTACTAAATAGCTCCCTTGTCCCTTAGCTCTTTTATCTCTTGAGAATTAAGTTCAAGCATTTCACTAAGAACCTCTTCCGTGTGCTGCCCTAGCGTTGGAGGAGGCCTCCGGTATTGAGGGGGCGTCGCCGACAGCTTCAAGGGATTACCAATTAAGGGCACTTTGCCTGAACCTGAAAGTTCGTGATCCATCTCAATTTTCATCTCTCTATGCTTGACATGTGGGTCATCAAAAACTTGTTCAATATTATTTACTGGACTACATGGGACCTTCACTTCCTCCATTATCGACAACCATTCTTTCGTAGTTTTCCGTTTCATGAAGCTGGGCATTTTTTGATAAAGAACCTCACGATTTTTTATCCTTAGCGGATTAGTTTTAAAACGCTCATCATCCTTTAAATCATCGGCTCCGGCTGCCGTACACCAATCCTTAAATTGTCTATCGTTACCGACAGCTAAGATCACGTAACCATCTGATGTTGAAAACACCTTGTAGGGTACGATATTTGGATGTTCGTTGCCCAACCTTTTTGGAATTTCCCCCGAGATTAAATAGTTTGTGCCCTCGTTTATCAGCCATGAAATTTGCGTATCTAAAAGACACGTGTCGATGTGCTGTCCTTCACCGGTGGCGTCTCTATGCCTCAAAGCCGCTAGAATGGCCGTGGAAGCGTACATACCGGTCATCACATCTGCTATCCCCACCCCCACCTTAACGGGCTCGCCTTCTGGAGCACCCGTTATACTCATAATTCCGCCTATGCCTTGAGCTAGAAAGTCATACCCGGCGCGGGGCGCGTAAGGGCCAGTCTGCCCAAAACCTGTAACCGAGCAGTAGACCAGGTGCGGAAATTGTTCTCGAATGTCTTCGTAACCTAACCCTAGTTTTGCCAAGCCTCCCACCTTGAAATTTTCTATCAAAACGTCTGATTTTTCTACAAACTTTTTGGCCAATTCAATTCCTGCTGGTTGGCTGAGGTCGATTGTTACTGATCGCTTATTTCGATTTGCTGAGAGATAATATGCGGACTCCGTCGTGTCATTCCCCAGCCTATCTTTCACATATGGTGGACCCCACGTCCTGGTATCATCTCCCACAAATGGTTTTTCCACCTTTATGATGTCGGCGCCTAAATCACCCAGAAGTTGCGTACACGTGGGCCCCGCAAGAATTCTTGTAAGATCAAAAACACGCACCCCGGTTAGTGGAAGAGAAGTTTGCATGGTAAGTTTCTTTCTCTATTACATCAAAAATAATCAACGTCTAATGCTTAAAATGGTATTATTATTTACACTTACCACCATTTTACTCGCATCGGAATATTGAACTCCAAGTAGGTATATAGTAGAAAAAAAGGCCCGATAATCTATACATCTTAAATCCCAACGTTGAACTGGATATGACAGAAGCTCTTAAAATTGATAGATTAACTAAACAGTTTGGACTCAAGACTGCCGTTGACAACGTTAGTTTCATCGCAAAAAAGGGCGAAGTCCTTGGATTTCTTGGACCTAACGGAGCAGGAAAATCAACAACAATGAAAATGGTCGTGGGTTTTTTATCACCGACCTCTGGAACTGCAAGTGTATGTGGCCACGATATAATAAGAAACCCATTAGAAGTTAAACGAACCGTTGGTTATTTGCCAGAAGGTGCACCGGCCTATCCGGATATGACCCCCTATGGATTTCTGAAATTTATTGCATCAATAAGAGGTTTTAGAGGCAGCGAGAAGACTGATAGAGTGGAGCATGTAATTAATATAACGCGAATAGAAGACGTTGCGCGTCAACCTATAGAAACGTTATCAAAAGGCTACAAAAGACGGGTGGGGCTTGCGCAGTCCTTAATACACGACCCGGCTGTCCTTATCTTAGATGAACCAACAGACGGTCTGGACCCAAATCAGAAGCAGGTCGTGCGAGAATTGATTAAGTCAATGGCGTCTGAAAAGTGTATCGTAATTTCTACTCATATTCTTGAAGAAGTTGATGCGGTCTGTACACGCGCAATGATCATTGCTTCCGGTAAAGTTGTAGCTGACGGTTCTCCTGAGGAATTAAAATCTCAGTCGGGAGCAGGCGACCTTGATGAGGTATTTAGAAAGGTCACGAATAATGCGTAATGTAGGCCTAATTTTTATTAGAGAATTTCAGGCTTATTTTTCAACTCCCCTCGCTTACATATTTATAGTTATATTTTTGATGTTGGCAGGATTGCTCACTTTTTTTATGGGGAGTTACCTGGAGCGTGATCAAGCTGACCTCGTGCCCTTTTTCGAATTCCATCCTTGGCTATATCTGTTTCTAGTACCCGCATTGTCAATGCGTTTATGGGCCGAAGAAAGAAAACAAGGAACAATTGAATTGTTTCTAACACTACCCATCACTATGGGGCATGCGGTAGTTGGCAAGTTTCTTGCTGCTTGGACCTTTAGTATCACAGCACTCTGTTTGACTTTTCCATTTTGGATTACAGTAAATTACCTTGGCAAACCAGATAACGGGGTTATTTTCGCTTCGTATTTAGGTAGCGCTCTTATGGCTGGTTCCTATTTAGCTATTGGCTCCATGCTATCAGCTACAACAAAAAACCAAATAATTGCCTTCGTTTTAACAACCGCTGTCTGTTTCCTCTTTACTCTAGCCGGCTCATCGGTAGTACTCGACTTTTTTTCAGCTTGGGCGCCATCTGAATTCGTTCAGGCAGTAGGTAATTTTGGTTTTCTTCCTCATTTTCAATCAATCCAACGAGGGGTGATCGATCTCCGGGATTTATTTTTCTTTGCCTCGATAATAGTTATTTCGTTGACTGCGAATGCATTAATAATTGACTGGCGCAAGGCTACTTAGATGAAAGAGACAACGAAAAGCATAGACGGAAATGCAGAAAATGCTGCTCGCTTTGCTATAATGAGTTTGGTTCTGCTAGGCATTCTCTTTATCGCAGTAAACATCCTTGCCGCTGGCTCTATGCATTCAAAACGTTTAGACCTCACCCAAGATAATCTTTACACGCTTTCCCCATCAACAAAATCCCTTATCAATGAGCTGGATGAACAAATAACTTTTAAACTTTATGTTTCATCAGGCCTTTCGCAACAAGTTCCCCACCTAGGTGTATACGCAAATCGTGTTCGCGATTTGTTAGCTGAATACGAAAGTATATCGGGCGGCAAAATTAAACTGGAGTTACTAGACCCAATTCCATTCTCTAATATCGAGGATAGAGCTGTAGCTTCGGGTTTGCGAGGTATCCCAGCTGTTAGTGGTGGCGACAATATGTATTTTGGTTTGGTAGGCACGAATACAACCGATGATATTGAAAAAATACCTTTTATCCAAATAGATAGAGAAGCATTCTTGGAATATGATATATCAAGAATGCTTTTTGCGTTAGCAAAGACCAAACCAACAGTAGTTGGAATACTCAGCACGCTTCCAACTGACGGAACGGTAAAATTCACCGCCACCGGTCAACAAGAAGCAGTGCCGCCCTACGTGGTTCGTGACCAAATTGGAAGCTTGTTCGAGACAAGGTTTTTAGGAAAAGAACTCGATGGCGTGCCTGAAGACATAAATGTTTTGTTGATAGTTCATCCAAAAAACACATCGGAAAAAACACTGTTTTCTATAGACCAGTATTTGCTAGCTGGTGGTAAAGCGATTATTTTTGTTGATCCTTTTGCTGAAACTGAGGCAATGCAGGGCCAAATGATGCGTCCATCAATTGAGGGTAGCTCACTTGCAAAACTTTTTGATACATGGGGTCTCAAGTACGATCCCGCCAAGGTGGTTGTAGACCGTTTAAGCGCTCGGAAAGTCTTGCCTGAGGCAGGTAACCGCCTGATTGAATACCTTCCCTGGCTAGAACTTAGAGGACCCAGCCTAGATCGGCGGTCTCCTATTACGTCAAGCATCGAGGTTGTTGCAGTGGCTAGCGCTGGCCATATTAGTACATCAAAAGAAGCTCCAATTAAAATATCTCCACTTATAGTTTCATCCCCCGGTTCTAATTTGATAAGTGCAAAAAAAGTGCAAGGGTTTCGCAATCCTAAAAAGCTATTAAGGGAATTTATACCTGGTGACGGTCAATACACTATTGCCGCTCGCGTTAATGGAACGGTTCAGTCCAGTTTTCCGGAAGGACTAACTGAAACAAAAAACGATCACGCTGGGGACGGAAAGAAGGATACCAAGCCGATCCGTTCATCAAATAAAGCATTGAAAAAATCATCCCAGCCTCTTGACGTCATCGTTGTGGCCGATGCCGATATACTGGCAGATCGGTTCTGGGTAATAAAAAGGGATTTTGCTGGACAAAAGGTGCCCGTCGCAACAGCCAACAACGGTGATTTTGTTTTAAATGCGATAGAGTCTTTGTCTGGCAGAAACAATTTAATGGCTTTGCGAGGACGCGGTACGGCAAGCCGTCCATTCGAAGTATTACGAAACATTCAACAAATAGCCTCGCAAAAATTTGAAGATAAAGAACGTCAACTTGGACAAACGCTATTAAACACCGAAAAAAAATTGAAAGAATTAAGGCGGAAAAATCCGGAAGGCAGTGAAGCCGTTGTATCCAAAAACGATCAGCGCTCGATGGAAAAAATGCAGCGTGAAATTTTAAAATTGAGATCAGAGCTCAGAAAAGTGCGCCGTTCATTAACTAATGAATATGAAAGTTTGGAAATGAGGCTTTGGTTTTTTAATATAGCCTTGGTTCCTCTGGTTCTTACTGCTTTCCTTATCATTTTAGCGATTGCACGAAGCATCCGACGCAAGAGACATGCCTACAAATTTTAGATGATTAGAAGAGAATATGCTAAACAAAAAATTTGTAATTAAACTGGCCTTATTAACACTAGTTGTCACCGTGGCGGCTTTCTCGGTTTATTATGAGAGATTATCTAGCACTATAAGCAAAGTTAAAGAAACTTTGGTTTTTCCAGAATTGGCATCCGAGATCGGATCAATTAGAAAAATTACAATCAAAAATTCTCAAGGTTCCCATGAGGGGAGTTTTACAATTGCCTCTGAAGGGAAACAATGGAAAGTTCTTGAAAAAGGAGGTTACCTTGCAAGGGACACCGCTATTCGCGAGACGCTGTTGGGTTTGACAGAACTGGTTTATTTGGAAGCAAAAACAAAAGATCCCAATAGATATAAAAAACTGAACTTGGAAGATACAAAACTAAAAACATCTAAAGCAACACAGATTATTTTAGAGAACGATAGCGGCAAAATTCTCGTTGATGCACACTTTGGCAAACGCGTCCAGAATCTCTCTGGTGGAACACCTTCTGCCTATTTTCGCCAGTCTACTGATGCCCAAACTTGGTTGGTGCGCGGCGAGGTAGAAGTACGAGGAGAAATCTTAGACTGGTTATCTGTGGTATTATTGTCGATTCAGCGCGAGCGAATACTTAAAGCAAGTTTCCGATCCTCTAATCAACCCGCTTTAATACTGCGTTATAATGAGGATATGGAACGCTTTGACATACAAGATTTAGCTAAAGACCGGGAAATTAAATCGCGATACCGTGTTTTAAATGTTGGAACCATACCAGAAAACCTCACACTAAAAGATGTTCGCCCGGCTAAACTCACACCTGACCCCAAGCTAAGATCCGTAGAATGGCAAACCCCTGATGGCTTGATCGTAACATTAAAATTAGCAAGGGAAGACGGAAGCGACAAGCGACAATGGGCTCATATTTCAGCCGCTACATTTAAAAACGCCAAAGAACGAGTTAAAGACGAAGCACGGAAGATAAATTCTAAAACCAGGGGATGGGAGTTTTGGTTAGGAGATGATGTTGTCAAACGGCTCAACGAAACACCCGAGACTCTTACAAAAGAGAAGCCTGCAGATTAAATTCCCGCTACTGAATAAATAAAGATATCGTTTTATGTCCCCGTAAACTCTGGGCGACGTTTTTCCATGAACGCCGTTCTCCCTTCCGTATAATCACTACTAGTTTGGCACTGTTCAACTGTATAGTGGTGAGCTGAGAAATCCCTCTTTGACTCTGGTTTTCCTGTCTCTATTAAAGATTCCTTGACCGCCCTTATGGAAAGTGGAGCATTTTGAGCAATTCGTTCTAAAAGATCTGCAACAGCTTCGTCTAACTTATCTTCAGACACTACATGATTAACAAGTCTCATACCCTTGGCCTCCTCCGAAGAAAACTGGCGCCCTGTGTAGAAGATTTCTGCCGTAAAAGCAGGCCCAACCAACCTTTCTAACTCCATTATCCCTTTAGCTTTATATCCTATCCCCAGTTTTGCTGCTGGAACCCCAAAAGTAGATTTTTCAGAGCAAATTCTTATGTCACAGCCTATAGCTATTGCTAAACCGCCGCCTATACAAAACCCATTGACACGGGCAATTGTTGGTTTCGTGATTACATTTAGAGAGTCATGAAAATTCGCCACGGACTGGTTATATGAGGCCATGGCTTCTGCTGAAGCTCTTTCTGTTTCAAATTTGGAAATATCAGCCCCAGCGACAAAAGCCCTTTCACCTGCGCCTGTCAAAACTATCGCTCGGACTTCTTGATTCGACCCGTACTTATCTAACAAGCTCGCTGCGTTATCCCACATTTCTTGGGACATCGCATTCATGCGTTGGGGATTATTAAATACTATCCAAGCAATTTTCTCATGAATTTCACTTAATAGAGGGCCGGAACCACGTTCTACGATATCTTTAACAATCATATCATTCTACCTTCTGCTTTCAGGATAATTAAATAATGTTTGCTTCGCGAAGCTCTTTTATCTCGGCATCACTTAATCCAAGTTCATCGAGTATCTCATTGGTGTGTTCGCCATAATCAGGAGGCGGCAGTGACATTCCGCTCGGTGTACGGGAGAGGCGAACTGGCTGCCCCACAAGATCTATGTCTCCCCGAACATGCCCTTTAACTTTCTTGGCCATCTCCAAATGCTTAACTTGAGGGTCCTCAAAGGCTTGGTCAATGCTGTAAATCGGGCCACTAGGCACACCATTTTTATTCAACAGCTCAACCCAATAACTAGATGTTTCTGTTTTTATAAATGATTCAATTTCTTCATTTAGCGCATCTCTATTTTTTGATCTTGCTTCGGCATCAGAATAGTCTGGATGATCTCGTAAATCCTCTCGACCAACTAGATCGCAAAACCTCTTCCAAATTACCTGTCCCGCTACACCCAGATTAATATAACCGTCTTTGGTTTTAAATACTCCGGTCGGAATACTCGTTGGATGGTTATTGCCAGCCTGTTGAGGAACATCACCATCGACCAACCAACGTGCTGCCTGAAAATCTAGCATAAACAGCTGAGCTTGGAGCAAGGAAGTATCGATCCATTGACCTTTACCTGAGACCTCTCGCTCAAGAAGGGCGATCATAATTCCCTGGGCCGCAAATAGGCCCGCACATAAATCGGCTATCGGGATACCTGCCCTAACAGGCCCCTGCCCCGGCAACCCTGTAATAGACATTACCCCACCCATACCCTGAGCGATTTGATCGAAGCCTGGTCGTTTTGCATACGGACCGTCTTGTCCAAAACCCGAGATACTCGCATAGACTAGTGCTGGATTTTCTTTACTTAGGACACCATAGTCTATACCCAAGCGTTCTTTCACCTCTGGCCGATAATTTTCCACGATGACATCCGCTTTTCTCACTAACCGCTTCAGCAGATCAACACCTTTACTTTCCTTTAGATTAAGTGTCATAGCACGTTTGTTTCTGTGCAAATTCAGGAAATCGGGACCATGCCGGGCGCCACCAAGTCCATTTCCACTTTCCATAGCCTCCGGTAACTCTATTTTTATTACGTTAGCCCCCCAGTCAGCTAACTGCCGCACACATGTTGGCCCTGCTCTCACTCGGGTTAGATCTAGCACCGTGAACCTTTTTAAGGCATCTGAAGCTGGTATAGCGGGCATTATTTTGTCTCCTCTTTAACTTTTCAAACGAACAGTAGGTTACTCTGCAATCGTAAAGCAAGTGTACTTTTTCATGACTTGCATTTTATTAAGTAATTTCAGAAAATTTATTAACCCAATGATAAGATCAGTTACAAATAACAAATTTCTATTGGGTCGCTGCCTTTAGGAGGGTTACTTGATAGCATCATACATTTTGTTTATGCACGAGCACCGCAAACAACCAGTAATAATGATACTGAGACAATGGTAGAGTAGCTAAAATCCGCATGAAGAATTTATTTTTTGGTACCAATTTAAAAGTAACTAGGGGTGGACGCTGTTTAGCTAAAAATCTTGAATTCAAAATTGAGTCCGGGGGTATGTTGCTCTTAAATGGAGAAAACGGGTCCGGCAAATCAACGCTTTTAAGAATTATGGCAGGGTTATCCAAGCCAACATCCGGGAAAATTTATTGGAATAATGACGATGTGCACGACAATCTGTCAGAGCACTTCGAAAGGATAATATATGTTGGTCATTCGACCGCCATAAAATCAAACCTAACAATAAAAGAGAACCTAAAATATTGGCAGAAAATACATTTGGGAGATAAAGACAAAAAAGGTCATTTAGAGCATAGCCTCGAAATATTTAATCTCACTAATTCTTCAAATTCACCTGCACGATTTTTATCTTCTGGTCAAAGCCGGAAGTTAGCCCTATCGAGGCTGATGTTGAAACCCGCTTCACTATGGTTACTTGATGAGCCAACAGTTGGGCTGGACGCGGCGGGCCTTGGGAGCCTACTTACTTTACTGAATGATCACTGTGAAAGGGGCGGCATTGTAGTTATGGCGAGTCACGATGAGGTAAGAGTCGAATGTCCTGTTCATATTTTAAAAACTGATAATTGCAAAAAGGGATGATATGTTTTTTGCAGAGATCCCTTCCCTCTGAAGGATATATTAATGAAAAAGTTTCTCGCTTTAGTCCAGCGTGATTTGATCCTTGTCTACAGAAGTGCCAACGATGCTTGGGTGGTTCTGTTCTTTTTTGTGATTGCAGTCACTCTCTTTCCATTAGGAATTGGCCCTGATCCAAGTGTGCTCCAACAATTTTCTGGAGGTATAATTTGGATTTGTGCATTACTTTCAGCGATGCTATCACTCGATGGGGTTTTTCAATCAGACTTTGATGATGGCTCATTAGATCAGATGATCCTAACTTCGTACCCCCTGGAATTACTGGTTCTTGGTAAATGCTTCGTTCATTGGCTTACCACAGGATTTCCTATACTGCTGATTTCGCCAGTTCTGGCTACTATGCTAAATATGAATTTAGATTCATACTCAACGCTGCTAATCACGATGCTGCTTGGAACGCCCACAATTAGTCTGATGGGTGGTGTTGGAGCAGCATTAGTCCTTGGCTCTAGGCTCTCCGGAGTACTAATCTCGCTCATAATATTGCCTTTAATAATTCCTATACTAATCTTCTCTGTTGCAGCAATCAATGCAAGTGGTGAAGGTATGGAAATTTCATCGGCAGTCAAATTACTCGGCGCCCTGTTAATCATATCATCGGTATTCTGCCCATGGGCGACAGCAGCAACGCTTCGCAATTTAACTTACTAGGATTGAGAAATGCATAAATTTGCAAATCCAGCCCAATTTACAAAAATAGCCAGCAGGGTTCTGCCTTGGACGTCGTCATTTGCGGCAGTCTGCTCTCTGTTTGGGCTTTACTTTGGCATCTTTGACTCGCCCGCGGATTATCAGCAAGGCGAGACAGTAAGAATTATGTATGTTCATGTGCCGGCTGCGTGGATGTCGTTGTTTATCTATTCTCTTATGGCCGCAGCTAGCGCTAGCTTCCTTATATGGAAACATTCATTGGCTGATATAGCAGCAAGATCATTAGCACCAATAGGAGCAGCATTTACTGCGATAACATTAATAACCGGCGCTCTGTGGGGACAACCTATGTGGGGAACATGGTGGGTATGGGATGCGCGTTTAACGTCAGTTCTTGTCCTATTTTTTTTATACCTCGGATATATGGCTTTGGTAAACGCATTCGATGATCCCGAAAAAGGCTCGAAAGCAGCTGCCGGACTCGCCTTGATAGGTTTTGTAAATGTCCCAATAATAAAATTTTCTGTGGATTGGTGGAATACTCTGCATCAACCTGCAAGTTTATCTCGCCTTGACGCCCCAGCAATAGATATATCTATGCTCACACCATTATTATTGATGGCTCTGGGGTTCAAGCTTCTCCTTATTTCGATTTTAATCATAAAAATGCGGACTATATTGATTGAAAAAAGAATTGAGGCCAAACAGTTGTTGAAGAGCGGCTGATTGCCGCATTTTCCTGTAAGCGACGCCCCACTATTGGCACATAACTCATAGTGATTTATATCTAAGGCAGTGTACCTGGGGAATTTAACAAACTGCAAATGATGACATGGACATGTATGAGCAATTTATATGGTCAGCTTACGGCGCGACGGCAATATTATTAGTCACGTTATTAGCCTACTCATTATTTCGCTATCGCATCGCACAACGCCAACTGGATGAACTCGTCAAAAATAATCGAGAACAGGGCGAAAAAACTTCTAAGGTCGAAAAAAACTCATGACACCAACGCGCCGGCGGTTAACATTTATATGTTTGGGTTTTTTATCCCTACTCGTTGCCTCAGCACTCGCTCTAACCGCGTTTGAAGATACCCTCGTTTTTTTTTACAGCCCAAGTGATATAAAAGAAAAGTCCATAAATACTGATAAGCAAATTCGGATTGGTGGGCTCGTTAAAAGTGGATCATTGAGAAAATCTGAAGACGGAATTTTGGTTCGCTTCGAAGTTACCGACTTAAAACATTCTATCCCTGCAGTCTACAGAGGCCCTTTACCCGATCTGTTTAGAGAAAATCAGGGGGTTGTAGCCGAAGGGCATCTTTCTAAAGGTATATTCCGCGCTAAAACCATCTTGGCAAAGCACGATGAAAACTATATGCCAAAAGAAGTTGCTGACTCTTTAAAAAAAGCCGGAAAATGGAAGGGAGAAAATAAAAATTGATAGCTGAACTCGGCCACTTTGCACTCATCCTGGCTTTAGTTATGGCAACCGTTCAAACAGCTGTGCCATTAATAAGTGCACACAGATCAAATACGGTTTTGATGGAGATAGGTAAACCTTCCGCTATCGCTCAATTTTTTGCCATATTATTTGCCTTTTGTGCTTTAACAAATGCCTACATCACGTCAGATTTCTCAGTTGTCAATGTGGCAGAAAACTCGCATTCGCTTAAACCATTGCTCTATAAAATAAGCGGCGTCTGGGGTAATCACGAAGGGTCAATGGTCCTTTGGGTTTTAATTCTAGCTCTTTTTGGGTTTACAGTAGCTGTCTTTGGCAAGAGTTTACCACCCACTCTCCGTGCAAGGGTGCTTGGTATCCAGGGATCAATTGGTGTTGCTTTTCTTGCATTCATCATAACTACTTCCAACCCCTTTCTGCGGTTAAATCCTGTGCCCTTAGACGGTCGTGATTTAAACCCATTATTACAGGATCCGGGGTTGGCATTTCATCCACCAATGCTCTACTTGGGCTATGTTGGCTTTTCAATAACCTTTTCTTTTGCAATTGCAGCACTTATTGAGGGAAATATTGGTCCAGCGTGGGCACGCTGGGTACGACCATGGGCTCTTTTGGCCTGGACATCACTTACAGCCGGTATCACACTAGGAAGTTGGTGGGCCTACTATGAATTAGGATGGGGTGGCTGGTGGTATTGGGATCCCGTGGAAAATGCGAGTTTCATGCCCTGGTTGGTAGGTACTGCTTTCTTACACTCAGCCATAGTGGTTGAAAAAAGGGATGCATTGAAGAGCTGGACTATTCTTTTAGCAATTCTTGCATTCACGCTTAGCCTAATGGGTACATTTTTAGTTCGTTCTGGCGTTTTAACAAGCGTTCATGCTTTTGCTGTTGATCCGGAAAGAGGCCTTTTTATCCTTGCCATCCTGGCTTTCTTCGTAGGGGGAGCCTTTATTCTATTTGCTATTCGTGCACCAAAAATGGCGTTAGGAGGTCTTTTTCAGCCCATTAGCAGAGAGGGTGGACTTGTGATGAATAACCTTCTGCTCTCCGTTGCTACTGCCACTGTATTTCTAGGTACCCTGTACCCACTTTTTTTAGACGCAACGACAGGACAAAAAGTTTCGGTTGGCCCGCCGTTTTTTAATGCCACCTTTATACCAATTATGATCCCCCTATTACTATTGATGGCTATCGGACCTATGCTTAGTTGGAAACAAGGCGATCTAGCATCTGCGATGTCAAGACTTTGGTTTGCAGGAATATGCTCCGGTGGTATTGGGATACTGTTCTGGCTGCTTAATAGTGACAAACCCTTTACGCCAATAATTGGTTTCGCTATTGCGGGGTGGTTAGGAGGCGGAGCTCTTAAGGAACTCGCAGACCGAATCCTATTATTTAAAATTCCTTTACTTAACTCACTTTTGCGCGCCAGAGGCCTTCCAAGATCAGCCTACGGTATGACCCTCGCTCATTTAGGGATAGCTATTTTTGTTTGTGGTGCCTCTGCTGATAGCGCTTGGAGGTCAGAAGTAGTGTTTAATGCAAAGGAGAAAGACCAAACGGAACTTGCAGGCTTCAACTTAAAGCTTCAAAAGGTAGACCGCCTTAAGGGCCCAAATTATGAAACTGAACGAGCACATATTATGGTTACGAAAGATTCTAAGATAATTGCGAACCTATATCCCGAAAGACGGTTTTATCCGGTTCAGCAAATGCTTACCACAGAGGCCACAATCTATAGCACAGTGGTGGCAGATTTATATGCAACAATAGGAGAAGGTGATAAACGCAATGGCTGGGTGCTCCGTATTTGGTACAATCCACTTATTCCTTGGATATGGTTAGGTTGTTTACTTATGGTACTTGGCGGAGTTATCTCCCTTACCGATAGGCGACTTCGCATCGGAGCGCCAGAAAAGAAGACAGGAAATTATAAAACAGTCGAGCTTGGCACCGAGCATGGCTAAAACCATCTTTGTTTTTCCCTTCCTCATTTTTTTTGGCGTAATTACTTACTTTACAATTCCTATACTAAAAAAAAGTGACCCAAAACTGTTACCATCGGCGCTAGTTGATAAAGATGTTCCCGAAAGAAAATTGCCATCATTATTCAAAAACAAAAGAGGTTTCGATCACGAGGATCTGATGGGAACTGAGACCCTTATAAACTTTTTCTCGTCATGGTGTGGACCATGCCGAGTTGAACACGATATCTTAATGAAGATTTCAGAGGGAAAAACTGTTAGGCTCTTCGGTATAAATTACAAAGACCAAACTCAAGCTGCAATACGTTGGCTACAAGAGCTTGGTGATCCATTTGAGAGGATCGTTGCTGACAAAGATGGGCGTGCTGCTATCGATTGGGGGGTTTATGGCGTCCCAGAGACGTATCTAATTGATAAAGAGGGTAAGGTTCGTTACCGGCATGTGGGCCCTTTAACAGAAAGAGTACTCAAGGAAAAATTGATGCCAATTATTCAACTACTGCGAAATAATAAAGATGAATAAAATTAGAGCACTCGCTTTGGTTGTGCTTAGCTACCTAATTTATATTCAACCAATTATGGCAGTACAGCCAAATGAAAGGCTCGCTGATCCATTGCTGGAAGAACGCGCTCGCATATTGAGCCAAAACATTAGGTGTTTAGTCTGCCAAAACCAATCTATAGACGATAGTAATGCAACTTTAGCAAAGGATCTACGAGCTCTCGTACGCGAAAAACTTACAGCGGGAGCCACTAACGATGAAATTTTTGATTTTCTAGTGGACAGATATGGCGACTTTATTTTGCTCAATCCACCATTCAAACCCTCTACCTATGTATTGTGGTATGGCCCACTGATATTTTTGATAGTTGGTTTATTAATGACTGTGCTTATTATGAAAAAAAGTAAACTTCGGGCATCTGAAAAACCACTGAGTCAAGCAGAACGGGTAAGTCTTTCAAAACTTTTAGAACAGAAAGATAAGACCTAATTATGTTATTTTGGGGTATTGCGGGCCTTTTAACATTAATATGTGTAATTTTGGTCATCTGGCCTCTTCTTAGACAAAAAGAGGTTCTGGAAACTAACGTTGATTACAATCTGAAAGTATATAAGGATCAACTTTCAGAAGTTGATAAGGACTTTCAGATTGGACGTGTCGACTCTAAAGAGTTAGACGCGATAAAAACGGAAATCCAACGGAGAATTTTAACAGAGAATGTTGAAGCTAATCAACAGAAGCAATCCAAACAATTAACACCAACAACATATGTTATCTTTACACTAGTTGCTTCTTTTTTAATACCTTCCGCCGCCATCGGAATTTACGCCAACTATGGATCACCGGGACAACCAGATGTCCCTTTATCAAAAAGAGCAGACCTGCCAACTCTGAAGACAGTCGAAAAAACCACCTCCCAGGAAAAAAAATCAACCGAGCAACACGCCGGAATAGACAACATGATCACTAATCTGCAGGAGAAACTTGCGGCTAATCCTAAGGACCTTCAAAACTGGGAACTACTGGGACGGACCCTTTTGATAAGAAAGCAATATGGGGCTGCGTCTAATTCACTGAGGCAAGCTGTATCCATATTTCCAAATAGTCTAGAACTCCGGGCAACATATGCTGAAGCACTTGTCCTAGCAGCCCAAGGGCGCATTTCACGGGAGGCACTGAAGCAATTCAAGCTAATATCCAAAAGTATCCCTAAAGACCCAAGAGTGCGTTACTATCTGGGGCTAGCTGACTATCAACAGAAAAAAATTGAACTAGCGCTTCAAAAATGGACCACTCTCCTTGACGAGACGCCTCAAAATGCACCCTGGCGAAAAATGTTAACGTCACGCGTCGACCAAGCGACCAAAGACTTAGTGATTAAAACGAGTAAACCTAAGCAGAAACTTGCGGCAAATCAAAAATCCACCACATCCGGTGGAAACACTGCTAAGCCATCCATATTAAAAGAGGGCTTTCAAGGTCCCACGCCGGAAGATATTCGTGCAGCTCAAACCTTATCTAATAACGATCGCCAAGAAATGATTAATAATATGGTTGAGGGTTTGGCTGCAAAACTAAAAGATAACCCCAATGATCTCGACGGTTGGCTTCGTTTAAGTCGATCCTACAAAGTATTGGGTAAGCTGGAAAAATCTAAACAAGCCTTAAAAAGGGCAGCAAATCTTGCACCAACAAGAGTGGACCTTCAATTAGAATTAGCACGAGCACTTCTCCCAAAAGGATCATCAAACGTTAACGCGACAGCGGAATTCAAAGTTGTCGTGGAAAGACTACGTAGACAAGCACCGGAGCACCCGGAAGCGCTTTACTTTGGAGGGTTGCTGGCTAAAGCCGAGGGCGATAATTCCTCAGCTAGAAAGCTGTGGAGCAAACTCCTCGAAAAAATGGGCCCGAATGCGCCTGCTAGAAGTATAATCAAGAATCAATTAAAAGAATTAAAATAGCCATAGGGCCACTCACCTAAAGCACTTCCCTCTGCTTTGGTACCCGAATATTATATTTTTTTGAAAACCAGTTTTAGGCAAAATTTTAGATAGGCAGTCTATCGTGACAACTGAAGTTTCATCGACAAAAAGTTAAGATAGTGCATTTCAAAAATGTCACCCTCATAATCTTGATTTGCTTGTCCTTTTACCTCCCAGGCTTATTCACGATACCAGCCTTGGACCGGGACGAAGCTCGTTTTGCTCAAGCCAGCAAACAGATGCTAGAGAGCGGTAATTTTGTAGATATTCGTTTTCAAGAAGAGCCTAGATACAAAAAACCTGCTGGGACCTATTGGCTTCAGGCAGCCAGCGTTAATCTGCTATCGCCCTCTAAACTAAAAGAAATCTGGCCATACCGAATTCCATCCCTACTAGCCGCTATAATTGCCGTCATTGGAACTTACTTCTTAGCTAACGTTTTTTTGCGTCCGCCAGGTGGAATAATTGCTGCGATAATACTTTCATCAACCCCTCTTTTAATTGGCGAGGCCCATATGGCCAAAAGTGACGCATTGCTCCTAGCGTCTGTGGTCATCGCACAATTCGGTCTAATAAGAACCTACAGAAACCATGTAAGTTGGCTAAATTGGTTATGTTTGTGGGGAGGTATCGGACTCGGAGTTATGATCAAAGGTCCAGTGACCCCTTTAGTGATTTTCCTAACCGTGTTAGTCGTTTCTATTATCGATCGAGAAGTAAAATGGGTGTTAAAGCTACGACCTCTCTCAGGCTTTTCTCTAGTAGCGTGCATTTGCTTACCGTGGATAATTTCAATCCAGATACAATCTTCAGGGGAATTTTTACAATCCTCTCTAGGGCAAGATCTGCTGCCAAAATTACTGAGCGGCGTAGAATCTCATGGCCTCCCTCCTGGTTATTACTTATTACTTGCGCTAATTACACTTTGGCCAGGTTCTTTATTTATTTATCCAGCATTAAAATTTGCCATTAATTCTAGAAAAACAAACACCATAAAATTTCTTTTTGCTTGGGTTATTCCAACATGGGTGATGCTCGAAATCATCCCTACGAAGCTTCCACACTACGTGTTACCGCTCTACCCTGCAATTGCAATTATAATTTCTTATTGGATGACAAACGTCGCAAAAAAAGGGGGTCACAAATCAAGTTTCTCTTTAAACGCGATAGAAGTGGCGATCATTGGGGTCATTTGGTTTGTAGTTGGCCTCAGCTTTCTACTCGTTTCTAATTTCCTACAGCAAACTAAATTACTGACCCCAGAACTAGTTGCAACCCCGGAGTTAATATTTTCAAAATTTAACGAAATAGACTTTTTGGTTTTAAATTTTGCGACCATTATTAATAGCTTGATGTTTGTTTTTCTCCTATTAGTCGCTTATGCATTATTCTTATTTCGGAAATATGTCCTTTCACTCTCAGTTTCAGTATCTTTAGTTTGGCTCTTCGTTATTCCAGTACTTCAATGGTCAATTCCAGATTTAAAATGGCTTTTTCCATCTAAGCAAGTTGCTCAAATTATAGAGGAACATAGCGGTGGTAAGTATCCTCTAGTCGCCATAGGATATCACGAGCCAAGTTTGGTTTTTTACAATGGTAGTGGCACTGCTTTAGCCAACCCAGAAGAAGGTGTAAAAGCCCTATTAAACAACCCTTATTCATATGCACTTGTGACCAAGGGAAATTTAGATAAGTTTCTAGATCGCTTATTAAATAAAAACGTTTCTATTGAAAAGATAAAAGAAATAAAATCATTTAACTACTCGAAAGGCCGGGCTATCAGTCTCCTTATTTTTTTCTGCTCTTCAATAGAGTTAAGATAATGTAGGCGCTCATGTTAAACAATGAATCTAAAATTGGAAAGTTTTCGCAGATAATTAGGCACCAACCGCTAGGTCTAACACTCTTTTTTGTAATCGTATTTATAATTTTCGTTGGTTTTTTTTTCGAACGAAACCTAGCACTTTTGATAGACCAACATCAGACCTATTTATTTATTGATACATTTCGGATTATTACTGTAATCGGTGATGCTACGTGGTGGCTCGTGATTTTCGTCATTGGTCTGTCTGTGTCCTTATTGGGATCACAACTATCTATCCTGGAAAAGCACAAAGAGAAATTCAAACGCTACAAGTCGATATTTTTATATCTTATACTATCGTGCGTAGTGTCAGGTATTTTGCACCATATAATAAAAATAATAGTAGGGAGATATAGGCCTCGTTATTTATTTACAGAAGATCTATACGGTTTTTCTCCATTCAACTTTGACATAGCAATGAATTCGTTTCCATCTGGACATTCACAAACCATTTTTTCTATTTGTGTTGCACTATCGATAATATACCCAAAGCATTTAATATTGTTTTTACTATTGGCTATTATGGTCGGCGTAAGCAGGATTATGATACTCGCACATTTTCCTAGTGATGTAATCTTTGGAGCATATCTGGGTATAGTTACAGCGATATTATTAAACAGATATTATTTTCGTGTTCTATTATCCAAACAAAAGTAATAGAAAGTCCCCAAAACTTATTCTATTAAACGATTATTGCTGACAACGTGATAAAGATAGAATTAACCAGCAAGTCTTAGGGTAATTAAAATGAATATCGGATCTTCCATTTCAGTTGTGGTGCCAGTGTTTAATGAAGAGGAGAATATATGTCCGTTAGCACAAGAAATTGGATCCGCATTGCAAGGAATTTGTGACTATGAAATAATATTTGTAAACGACTGTAGTACAGACGATACCGCCGTCACATTAACGAAACTAAAAAGTGAAATATCGGAAATTCGTATAATCCATCACTTACAACGCTCAGGTCAGAGCGCTGGGCTCCTTACTGGAATTCTCGCTGCCAAAAACAACATAATAGTTACCTTAGATGGTGACGGTCAAAATGATCCTGCTGACATCCCTAGTCTTTTGAAAAAATATGAACAAAGCCACGATACCCATTTTGCAATGATTACAGGACATAGGGTAACAAGAAAAGACTCCTGGGCGAAACGCTATGCATCAAAAATAGCAAATACGATACGCGCACACCTGTTGAAAGATGACAATCCAGACACGGGATGCGGTTTAAAGTTATTTGAGAAAAATTTATTTCTTCGATTGCCGTATTTTGATCATATCCATCGCTTTTTACCAGCCCTTGCAAAGAGGGAGGGCTGTAGCATCTTTGTTGTTCCAGTGACCCATAGGCATCGAAAGCATGGAGTTTCCAAATACGCAAACTTTCAAAGATTAGTTGTAGGTATTGTTGACCTCCTGGGAGTTATGTGGCTCATACGAAGGTACCCAAAAAATACGGATAGCAAGGAATAAAACTAGATGGAACTCTTTTTAGATTGGTTTTTCCCAAATGGAATAAGAACCAACGAGGCTATTCTTCTTATAATCGGTTTTGTCGGGCAAGGTCTTTTTAGCGCAAGGTTTTTGATACAATGGGTAGTAAGCGAAAAAAAGCGCGAAAGTGTTATTCCCCTGCCATTTTGGTATTTTAGTCTGCTCGGAGGTATTACGCTTTTTATCTATGCTTTCTCTAAAAAGGACCTAGTAATAATGGTAGGCCAGGGTACAGGAATATTGATTTACACCAGAAATCTTTATCTTATTTACAGGAAACGGAAACTAGATTTCAAACAACAAAGCGACAATTAAATTTGTTTTTGAGAATGTGTAGCCAGAACTGCAAACAAGGAAAAAGCTGTTATTATGTTTGAAAATTTTGAAAAAAGAACTTTCGATATTCCTGATAGTGGTTTTGGTGCTGCATCAATAAATGCTCGCGTGGGTGGGAAAGGCCCCCCCCTGCTACTTATACATGGAAATCCTTTAACTCATGTCTCCTGGCATAAGGTTGTTCCTTTTCTTGAGAAACACTTCTCAATTATATGTGTTGACCTTAGGGGTTACGGTGACTCTATTGGCCCAGAAGAAGGGGGACCGGAAAGTATAAATTATTCTTTTAGAGCTATGGCCATGGATTTAATAAAAGTAATGGAGGTATTAGGCCACCATACTTTCTACGTAGCCGGCCACGACCGAGGAGCTCGAACCGCACATCGCATGGCCCTAGATCACAAAGAAATCGTAAAAAAATGTGCACTAATCGATATTCTGCCTAGCCATTATATTTGGAACAACACGTCCGCAGAGTGGGCTGACTCCTCTTGGCACTGGGTATTTATGATACAACCATATGATATGCCGGAAAGAATGATGGCTGCTGTACCTCCAGAATACTTCATAGAGAAAAAGATCTCAAAGCCAGGTAAAGGCCTCAAACCATTCTCGCCCGAAGCACTGAAGGAATATATTCGCTGCTTTAATTGGAAAACTATCCGCGGGTCATGCGAGGATTATAGAGCTTGCGCAACTTCAGATTTCACAATGGATACCGAGGACTTTCAAAACCATAATCATATTGATTGTCCTTCGTTAATTATTTGGGGGAAAGACAGCCATACCGGAAAGGTCTATGGAGACTTACTCAAAATTTGGCGCGATTATGTATCGGCCGAACTAATTGGGGGGGAAATCGATTGTGGGCATTATGTTATAGAGGAGTGTCCGAAAGAAACGGCGAATTGGCTGGTAAGGCACTTCACCGAATAGAAAACCCACCGTCAACGGTCATAACTGTTCCGGTTACAAAATTAGATGCATCTGATGCCAGTAAAAGTAGAACCCCATCAAGATCTTGCACTTGGCCCAACCGCCGTTGGGGAACAGAGTTGATCAGTGCTTCGCCTGGTGGAGATTTGAAAAAATCACTATTCATAGGGGTTTCAATATAGCCCGGCGCAATAGCGTTAACGCGGATATTGTATCGCGCCAGTTCCAGAGCCATCGTAGCTGTCAATTGGTTAAGGCCACCCTTTGATGCACAATATGTCGTAAGCGTGCCGATAGGCCGCGTGCCTAGGACCGATGATATATTGATTATAGAGCCGCTTTTCTTCACAACCATTCTTCTAGCAACGGCCTGAGCACAAAAAAAGCATCCCTTCAGGTTAGTATCTAGAACTCTGTCGTACTCGCTCTCCTCAACATCAAGAAATGGTTTATTGATCGCAAGGCCTGCATTATTAATTAAAATGTCAGGTATAGCCCATTTACTCTCTACTTCAGCTACACCCTGGGTTATACTTTCTTGATCTAAAACATCCATCTCAACAACCATTACCTCTGAGCCGCATTCTTCAAGTTTATTTTTCAGCTCCTCAAGTTTTGGCACTTGCCTTGCAGCCAGAGCGACTTTTGCACCGTTAGCTGCCGCTAGAGTTGCGAATTGTTTCCCTAAGCCTTGTGAGGCACCGGTTATAATGGCTGTTTTATCTTTCAAAGAATTTGTGCTTAACAAGTCATACTCCCAGTGCCGCAAAATAGCAGGAAATTATCTATTTAAATTTTCCAATAGCACCGCCATACCCTGGCCTGCTCCCATACACATACTGACTACAGCATATTGCTGATCTGTATCAATTAAGTGATGCATTGCTGTCAGAACCATACGAACCCCAGTAGCACCTGGGGGATGACCTATTGAAATTCCTCCGCCATATTGATTGGTCACCGATCTACTCACTCCTAATTCCCTCTCGGCATGCAAATTAACCACAGCGAAAGCCTCATTTATTTCATAGTAATCTATATCCGAGGATTTCAAGCCCCGTTTTTCCCAAAGCGCTTTTATTGCCGGCACTGGTCCACATCCCATAATTCTTGGTGGAACTCCAACGATAGTCCAGTCCACTACCTTAACGATCGGTTTAACTTCTTTCCTTTCCAAAGCTTTTCGATCGCCAATAACCACAAATGCCGCGCCATCCGTTACGCCACTGGAATTACCTGGAGTGATCCGCCCTTCTTTACGGAATACTGGCTTAAGTTTTGCTAATTTTTCGATTGTAATATCGGGTCTTGGAAATTCGTCATTTTCCATTAAACGCGTATTTTTTCGGCCTTCAGCTACTTCTATTGGCGCTATTTGTTTTGCCAAGAACCCTGATTTCATAGCCGCCCCAGCCCTTTGCTGGCTCATTTCTCCCCATTTATCCATATCTTCTCTGAGATATTGAAAGTCATCCGCCAAATTTTCGCCAGTAACTCCCATTAGACCATGGCCAAACGGATCGTTATAAGCCCACTCTACAGCATCCTCAAATGGTTGAGCTCCTCTTATAGCTCCCCAGCGCATTTTTTGATTAACAAAACCTCCACGTGAGAAGTTTTCGCCTCCTCCTGCCAGCGCGATTTTGCTATGCCCTGTCATTATTTGTTGAGCCGCCGTAATAATCGCTTGTGTACCAGAGCCGCAAGCTCGGTTTACCTGCAGGGCACAACTTTCTTCCGGCATCCCCACGTTTAGGGCTGCTACTCTTCCAGTGTAAAAACCATCCGGATCCACAGGCAAAACATTCCCCCAAACAAGGTGATCCACATCGGTGGGCTCTACTTTGGCGTCCATCAATGCAGCATTAGCTGCGTGTGTTGCAAGTTGAGACAATGGGGTGTCTCTAAGTGATTTTCCAAAGTCTCCAAAAGGCGTTCTTTTGCCACCACCAATTACTATTTCTTGGCTCATCGTTTAAACTCCATAAAGCGCGCAGAAAATATCTGTTTTGTATAATAAACTATATCCGCAACTTTTTGCTTCCGGCTGTTGAAAAAATTTGATGTAATTTAAAAAGGTTGTTCTCCTTAAACCCATAAAAATTTATACTAGTTTTAATTGTAACTGGTAAACCCTTTTAAGGAATTTGTCTTGTCCGCTTCATTAAAACAAATTTCTTCACTTCTAAATGGTTTTTCGACAGAAGTGACGCCGACTTCTGCAAGCAAAATCGACAACTTTCAAGATCATCTATCTCTAGGGACATCCATAAATGTAACATTCCTAGCAGGATCTAACTTAAGAGATACTGTACAGGTCTGCAAAAGGTTAAACGAAGAAGGATTTAATCCCGTTCCTCACATTGTTGCTCGAAACTTTGAAAACACCATGGCTCTAGAGATATTTTTAGATCTATTAGTCTCGACGGCCGATGTTCATGAAGTATTAGTAATAGCGGGAGGTATTGGAAGGCCACTCGGACCCTTTTCTGACAGCCTACAGATTCTTAATTCTGGCTTATTGGAGAAATACCAAATAAGAAAAGTTGGTGTAGCAGGTCATCCAGAAGGATCCCCAGATATCAGCAAGGATAAGTTAGCCAACGCTATCCGTGACAAAAATAATTGGGCTAAAAACTCAGATATGGAAGCCTACATCACTACGCAATTCTGTTTTGAGGTCCCCTCTATCATGACTTGGGAGAAAAATATACGGAGAGACGGCAATAAATTACCAATACATATCGGCATCCCGGGGCCTGCAACCTTAAATACTCTAATCAAGTTTGCTACAATGTCTGGAATTGGTCCCTCAATTCGAGTTTTAACTCGGCAAACAAAGAATCTTACAAAACTAGTTTTTACTCAAGACCCTTTACGTATCATAGAGGGTATAGCTTTCGCTAAGTTGCAAGATCCCGATTGTCTAGTAGAACAGCTTCACTTTTATCCTTTTGGAGGTTTAGCCAAAACCGCAGCTTGGATAAAAGACATATTAGAAAAAAGTGAATTTAAAAACTTAGAAGTGGGTTAGTACTGCTAAATATCGTTACCCAAAACATGAAAAGAACATAGGCCGAAGTCAGAGAAGTATTGATCACTAATACCTTCATTTTTTCCAACAGCTGTTTTAGGACTCACGCAGCTGTTGAAAAAATGAACTTAGCAATTCACTGGCCTCCCTCTCATGCCAACCTCCTATCACTTCAGGTCGATGGTTGCATGTAGCCCTATCAAATATTCGCCCTCCATGCTCTACGCCCCCCCCCTTGGGGTCATAAGCACCAAAAATTAGTCTTTTCAACTTTGCTAGCGAAATAGCTTGCGCACACATAGCACAAGGTTCTAGCGTCACAAAAATTGTGCAATTAGATAGTACTTTGGTTCCTAAAACTGAAGTTGCTTCTCTTATAGCAAGAATTTCAGCGTGCGCTGTTGGGTCTAAAAGTTGCTCTACTTTATTATGCGCGGAAACTAGGACAGTGTCAGTCAAATCATCTCTTATAACAGCGCCAATGGGTACTTCTCCAACCGCAGCAGCTTTCCTAGCCTCGAATAATGCGATTTCCATTGGGCCCTTCATTTTTTCAAACCGACTGCAAATTTAAATTCGCTTATTATTGCGAGCCTCCCTCTATCACCTTTAGGCCCTCTAGGAACCTGTCTGCTTGCCAAGATGGAATAACATAACTCCACTTATTTAGCTCACTGTAAGCAATTGTGTCTGCTAGATCTCGCAGAGCAATGTTTTTAAGAGCGTTTTCTTCAACTGAGAACTGTAAGATTTTTCGACTATCACTTCTAAATAATTGCCCAGCTATTTTTGATCCTGAATATGCTTCAACTTCAAAATATAAAATAGATTGCCACTTTTCCGGTTTTTTCCGTGGCCACACGTCAACAAAGCTTAATTTGGTTAAGCTTTCAAAGAGGTTTTTAGCTACCTCCCGATCTAAATATCCGATGCCATCTCGATTTTGGTAGACAAATCCGCCGTTATCATTTGATCTCGCTAAGACCGCCGTATCACCCGGTTTTTCCCAAAGTTTTACCTTTTTTATTTCATTTGCCTCGACATTTAGAATTCGTGTATCCAACCAAGATAACAGATCACTTGGGATATCGATACTTCCACTTGCCAACCAGGCTTGTTGTTCTTTTGGATGCCGGATAAAAGTTCCCTCGGCAATGCCAATATTATTCCGTCTAAATTGCGCGCCTAATATGCTTTCAGCCAATATTTCTCCATCGGCACCTTGCAGCTTAACAAAAACGGAATTTGCATCAGCTTGTTGATAAGGCTCTACACCAATTTGATTAAATCTAGATGGCATTCTAGTCTTTACAGCAATTTTACGCATATCTGCCAATTGACTAATGACTTTTTGTATAAGTTTAGAAGATGCAGGATAATCAAATTTATCTTCGGCTACCCAAACAGATCCCTCGTTTTGCTTAAATTTTAGTTTGAGCCCCCCCGTTTCTATAAGTAGAACGTTTGCGGACTCTGGTTTAGCATTCAAGCGTGGAAAAACTATTACGTCATCGGCCGTTGTACGCTGATAATCTTCTGAACTGTTGATAGAGTATAGAGCCGCTGTTGTGGAGAATACTGCTAGTAAAAACAGAATCAATGAAGGGTTTGGCCTCATTAACTTTCCCCAAAAGACTTGCGCCAATTAATCACTCTCACAAGGTTTAGGCCAAAAATTAATAGTAAAAGTAAAGTTGGCACTGACCAAATGTTATAAAAAATAATTCTATTTTTTAGCTCGGTGATGTTTTCTTTGGCCGAAAATTGTACATCTCGCAATTCTTTTCTGGCCTTGATCATCTCATTCCGCTTTCTCTCCAACTCCATTTGCTGTTCTTTAGAGTAAACAACCCCTTGCTTTATTTCTGTTCTTCGAACTTGGTCGATGAATTTTTTCCCATCTTCAATTTTCGAAAGTAATTTATTTTCTTTCTTACGGTATTTGATCTCAGCTTCTTGTTCCAATTTCTCGAGCAAAGTAAAGCGTCTTTTCAGTGTCCCTTTTCCCCGCAGTCCTATCATAGAAGATGTGCCTACCAATTGCTCAAGCGCATTCACAACAAGGTTCCCATTATTCGCGAGTGGGACCTTTAATGTTTGTCCTCCAAGGTTTTTATTTTCCAGCCATGCTTCATCGGCCAAAAGATCAGCGTCAGCAACTAAAACCACAGCAGACGGTTTTACACTGTCATTTAGATGCGGCATATTGTTGTCGCTGTCCACGTTTGCTACTGGCGCGCCAGTAGCAAAAGCCGTTTTAAAGCTGCCAGAAAGTCTAGCCATTAATACATTTTGCTCCGCTGTTTGTTGTAAGTTCGCTAGAATTTCAACGGGGTTGGGAGCGTACTCGATTTTTGATAGGTCTATAAAACCAGATTCTCTGCTCGCCAACAATATAGGTTGAAATTTCAAAGATTGCTGGGGAGAATGCTTAATATATCCTGCAGATCGCAGGCTGATCCGAGACAAACCACTAGTTATAACCTCGTCGCTCACAAGACCACCCTCTTTTACATCAAACCAAACGGGATATTTTGTAGCAAAAATCCTATCATTTCTAGTCATTTGCACGTTAATAGCACCGCCCAAGTCACCAATCACTGTCCTTGTCGGAATTTCGATTCCCCAAGCGTTTAGTAATTTAGTAAAATTATCGAGCCCTCGCGATCTAGGAACCGAAGGTTGGCCGTTTTTCGAAACATCAAGCGTTTCATTAAATGGATCTAAGAATGCTAGAACTCTTCCACCCCTCAGAATGAATTGATCAACAGCATATAGCGTCGTCTTCGATATTTCACCGGGTTCCGTTAAGACCAAAACATCTATGTCATTGCTGAAGCTTTTCACGTCCCCAAATAAAATTTGGACCGAAAAAAAGCGCTTTATTGTCTCCAGTATTGTCCAGGGGGGTACCCGTTGCGTTTTATCTCCGGAAATAGGTAGGTCGCCATATATTGCGACGGTGCGCTTTTTTGTGTTTACCAAGTCAAAAATTAATCTGGTAAGTTCGTATTCTATCAAGTTATTTTGCTCTGGGGCAAAGTGAGGTATGGTGTAAAAACCGTTCGTGCTGTTATGTCCAGTTAAACCAAAGAAAATCTGACTATTGCTGAGCACATCCGGAACAGCATGTATTCCATCGGAAACAGCTCGGTCCTCTTCAGGTGAGAACGGTTTTGGCACCATACGTTCAATTATTAGATTAGAGCCAGCCGCGAGTTTATATGTTTCTAAAAGCCCCTCTATTCGAAGCATTAAACTTATATAATCAGGGCCCAAAAGGCTTAGATTTTCAGACGTGTAAAAACGTAGCCGAATTGGCTCTTTAATACTTTCCAAAACCTCAATTGTAGCATCGGAGATGGAAAAAATTTTATCTTCAGTCAAATCCAACTGTACGGAGTTAAATAAACGACCGCCCCAGATGTTAACAGACACGAATAGCACGAAGAGAAATGCGATGTTCAGGTAACTGAAGAGCTTATTATGTTTCGAATAATGATGCATAACCCAAAGAACTAAGCCTTTTTAATTGCGATTATTAAACTGTTAATCAAGAGCCCCATTGTAATAAGTGAGAAAAAATAAAGGAAATTCCTGAAATCAATAACGCCTTTCGAGATTTCGTTGAAATTTGACATCATGCTTAATTGGCTAGCAGTCTCAGTTAGCCATTCTGGCGCCCATCCATGGAAAGAACCTTGTATTAATTCAACGCCAGTCATCATAGACAAGAAGCACATCGTAACAGCAATTACAAATGCAACCGCTTGATTGCTTGTCATAGCGGATGCACAAGCACTTAATGTTAGAAATCCGCCTGCCATTAACCAACTAGCGCCATAGGTTGCAAATATAACGCCATTATCTGGATTACCAGTCAGATTTACCGTAATCCACAGAGGGAATGTTAAAAGTAAAACTACCCCTGAGTATATCCACGCTGCCAAAAATTTTCCCACTACAACCTCTATTATCTTAACAGGCAGACAAATAAGAAATTCGAAAGTTCCTAATTTAATTTCTTCTGCCCATAGTCTCATACCTAAAGCTGGCATTAGTAGAAGATGCAGCCACGGGTGGTATTGAAAAAATGCATTGAGATCAGCGACGCCACGATCGAAAAAGTGCCCGAAATAGAAGGTTAGACCCGCCGATATTGCTACAAAGATAGCAGCCAGAATATATCCAAGTGACGAGCCAAAGTAACTAAAAAGTTCTCTACTGGTTATTACAAAAATGTTTCGCATGATTATTTCACTCCCGTAGGGAGCAACTCATAGTTTCGCCTGCTCATATCTGGAAAGGGACAAGAACTTCTTGTAAATTATTTGGTGGAGCCAGACGGATTTGAACCGACGACCTCTACAATGCCATTGTAGCGCTCTCCCAACTGAGCTATGGCCCCACTATAAAATAACTAACTCAAACTTGTATCACTTTAAGATTTTTAGAGTTAGCTTGTTGAATACTAGTACTTCTTTTAATCTTCATCAATTAACTCTTCATCCACTTCCTCTTCTGAGATTAGCGGCTCATCCTCCAC
>NZGS01000119.1 GCA_002690995.1 Rhodospirillaceae bacterium
AAGGGCTGCACACAGAAGTGATGGTGGGCACGCAATTATTGCACTCCCTAGTTCAGCCAAGGATGGAAAATTTAGCCGAATTGTCTCCAAATTGAGCGGTCCTGTTACTACGGCTAGAAGCGACGTTGATGTGATCGTAACTGAGAACGGTGCGGTAGATTTGCGTGGAAAAGATTTGGGCCAAAGAAGAAGGGCTTTAATAAGTATCGCGGCGCCTAACTTTCAAGAAGATTTGATGAAAAGCTAAAACATTTCTGTGATACTGTTTCCTTTAGACGATCATACTAATAACATTATACTGCAATACAGATATATAAAATTAGTATATAGAAACGTAATTTAGAAAATAACAGCGCTAAATGTAAAGTAAAAGTTAAAGACGTTATTTAAATAAAGGTATGATAGTACCTTTATTTAAGGTGTTGATATTATTATTTTTTCTTGACCTATCTGCCCTGCTTATGTATAAAACGGTTCCAAATTATGGGCTCAAATTAAACAATTAGGGTAGTTCAATGAGAACGTTTTCAGCAAAACCAAGTGATATCGAAAAGAAGTGGTGGCTGATTGATGCCGAAGGCCTAGTTCTGGGCCGATTGGCAACGATTGTGGCAAAATATTTACGCGGTAAACACAAAACCACCTTTACCCCTCACATGGATTGCGGTGACAATATTGTCGTAATCAATGCAGAGAAGGTGAAATTAACTGGGGCAAAGCGAACATCAAAAACTTATTATTGGCATACCGGTTATCCTGGGGGAATAAAATCCCGAACCGCCGATAAGATTTTAGACGGTGCTCATCCAGAACGAGTTATTAAAAAAGCAGTTCAACGGATGATTACTCGGGGGCCGCTTGGTCGCAAGCAAATGAGTAATCTTAGAGTTTATGGCGGCAATGAACATCCGCACGAAGCGCAGCAACCAGAAATACTAGATATCGCCGCAATGAATACAAAGAATAAGAGGTGAAAATGGCTGAAGAAGAGAATACAAATCACGAATCTAGCGAGTTATCTGAAAATATTACAGAAACTAAAAGTGAAGAAGAGAACACAAACGCAGGTTTAGAGGCCCTAAGTGTTTTGAGGGAAGAGCCAACCGTAGAGGTTCCTAGAGAGCCTATTATAGATAAGCACGGACGTTCGTATGCTACGGGCAAGCGAAAAAATGCAATAGCAAGGGTATGGATCAAGCCTGGGCCGGGAAAGATCACAGTAAATGGCCGGGATGTAGAAACTTACTTTGCTAGACCCGTTTTGCGAATGATGATTGCGCAACCCTTTGATACCGCTGAGCGCAACGATTCTTATGATGTCACATGTACCGTTACTGGGGGAGGTCTTTCGGGACAAGCCGGGGCAGTTAGACATGGAATTTCAAAGGCATTGACTTATTATGAGCCAGGTCTAAGACCTGTTCTCAAAAAGGGCGGCTTTTTGACGAGAGATCCTCGAGTTGTTGAGCGTAAGAAATATGGTAAAGCGAAAGCTAGAAGAAGTTATCAGTTCTCGAAGCGCTAGAGGAGATCTGTATTTTTCACCCCAAAACGGCCACATACGCGAGTTTGTGGCTGTTTTTTTTGTGCTTAACTATCTTGCGTAGAAAGCTCAAAAATCGCCTCTGATGTTTACTTTTCGGTGATCTCGCGGCGAGCATACTGCTGGCAAACGGGCTACTATTAGGCCTTTTGATTGATTTATGGATGTTAGAAAGATATTTTTATTAATATCCACTTTTTGTTTAAGTGCCAAAATTAGCTAATAAACAATTGATACTTTACTCTTCAGGTTGACGATCACTTGTTTGCGTAAATAATATTTCTGCACGTTTAAAAAGCATGTAATAATTGTACGAATATTGCTAAAGCCCATACACTTGTGCATTGTGATCGGGCTTTGTTACAAAATTATTTTTTTGCGGCTCTATCGGTGCTTATTTTTCACTATTTACGGTAGGTTGTAGATTAATACCTAATGTAAAAAGGAAACAAAGATTTTTAAACCACTGAAAAAAAGAAAGAGTTCAGTTATGAGGTTGAATGAAAAAGTAGCTATCGTTGTTGGAGCAGGTCAACAACCTGGGGAAACAATCGGAAATGGGCGAGCTACGGCCATTCGCTTTGCTGAAGAGGGTGCTAATGTTCTACTTGTAGATAAAAATGAAAAGTTGGCGCTGGAAACCCTAGATTTAATCGAAAATAAGGGGGGTGCAGCTAAAGTTCAAATAGCGGACATTACAGACGAAAATGACTGCAAAACTATAGCAACAGCTTGTATGAATTATTTTGGAAAAATTGATATTCTCCACAATAACGTCGGCCGCTCGGAGGGAGACACAGGAACGACTGAAATGGACGTTAAAGTGTGGGATCAATTGATGGATATGAATTTGAAAGGCATGTTTATGACATGTAAGCATGTTCTGCCTATAATGCGGAAACAGAACTCAGGATGTATCATAAATATTTCCTCTATTGCGTCTATCTGTTCGCATAACAGTATAACCTATAAAACTGGGAAAGGTGCTGTGAATACAATGACGCATCATCTCGCAATGGAAAATGCATCCTACGGCATCCGAGCAAACGCTATTTTACCTGGGCTAATGGACACACCGATGGCTATTGAGAGGCGCGCGCGCGAGCAAAATGTACACAGAGACGAAGTACGTAATGCCCGAAATAGTCGTGTTCCATTGTTAAAGAAAATGGGTACGGCTTGGGATGTTGCTAATGCCTCAGTGTTCTTAGCTTCTGAGGAAGCGAACTATATTACCGGGCTAATTATGCCGGTTGATGGCGGGTTGTCTGCTCACATAGGGGGTGCATGAGCTAATTTCGGCTCCATTTCGATAAGATTAGATCAGATGCTTTTTCGGCGATCATAATTGTCGGAGCATTTGTGTTTCCGGATGTGAGTGTCGGCATTATTGAAGCGTCAACAACTCGAAGGTTTTTAAAGCTCTTGATAATAAGCTCTTCATTTACAACTGACATTTTATCCTGGCCCATTTTGCAAGTCCCGACTGGATGATAAGTCGTTTCGGCTGTTTCTTTTACCCACTCGAGCAACTCGTTGTCACCAATTACATCTGGACCAGGAGCTAACTCGTTTCCCCTTATATTTTGCATTGCTTTCGAATTAACCCATTGCCGCACAATTTTCATACCAGAAACTATAGTATCCTTATCTATCTTTTTAGAAAGAAAGTTATATTTAATTTTTGGAGGGGTAGTGCTGCATGATGATGCAATGTGAACGCTTCCGCAGCTTTCTGGGCGAAGGGAGTGTACGGCCATTGTAAAACCACTACTTTTGTCGAGAGAAACTCCACGTTTGATCAAAAAAGGGTTTACCGATATTCCTAGGTCTGGAGCAACAAGTCCCTCTCTCGATCTAACATAGGCCCGCATCGGGGCCGCAGGCATCGCAAGAAACCCTCTGCGAGTTGTAAAGTACTTGGCTATCTCGAGCGCGATACCAATACCACGCGCCCTATCATTGTAGGTGTAACGCCCCTTCAGCGTGGTCCATTTCATTCGTGGAGCATAATGATCCCGAAGATTCTCTCCTACTCCTGGTAGTGCTGACTTCACCTCAATGCCGAGTTTTTTTAAAACATTCTCGGGTCCTATACCCGATAGCTCCAACAATTGAGGTGAATTGATAGCGCCAGCACTTATTATCACCTCGCATTTGCACCGCATAATTACCGTTCTACCTTTTTGTGTCGTTTCTACACCAACACATTTGTTATTTTGAATGATTAGTTTTTTAACGTGTGTATCAGTCAAAATACGCAAATTTTTTCTTTTTTTTATAGGCTGTAGATAGGCAACTGCCGTACTTTGTCGTTTTCCTTTCCAAATTGTTGCTTGAGTCATTCCCACGCCATCTTGTTGCCCCGCATTGTAGTCGGGATTTCTCTGTATACCAATCTCCTCTGCACCTTTGAACATTGAAGCGTAGAAAGCATTATCTTCCATCGGGTTGGAAACTATTAAGGGCCCGGTTTGTCCTCTGTAAGCTGAATAGGGTCCTTTATAGGTTTCCATTTTTTTGAAGTACGGGAGGACGTCTTTGTAACTCCAGCCTTTATTTCCAAGCTGCGCCCAATGGTCGTAATCCTGGTTTTGTCCTCTAACAAAAACCATGCCGTTGATTGAGCTCGAGCCGCCTAAAATTTTTCCTCTCGGTATTTCGATACTTCGGAAGCCGCTGCCTTCATCTGGTTCAGACGAATAGAGCCAGTTTACGTTTGGATTATTTATAAATTTTGCAAAACTTATAGGTATTGAACTTAAAACGTGAGAATTACGTCCAGCTTCTATGAGGGTAACTGAAAAACGACCATTCGCTGTCAGTCTGTTGGCTAATACAGAGCCCGCAGAACCAGCACCTATTATAATGAAGTCCGAATAGTTCGTTGGTGTTTTTTTTGTTTCTGAGCCGCCTGTTACATCCATAGCATTACGTTCTCAATGTGGCATAATTATTGCTGTTATCAATCAATATTCAATATATTATCTGAGATTGACATCTTTAGCATCTCAGAATTCTTCACTTGGATAGAGAGAGCTTTTTTTCACGAGGTAGGTATGAATGCAGATAGTGAACATCGCAGTGGCGAAAGCCTAGATGGGCACGACTCGATCACTAGTTTGCCATTGTCGGCCTTTAATTTGGAAAATTCCACTTTAAGATCCGCTACTCTTCGGAAAAATATTGCTTTAGATACGGTAATCGATTTCACAAATTCTTTGCAGCAAGACATTGGGTTGATAACTCAAAAAGAATTAATGTTACATTTTGATCGTGATGACGTTGGCGATACCGACAACAAAACACTTTCATCCCTAACCTCACTGCCGAGTTTTGATTGTTTTACGCTTAAGACATCGTTAGCCCCTTTGAAGATAAAAGTTTTAGACAAAAATATTTTTAACCTATCATCGAATATGAAAACTACTTTGTTTCCATTGATGAGTAGAATAACGCGTCCACTTATTCAATATCTATATTCCGATCAAAAATTTGGTGTGAGCGACACAGAAACTCTTCTGAAGCTGATTAAAGATACAGAGCCACTTAAAGTAAGAGATCGATTAGAGATTATGGCTCAAAACATGTCTGTATCTTTACCAAAACTTATTGAAAATCTAGAAGAGTTTGGTGAATTATTTCTATCAGTTTCATTCTTTGAAAGAATAAACATTGAAGCTAGCTCAAAGATTGATCAATTGATCCTTTGGGCGGAGGACGGTGTTTCAAACTCTAATTTGCGCAATGACCCTTCCGCTCAAAGTCAATTTTCGCAGGTTGAGCGAAGACTTGGATATATAAAATCAAACCTCCATAGTCGCTTTGATAATCTTAGTAGGATCACCCAGATCGATTGGGAAGAATTTGGTGCTATCGATTTCAAAACAGTAAAGAGGGAGATCCTCTCGCAACAGGCAAACTTAGCCATAGCTTTGTGTGGTATAATGGTAAAAGCTTTTGAATGGGAGAAGCAATTCCCGACAGCTGGGGGTAGTCCTCAGCAGTGCTTAGAATTTATATCCAAAGACCTAAATATAGGGCTGGATAACCTCACTAGAGCTCTGCCAGAAATTGAATAACCTGGTCTGCTGCATCGAAAATGGTTTTATCTTTGTACAAACGTGGTGACAGCATAAAAAGGGTTCAGTTAGTTTTTATTAGCAACGAACTATAGGTGTAATTAGCATGATGTGTTAAAAAAACACCGTCTGCTATGGTTTATGGAGTGATTCTCGTGAAAACTTATCCTACTTGGCGTTTGGGACAAAAACATTATCAGCGCGCGGTATTTTGGTTGAAAATTACGTCTGCTACCTCTTTGTTAGGCTTGGCAAGCTGTTCTAATTTACCAACTCTTTCCTCGCCCTTGGAGTGGATTAAAACAAGCCAATCAATGGTCAAAGGAGCGGTAGGCAGTTTTATTGGGGCAAGTGATACTAGTAAGTCTAGTCAATACCCAAAGCTATCGGCTTTTCCCTCGCGCCCTGTGCTTTTGTCAACGAGTGAAGACAGGAAAAAAATAAGGAATGAACTCGTGTCTGATAGAAAAAATGCGAGTTATATAGGTACAAAGTCTAAGTTATGGCCTAATTCTATGCCATTTAAAACGAAGCCAATTGCTCCGATTAAGCAGGATAATAGCGTTTCGCAACCAAAGGTTTCAAAAAAAACAAGTTTCGTACAAACGCCTATTAGCTCAGCAAAAGCTGAAGAAAAAACTACTCAATCAAAGGTAGTTGCTGCAAGGCAAAGTGTTGGTAGCGATCAGCAAGAAACTTCGTCTCAGTCTTCTGAAGCAAAAACAAAGAAGTTTAAGTTTAACATCCCAATAAAAGTTGATAAGAAAAAAAGTAAGAAAACCCCATTAAAATTTCAGATAGTGGATTCTCTATCAACTGTTAATAAGGGTGTGATTAATTTTGGCCATGGATCTCATCAATTATCAGCTGCAGACCGAAGATTTCTCTCAAAAATAGCATCGGAAGTAAAAAAGACTGGCGCGTCAGTTCGGGTCGTGGGGCATGCGTCTATGAGGACTAAAGACATGGACGAACTAAAACATACACTAGCCAACTTTAATGTTTCGGTAAAAAGAGCTGAAGTCGTTGCTTCCTTTTTGATAGCAAACGGCGTCAAAGCAGAGAAGTTGATTGTTGATGCTGTCGGAGATAGCCAGCCTCTGAACTACGAAAGTATGCCCTCAGAAGAACGTGCAAATCGCCGTGCAGAAATATTTATCTTAGAGTCATAAAATTAATGTTCGGTGATCGATGCAACGATCGTCACAGGTTGAAAAAATCCTTATTAACAAAATTTGGAAAAGTTTAAATGGCTAGAACAATCAACATTGCAATTGCGGGGCTAGGAACAGTTGGAGCTGAAACATACAGAATAATTACAGAAGAGAGCGACTTTCTCAAAGCGCGCAGCTCTGCAAATTTTAATGTTGTGGCAGTATCGGCAAAAAGTAAGGACAAGAAAAGAGATGTCGATTTGACCGGAGTTGAATGGATCGCTGATTGCCGTGATATAGCAGATATCGATAATATTGATGTAGTAATTGAGTTGGTAGGTGGTTCGGAAGGTGTCGCAAAAGATTTAGTCGAAAAAGCTATAACAAACGGCAAATCAGTCATCACTGCTAACAAAGCGCTGGTAGCTACGCACGGAAATAATATTGGGGAACTTGTTGCAAAACACGATGTCATGTTTGGTTACGAGGCTGCAGTAGCTGGTGGCATTCCAATAATTAAAACAATTCGCGAGGGCTTGGCTTCCAATAGACTAAGTAAAATCTACGGTATACTTAATGGGACATGTAATTATATTCTCTCCGTAATGCGCGAAACTGGTCAGGAATTTGAGGATATTCTGGCTGACGCCCAGCGGTTGGGTTACGCAGAGGCTGACCCTTCATTTGATGTAGATGGCGTAGATGCGGCGCATAAATTAGCAATTCTCTCTGCAATAGCTTTTCAAACTCCAATAAATTTTAGTGGCGTTCATGTAGAAGGAATAAGGCTTATCTCGCCAATTGATATCGACTTTGCCACAGAATTAGGTTACCGCATTAAGCTATTAGGTATTGGAGAACTGCTAGGTAATGGTTTGCAGCAACGGGTTCGGCCATGCTTGGTGCCAGTAAATATCCCAATAGCTCAAGTAGAAGACGTTTTTAACGCTGTCGCCGCTGAAGCGGAAGGATTAGGCACCTCACTTTCTTATGGTCGTGGTGCTGGCGCTGGTCCAACCAGTTCAGCAGTGCTTTCAGATCTTCTCGACTTTGCCAATAATCGTCGGACAAGCTTTTTAGGAACAGCAGACAGCGAACTTGTGGTTAGGCCTATTCAAGAATTGCAGAAGCTTTCAGGATCATATTACCTCAGGCTGCAAGTCTATGATAGACCAGGAGTTTTGGCAGATTTGACCGCTGTGTTTCGTGATAAAGGAGTATCAGTCGAAGCATTGCTTCAGCGAGGTAGGAACCCTGATGGTACCGTCCCTGTCGTTCTGACCACTCATGAAACATCAGAAGAGGCGATTCAAAAATCTGTAGCTGAGTTTGAAAAACTTGAAAATATTGTTGAAAAACCCTGCATATTACCCATTGAAAACTTTGCAGGATAAGCGAATTAACGTTTGAAAAGAGGTGTGCTAATGGTCGAACACACATTTGATGAAAAAGCTATATTGGATCGTAACCTAGCACTTGAAGCTGTGAGGGTAACGGAGGTAGCGGCGTTATCTGCTTCCAGATTGATAGGACGGGGAGATGAAAAAGCGGCGGATCAAGCGGCTGTAGACTCTATGCGCCATGCCTTAAATGCGTTGGATATAGATGGAACGGTTGTAATAGGTGAAGGTGAGCGAGATGAAGCGCCAATGTTGTATATTGGTGAGAATGTAGGTAAAGGTGGTCCAAAAATTGATATTGCTTTAGACCCACTAGAGGGAACAACTATTACGGCAAAAGGTGGGCAAAATGCCTTAGCTGTAATGGCTTTTGCCACACATGGTGGTTTTTTAAATGCTCCCGATGTTTACATGGATAAGATAGCCGTTGGCGGCGGATTGCCAGAAGGAGTGGTGGATCTGGATAAGTCGATTAAAGAAAACCTCGCTAACCTATCCGATGCAAAAAATGTTTCCATTTCTGATTTGCTTGTTTGCATATTGGATAGACCTCGGCATGCAGAAATTATCAATGAGGTAAGAAATGCGGGAGCTAGGATAATGCTGATCTCTGATGGTGATGTTTCAGGTGTAATAGCTAGTGCGCAGAATGAAACTGGTGTCGATTTATATGTTGGGTCTGGAGGTGCACCTGAGGGGGTATTAGCCGCAGCTGCGCTCCGTTGTATCGGCGGGCAGATGCAAGGA
>NZGS01000120.1 GCA_002690995.1 Rhodospirillaceae bacterium
ACTCGTGCCGACTCAAATAGACGGCAGACAGCATTCTATGGCATTCAAAGTCATTCTCGTTAACCTCTAATGCTTTGGAAATATTTTCCATCCCCTGATTGATTATGTCGTTGGCATCCCCTTCAATGAAGCCTCGGAAGGCTCCCTGGCCAAGGGTACAGGCTTTCCACGCATAAGCTTGTGCATTTGATGGATCTGCCCTTATCGCTTTATCAAAAAACTCTAACGCTTGTGCATTCGCATCTTTATCAAACCTATGGTGCATTTCCTTACCGCGTAATAAATATTCATAGGACGATATATTTTCTGTGGCCTTACGTTTAGCTCTCTGTAGACTAGAAATTTCTATTTCTCCCAACAGAGATATTGTAATTGTACGAACTATCTCGTCCTGTAAATCGAAAATATCTTCTATTACCCTGTCGTACCGATCTCTCCAAACAGCTTTACCACTCTCGACTTCACTCAGCTCTAACGATATTCTAACGCGTTTCCCAGAAGATCTAATTCCTCCCGAAATAATGAAATCCAGATCATGGATCGCTGCAAATGATGAAGTATCCTCATCATTATCTCTGAAATCAAAACTGGTTTTACTTGATACGATTTCAAATTCCCTTATCATGGAAAATTCGGTGATTAGATCTTCAACGATACCGTCTGCAAGGTAGCCGCTATCTTCATCCCTTCCGTCGTTTGTGAAAGGCAAGACCGCCAGCCTTGGTTTCTTACTGACAGCCTCCAAATTATTATCAGCAGTCTCTATCACTTTAGCAGGCTGAGCTTCCACACCTGTAACACTCTCTTGCGTATCCTTAGTAATGTAAAAGACTTCAAATTCGTCAGAAATATTTTTTAAAGCACGGGTACCTGCAGGGGTCACGGCAAAGTTAACTCTTTTCTGAACCTGCTCCTGAACTATCCTAGACAAAAGTACCTTACCAGGTTCACATTGTGCTTCCAACCGTGCTGCTATATTCACGCCACTACCATAAATGTTATCACCTTCAATGATCACATCATCTACGTGTATACCGACACGCCATTCTAGTTTCGGCCCCTGTTCAATAGCTTCATTTCTGGAGGAAAGGGCTTCCTGAAATTTCATAGCAGCGTGAACACATTCAACAGGACTACCAAAGTCCGCAATAACTGAGTCCCCGGCAGTATGAAAAATTCTCCCACCATGCTCCTCAACGATTGGATCAATAATATCGCGGCATGCAGTTAAATTAGCTAGTGTCAGCTCTTCCTGAGTTTCCATGAATCTACTGAAGTCAACGCAGTCAGTGGCTAGAATGGTAGCCAGCTTTCTATTAACCTTTGCCATCTTAATTTAAGTTCCCAAAATTTTCCTGCGCCAAAATTATAAATTGAATTAATTTTCCTTTACTATTGAAGCCTCACGTATTCAAAGTCCCCCGTTTTATTGTCTATTCCGATACGTGGCGGCGAAATCCATCCAGCGAATGACCCTGGCTCGGTTACTTGCTCCATTAATGATGAAACAAAAGCGCCATCGTCCGCAGATGGCAACCAATCATCTTTTCTGCTAAGAAACTCTTCTTGCGTTAAGCTATCTCCCTCAGGCGTGGTGTCTATATTAGAAAACAACCCTATAGAACGGTTAAAACTTACGCTTGGCAGCCGAATTTCAAAATCAATTCCATTTTTATTTATCTGGCGGTTCCAACGTCTTACACCACTATCGGTTTCTCGGGTATAATCGTCCCTTAGCCGCATATTCAGTGCTGTAAGTGCAGGTTCGTCCACAAGTTTAAAGGTTCCATCAACAGGTGTTAGTACAGGGTAGGTAGCATTGATCAATTGATGATCATCTTCAATTTTGTCCTCTCTGTAGCGCCCCTTCAAGCTATTATTGAAAGCAGAAGCAGCATTTGTTGAAATTTCCGAACCAAACAAATCCAACGATAGAGAATAATGAAGGTTTGCTTTCTTTTGAATTGTTGGCAGATCAATGACTCCCAAGGCTCTTATTCGATCGATGTCAAAGGGATTTTCTATACCCGCCTGGTTCATAGCATCACATGTTCGTTGTATTACTCTACTAACCCCTGATTCACCAACAAACATATGATGTGCCTCTTCAGTCAGCATGAAACGTGTTGTTCTCGCCAATGGATCAAAGCCCGATTGAGCTAAGCTTTCCAGCTGCATTTTTCCATCACGATCAGTAAAATAGGTAAACATAAAAAAACTTAACCAATCGGGCGTCGCCTCATTAAACGCGCCTAACATACGCGGTCTATCCTCATCGCCGGAACGGCGAATTAAAAGGCCCTCTGCTTCACTTCTGCCTTCTTTCCCGAAGTATTTCTGTAGCAAGTAAACCATTGCCCACAAATGGCGCGCCTCTTCAACATTCACCTGGAAGAGATTCCTCATATCATATAGAGAAGGTGCAGTCGTACCCAAGTGTCTCTGTTGTTCTACGGACGCGGGCTCGGTATCACCTTGAATCACGCAAAGCCGCTGTAACATTGCTCGATACTCTCCTGGAACTTCTTGCCAAGCAGGCTGGCCCTTATGCTGCCCGAAACCGATCAATCTGTTTTCTTCTTTTGGCGCAAGAAGCACGCCCCAGCGATATTCAGGCATCCGGACATAATCAAACTTAGCCCATCCACCAGGCTCAACTCCCACAGCAGTTCGCAAGTAGACAAGGGAGTCCTGAAAGCCTTCTGGCCCCATCTCATTCCACCAACTCAAATAGCCTGGATGCCACTTTTCGAGAGCTTTTAGCACACGTCTATCGCTCGAAAGTCCAACATTATTTGGTATTGATGTTTCATAATCCACAGCATTAGCGTCCAGCATTAGATGCGCACCCCTTCACCAGTCAAATCAAAATAATTAATCTACTTTTTACACTCTTTTTTTATCGAAATCAGCTTTTTTTCCGGTCCCATATAATTTAAGAGCGCCGTTATCACCAACTGCATTCGGTCTTTGAAAAATCCAGTTTTGCCAGGCTGTTAATCGGCCAAAAATTTTCGTTTCCATTGTTTCAGGTCCAGCAAAGCGGGTATTGGCTTCCATCGCACTTAAAGCGTCGGGCGAAAAACTAGTCCTCTCCTCTAGAAAAAGACGCACTTCATCATCCCAGTCTATGTCATCGCAAGACGCAGATACTAAACCGAGTCTGTCCGCTTGTTCCGCAAATATAGGAGCATCCAATTTCAACTCAATATCCCCCAACATTTCCTGTTGGCCTAAAAAACGTGTTTCCAGTCTGGAAAGACCATTGCACATGGGGTGTCCCCCAAAGTTACATGAAGTTAGAATAATCGAGGCTTCAATATCATCAAACTCCTCAAAAACGCCTTCACACATAAAAGATCTGTCTGAAGCAAATATTATTTCAGCTAAAAAACCCCCGAAACAACTATCAGGCTTTATCAATGAAATTAAAGATCGCGAGGTTAGGTCTACCCTTTTTAAAACTCTTGTCCAATAGAGGAGTATTTCTCTTACCAACCAATGGCCCTTATTTTTCTGTAAGAAATTACAGTATTTCACTGCTTCAGATGGGCTGCCAGTCGATTTGAATACAATAACTCCAATTTCTAGTTCATTGAACCTTATTTGAAGTAGCGCATCGTCTAATTCTCTTGCAACCCGAAGGGGCCAAAATCCATCTTCCTCTTCCAACAATTGATCAATACTATTGGGCGCATCTTCATTTGGTCCTAATATTGTTATTTCCCCAACACCCAACTTAGGGTCTAAATCAACTTTCACGGCAGAATACTTCCAGGAATTATTTTCCATTTTTAATTTTAAGGGATCAAGCTTTATACCTTTTTGGTCGTTTGGGCGGTCCGAACGAATTGCAATTTCGCAGGCACGCTGTTCTACAAGCTGGTTAAATTTAGTTGTTGAGACGATATCATCCACCAGGTTCCATTCTAATGCGCGCGCCCCCCTTACGCCTGCCTCAGTTGAACAGAATATATCTGCACGATCACGACGAACCATACGTTTGTCAGTCACTCTTGTGATACCGCCTGTCCCAGGCAATACTGCAAGTAGTGCGACCTCAGGCAAGGATACTGATGATGAGCCATCATCAACTAAAATTATATGTTCTGACGCAAGCGCAAGCTCGTAGCCACCACCTGCACAAGCTCCCTCAACGGCTGCAATGTAAGTCTGCCCTGAATTCTGGCTCGCATCTTCAATTGCGTTACGAGTTTCATTGGTGAATTTGCAAAAATTTACTTTATCTGCGTGGCTGGCGGCGCCCAGCATTTTAATATTTGCTCCAGCACAAAACACCCTATCTTTTCCCGACTTTAGGATAACGACTTTCACATTAGGGTGTTCAAATCGTAATCTTTGGACAGCGTCATTCAATTCAATATCTACTCCTAAATCATAGGAGTTCAATTTAAGTTCGTATCCTTCATAAAGACCGCCATTTTCATCAACGTCTAGAACAAGTTCAGCACGTTCACCAGAAACATTCAATTTCCAGTGTTTATATTTTGAGGGATCGGTCAGAAAATTTACACGCATTGGCTCTATTGCCTCCGAATAAAACTGGATTAATCACCTAAATGAAGTATGCCCAAAATATCAAGGAATGTTGAAATTTTACGTTTGTAATCACTAGGTACAACTTTGCACTACCGAATTCTAAGTCTAAACTATCAGGCTTATAAATAAAGGTTCTTTCGTATTGTTTAATATTAAATCAATCTAATTACAGTCTGCCGACAAAATAGAGGAGAGTGCAATGTCTTTTGAGCGTACCAACGTGTTACGTGAACTTATTAAATCAAAGACATTTCTACATTTACCCTCAGTTTATGACCCGATAGGAGCCAGACTAGTTCAGCAATCTGGCTTTGAGGCAACCTATGTAGGCGGATATGTCTCCGGCGCTTCCAAGGCTATTACAGAACCATTATTGACACTAACCGAACAAGTGGCAATAGCATCACAAGTTGCTTTGTCAGTAACGATACCAGTGTTAGCAGATGCGGGAGCTGGCTTTGGCGAACCACTCCATACAAGCAGAACGGTAAAGGAGTTCATTGCTGGTGGATTAGCCGGCATACATATTGAAGATCAACTTTTCCCAAAACGGGCTCATTACCACAAAAATATGGTACATGCGATTAAGTCTACTGAATTCATAGATAAAATTAAATTTGCATGTAAAACGCGTGATGAGCTGGACCCCAACTTTTTGATTATAGCTAGAACTGACACTTGTCGAGAGCTGGGATTAGAAGAAGCCATTTCGCGTATAAATTTAGCAGCCGAAGTTGGTGCCGATATGGGCCTGCTATTCCCTAGAACAAACGAAGAAGCTGTCGAAGCTGTGCATCAAAGCAAAATCCCCTTGGTTTACGTTCAGAGCCGGGGAAACCGAGATAATCGACCCCTGTTTTCCCGAAATGAGCTTGAAGATATGGGGTACGCAATGTGTATAGACGCGCAAGTAATGCTACTTGCATCTTTCGACGCACAGCGCCGAATGCTGGGTGAATTAAAAGAGACCGGAGATTTTTCATTACTCTCTCAGGAGAATAACATCCAGATACGCCAAGAGATCGAAGATATAATAAATCTCGAGGAATACTATAATATAGAGAAATCAACAGTCGAAAAACAATAACTTAACAACTTATTTTTCAAAATCTACTAACGCTCGTTTTTCCAATAACGGTCTTTTAGAAGCCTTTTGTAAAGTTTGCCATTTTCCTGCCTTGGCAGTTCTTCTACGAAGTCGACTGACTTAGGGCTCTTTATTTTTCCAACCTTTACTAGGCAAAATTCTATTAATTCTCTCTCCAAATCATCTTTTTCAAAAAACTTTTGAATGGGAATAACGACGGCCTTAACTTCCTCCCCAAATTCATTGTTTGGAGTACCTATAACAGCAACATCTTTTACTGCTGGATGACCAAGCAAATGGTTTTCTATTTCATGCGGATAGATATTCACTCCCCCCGAAATGATTGTGTTTGCTTTTCGATCGGTCAGATATAAATAATCATCGCTATCAAGATAACCAATATCCCCTAAGGTCGACCATCCATATTGGTTTCGTGAGTCTTTGGTTTTTTGAGGGTCATTGTGATATTCGAATTTCGGACTGTCAGAAAAATAAATTAGTCCTGTTTCCCCTCTTGGTAATTCTTCACCATCGTCACCGCATATGCGGACTTTTCCAATTTTAGCTTTGCCTACTGACCCGCGATGACGCAACCATTCTTTTGAGTCGATCACTGTCAGCCCATTACCTTCCGACGCGCCGTAATACTCCCATATAATTTCTCCCCACCATTTTATCATTTCCAACTTCACTTCAATTGGACATGGCGCTGCGGCGTGGATTACGCATTTCAAACTGGATTGATCATATCTACTCTTTATTTCATCACCTAGCGCCAACATCCTAATGAACATTGTCGGCACCCATTGGCTATGCGTGACTTTATATTTTTGAATGAGACTAAGCGCTGTTTCAGCTTCAAACTTGCGCATTATTACAACGGTCGCACCAAACCTAAGTGCGCGCATAACGAATAAAAGAGGCGCCGCATGGTATTGAGGTGCAGGCGATAAATAAACTGTTTTCTCGTCGAGGTTGTAGAGATCAGCAATTAATTTGTAGCCTGGGGCGGGAACACCAAAGGGTCCATCAGGAAGCTGTTTCATGATACCCTTCGGCCTTCCCGTTGTACCAGACGAATAAAGCATCTCTATCCCCTCGCTTTGGTCCTCTACAGGAAAATTTGGTAATTTATTAACAATCTCTTCAAATGGTCTAAAGTCGACATCACAACTGTCTAACATGAAACGATTTTGCTTTTTTATCCCCCATATATTTAAGTTTGCAAGGGTGGATTTCATGAATGAGGATGTGAACAAGGCTGAAGCGTTTGAGTCTTCCAAGATAAAATCCACATCGTCAGATGTTAGATGTGTTGCTATTGTTACGACTCTCAGACCGCATCTAAAAGCGCCCCAAACAATTGGTATGTAGAGCAAGTGGTTTTCGAGCAATATTGCTACTCTGTCCCCACGCCTCAACCCGAGGTCTCTCAATAAATGCGCTATTTGGTTGGAGATATTTTCGAGTTCTAAGAAACTCACACTCTCACCAGTTTCACCAATAATTATTGATGGCCGATCTGGTGTTCTCTGTGCAAAAACACCTGGGTGACTTTCTTCACTATTTAAAATAATCTTCTCCTTATAGATTAAATGAACAAAACAACAATTAATAAACATTTGTTATGCTAATTAATATGCTTGTGTAAATTATAATTTGACCAGTTTAACAAAGGACGTTTTATGGGACCACTAAACGGCATCAAATTAATTGAAATGGTAGGCATAGGACCAGCGCCACACTGTTGCATGCTATTGGCAGACATGGGCGCAGAGATAATCCGAATAGATCGCCCCGGAGGAAATAAGCTTGGGGGTAAAGATAAGACGGCGATATTGAACCGAGGCCGACAGTCAGTTGCACTAGATTTAAAAACTAGTACAGGAGTTAAAACAGCCCTGAGATTGATAGGGCAGGCTGACGGTTTAGTTGAAGGGTTTCGTCCCGGGGTTATGGAAAGATTAGGGCTAGGCCCAGAAATCTGTTTAAAACAAAACAAAAAGTTAGTTTATGGAAGAATGACCGGCTGGGGACAAGATGGCCCCCTCGCTAACGTTGCGGGCCATGACATCAATTATATTGCCTTAGCCGGTGCGTTAGGCTCTATAGGAGATCAGGAGAGAGGCCCAGTCCCGCCTTTGAACTTAGTTGGTGATTTTGGCGGCGGCGGCATGATGTTAGCCTTTGGAATAGTTTGCGGTTTATTAGAGACCAAATCGTCTGGCAAAGGGCAGATCATTGATGCTGCAATGCTGGAGGGTTCCGCGCTATTAATGGCCGGGGTGTTATTGTCAAAAAATGCTGGGTCCTGGAATGAACCGCGCGGAGAAAACTGGCTGGATGGCGGCGCCCCTTTTTATAATACCTATGAGTGCAAAGACGGGGAGTGGATTTGTATTGGTTGTATTGAGCCACAGTTCTACGCTTTAATGCGCGAACAACTAAAATTAAAAGACAAATTATGGGATGAACAATGGAATAGGGACTTGTGGCCATCACAGAAAAAAGTTTTAAGAGAGATTTTTAGGAAAAAAACACGAGACGAATGGGATAATCTACTCGGTAATCTTGATGTCTGTTTTGCGCCCGTCTTGAACCTAGATGAAATCATGGATCATCCCCATAACAAAGCGAGAAAAGTCTTTTTAGCCCCAGAAGGTAATATACAGCCCGCACCCGCCCCAAGGTTTAGTAGAACTCCTGGGAAAATACAAAGACCTCCAGCAAAGCCGGGAGAGAATAATTCAGAAGTTCTCGCACGTTGGGGATTTAAGGCCAACGAAATTGAAAAACTTAGAGCAGATAAAATAATCTCCGACCCCGAATAATCAAATTCTAGAAAATGTAAAAATCAAACCGCTTAGTAAAATATTAAACTTAAAAATGACATAAAAGGGATCCAAATGAAGCATTCATTAGAATCATTACTACGCCCACAATCCGTCGCGGTAATAGGTGCATCAGATAACCCTGCAAGGATAGGCGGCCGGCCAATATACTCAATGCTCAAAGACAACTTCCAAGGTAAACTTTTCCCTGTAAACCCAAATAGGAATATAGTTCAAGGTCTGCAAGCCTATCCAAATATTTCTTCTGTCCCAGTCCCCGTCGATAGTGCGGTAATCTCTGTGCCCGAGAATGTTGCATTACAGGTAATAAAGGAATGTGCGGAAAGTGGCGTTAAGAGCGCTGTTGTATTTACATCTGGTTTTGCAGAAACAGGTACTGCAGGCCTAGATGCACAGCAACAGATCGCCAAAATCGCGTCTGACAGTGGAATGAGAATACTCGGTCCAAATTGCTTAGGTGTGTTTAATTTAAGCGCCGGTTGGTTTGGTACATTTGCTAATACCTTGGCCAGTAAGAAAATTCCGACTGGTCCCATAGGCATAGTAACGCAGAGCGGCGCTTACGGCGGGCATCTGTTCACAATAACCCAAAATAGAGGGGTGGGTACGAATTACTGGGTGACGACAGGCAATGAAGTCGACATAGACGTAGCAGAAGTTATTAAATTTTATGCAAGCGAACCAGAAATTCGCGTGATTATTTCATATGCAGAAGGAATAAAAAATGGAAACCGAATGCGTGAAGCTCTACAGGCCGCTAGAAATGCTAAAAAGCCTATTATTTTCATGAAAGTAGGGTCGACGGAAGCGGGTGCAAGGGCAGCAGCCTCGCACACGGCGTCGCTAGCTGGTGAAGATGCTATTTATGATGGGTTATTTAAGCAGTATGGTGTATACCGCGCGGAAACCACGGAAGAAATGGCTGATATAGCCTATGCCTGTCAATTTGACCGGTATCCTAATGGTCCTAAAATTGGACTGCAAACTATTTCCGGCGGCATAGGGGTTCAAATGGCCGATGCGGCATCAAAAAAGGGCTTCGACGTCGCGCCCTTACCTAAAAGCACTCAAGAAAAAATTATAAAACTTATACCGTTTGCTGGCGTAAATAATCCCGTGGACTTTACCGGTCAAGTGCTGAATGAGAGAAAACTACTTGAGGATAGTATGCGTTTTGTAATCGATGAAGCCGACTATGACAGTCAAATTCTTTATCTTGCTAGCCTGCCTATCTCTGAATTTACGAAAGATATAAGTCTAGAGATTTTTACTGCACTCCGTAAACGTTATCCAGAAGAGCTGATGTTCTTGAGTATGATAGGACCACAAGAATCCCGGAAACCTTATGAGAAAATAGGCTATCCATGTTTTGAAGACCACTCACTTGCTGTGAGAGCTATGGCCGCACTCAGGTACTTTGCCGAGGTTTTCAAGCAAGGCGAACAAAAGGTAATAGCCTCTACTAAGGGAAATAAACTCGCTCATTTGGAAAACAATATTTCCGAGTTCGAAGCAAAATCTATTCTTAGCGCAGCCGGGATTCCAGCTAACAGGGAATTTCTAACACAAAGCTGTGAAGAGGCAATCGAAGCGCACAAAACAATTGATGGACCAGTAGTTTTAAAAGTCGCTTCACCGGACATACCACACAAAACCGAAATTGGTGGTGTACTTCTAAATTTAACTACTAAGGAAGAAGTTGAAGAGAGTTATCAAAAATTAATTACAAATGTTCAGTCTAATGCTCCAAAGGCTAAAATAGACGGCATCATAGTCGCAGAAATGATTACTGGCGGTATAGAGACAGTTTTAGGTGTCACAAAAGACCCCGCTTTTGGCCCCACTGTGATGTTTGGATTAGGAGGTGTTTTTGTTGAGGTGTTAAAAGATGTAACGTTTCGTGTGGCGCCATTCGGGCCAGAGGAGGCACATCGCATGATTGATGAAATTAGAGGCCGGGCGGTGCTAGATGGAGCCAGAGGGGCTCCTCCAGCCGACATAGATGCATTAGCCAATGCTATTTCAACGTTATCTATTTTTGCTGCAGAAAATTCAGATACCATCCAAACAATCGACATCAATCCATTTCTAGCTCTGCCGAAAGGAGCCGTAGCTGTAGATGCACTAATTATACCAAGCTCCGACAAATGATAGAAAACGTGAGTATTTTTGAATTAGGAAAGAAGCCGGAAACAGGATAAAATTTATGGCCCTGGATTTAACTTTTTAGTACCATTTTGAGATCCGTTCTTGATTGATGCCTGAAGGAGAAGGTGAGCATGAGACTTTCAGAGGAACAAATTAAACAGTTTAATGAAGAAGGTTATATCTTTTTACCATCATGCTTTTCAAAAGATGAGATAACTGTTTTAAACGACGCAGCGACCGAGATCTACAAGAGTGATCGAGAAGAAGTTTGGCGGGAAAGCTCGGGTGTCGCCCGCACTGCATTTGCCGCGCACACCTACAACGAAGCTCATCGACGACTGGGAGCTCACCCTAGACTAATTACTCCCATAGAACAGTTACTCGGCGGGGATGTTTATATGCATCAATATAAAATTAACGCTAAAGCTGCATTTGATGGCGATGTTTGGCAATGGCATCAAGATTTCGGTGTTTGGCATAGAGATGACGGTATGCCCGAACCCCGTGCAATGAACATAGCTGTATTTTTAGATGATGTCTCAGGGGCTAATGGTCCTCTTATCTTTCTTCCTAAAAGCCACAAAAGTGGAGTTATAGAAGCAGGTCACGATGTTCAAACTACCAGCTACCCACTCTGGACCCTGGATAGAGAAACTGTTCAAAAACTATCAAATGAAGGAGGATGCGTGGCGCCCATTGGTCCCGCGGGCAGCGTGATCATGTTCTCTTCACTTCTCGTGCATGCCAGTCCTCCAAATATCAGCCCCTTACCTAGAACTATTGTTTACCTCTCACTTTGTCGAACCGATAATCATATAACAAGGTTTAAGAGAGCCGAATGGATTGCTCATAGAAATTTTGAACCCATCACGGCTTTGAATGATCAATGCTTAGAAAATTTAATAGGTAACTCGTCTTCGGTAGCGGCAGAGTAGATCCAGTCGTTTAACATATAATAAGATCACTAATTATAATCTTCACTTGGCTAGCATTAACGGCTTCGCACTAGAACATTCAATTAAGAGCTTTTGCCCATAAACACGTTTGGTGTATTTAAGGCGTCGCTCACGGGTCTCACGTCGGATAGGTCTACCTCTGGCCGACAGAAGAATTTGCTTGCCACTTTCTCATAAGCTGCACCCAAGCTGATAACTTGGTCATCGCAAAATCTTTTTGCAATAACTTGCATACCAACAGGCCTTCCATCCTTCGTTATACCGCACGGAAGCGAAATCATTGGCAAGCCAGTCACACTGAAAACATACGTTGCAAGAAATACATCTTGAAATCTCTCGACTGCCTGCCCACCAACATGGGTCGGGAAGGGTTCATCGAGCCTAAAAGGAGGCGCGCCAACTGCTGGAGCAATGATGAAATCGTATTGTTGCATGAACTCTCTTACATTATGCCAATATTGTGTTCTCAATTTTTCTGATCTTACGACATCGCGAACCGACAACTGTAAGGCTGCAGATACCTGCCCTACCAACTGATCTGTCATCAATTCACTGTGAGCATCAAACCTGTCGGCATAACGGGCCACCATTCCAAAGCCTCTGGTCCCTGTCACTATTTCTTTGATGCTGGACGTATCAAAACAATCCTCCTCGATGACAAAACCAAGTTCCTCAAAACGTCTTACAGCGGACTTAACCAAACTTTCGACCTCAGGGTCCAAAGGTACTACACCACCTAGGTTACCGGCGTAGGCAATTTTTCTCGTCTCTCCAAAAGGGCAATTATTTTTTGCTGCTGTTAAAAAATCTTTTCCATCATTTGGCAAAGAGCTAGGGTCTCGTTCGTCGGGACCCGATAACACATGCATAGCTAAACCTATATCCGATATGGACCTTACCATTGGTCCTTGAACATGCTCTACCAGAGTATCCCAACCGTAATCCGTTGGATAAAAGGGTATTCGACCAGGAGTTGGACGAAGCCCAACTAAATTATTAAAGGAACAAGGTATTCTTATCGAGCCGCCGAGATCTGTGCCAATAGCTAGTGGCGCCATAGCCGCAGCGATTGACGCACCCGCTCCACCGCT
>NZGS01000121.1 GCA_002690995.1 Rhodospirillaceae bacterium
TATCTTTGCCAACTCGTCTGGAGCAAACCCTCGTCTGGCAATAGTTCCTGGTCGATAGCCTTGCACAAAAACATCGGCCTCAAATGCCAACTCTCTTAAACGATTTACCCCAGAATTTGAACGAAGGTCCAAGAAAGCGGAGCGCTTGCCAATGCCCGTATCAATTACCAAAGATTCTAGCACGGGCAAATGGGCTGCACCCACTCTTATGACCTGAGCTCCATGCGAAGCAAGAGTTCTTCCACAAACCGGCCCCGCTATCACTTTGGTCAGGTCTAGTACTTTGATACCTGAGAGCGGACGGCTAACATCTGACGGCAAAGGCATTGGAGGTGCTTCTCCAACTTTGAAGATCTCAATTACCGGGAGCCCTGATAAAGCTTTCGCTTGCGGATGGACTGCCCATTCCTCAGGTGACCGAATCAGGGCCACGCAAAGCAATTCCTCTCTACATCGTCTTTCGAGGTCTAGCCCTTCCCATTTAGCTACAGCTTGCTGAACAGCTTTCGGGTCATCAGCACAATCTAAAACTTTTAGAACACCATCACGTAGATGGGGGAACTGGCAATGCAACTGGATCCATCGATTATCGCTTGTTTGGTAATATCCAGAAATTGGTGACCAGAATTTAGTGCGCGTTTTACCAACAACACGGGTGTAATTTTCACTGCAAAACGCTATAGCGGCATCTCGACAATTCAACGACACTTCTTGACGATTACCTGTACGCAAACGCCAAATCTCTGCAGCGGCCAACGAGGCAGCTCCAATTGTCGCAGAAGCAGCTGTCCCCACTCGAAATATTGACGATAAGACAGGGTCTTCTCCAGTTAGCTTAATATTGTCCAATGCAGAGGCATCGCTGCCTGTCATCTGCCAGATCTCGTTAAGTGCCTCGGTCGCAAGTCGATTGGAAGTTTTCGCCATCGCATACTACACTTTCTGAACCGGATATCGTTTAGTTAATTCACTGGGTATCGCTTCTAGGCCCATCCTCAATTTCCCGTCCTAATAGCCTCTGCCATTTTTTCGGCTATCATTACCGTAGTCAAATGAGTATTTGCACGAGGGACTTCCGGCATAATAGAGGCGTCGATCACCCGAAGTCCTGTTGAGCCTAGAACTTTACAATGGGGATCCACCACGGCGTTTGGATCATCTGCCGCACCCATTCGACAAGTACCGCTAGCATGCTGAGCGTCTGAGCATTCTTGCATTATCCAGGCATCCAGATCATCGCCTATCAAGGCTTGATCCAGAGGATGTCCGGAGCTTCCATATTGAACGCCAACCGAAATATCGCGAACTGGACTACTTAGGCCGATGTCACGAAGTCGCAAAACACCATCTCTCATACGCACCATATCTCGCTCGTCAGACAGCATATTTTCTTCGATATTCGGGTCCTCGTTTGGGTCTGTAGACCTTATCTTTACCGTTCCTTGGCTGAATGCTTGATATACGGAAACAGCAATGCCACCTCGACTTAATCCGCCCTCGCCTTCTGGATTCATATTTCTAGTGATCATGATCATGTCATTATCGCTAGCACCAGCTAGTCTGGAGCTATAACGAACACAACAGTTAGTATGACGGTGCATTCGGGTGGAGACCTGATAGTCAGGTTTAAGATCTAAAACAATCCTCATAATTGGGTGGTCTAATAAATTTTTACCAATTGGTAACTCATTTATTACAGGAATATTAAGAGATTTTAATAGTGATGAAGGACCAAATCCTGAGCGCTGTAAAATAGTAGGCGAATGTATAGCACCTGCGCAAAGCAGCACCTCTTTATTCGCTCGAAGACTTTTCACCTCACCCCTCAAGCTAACTCTTACCCCATTCACATGATGCCTATTACCTTCAAATGTTAACGTATCAACGATAGCGTTGCCTTCGATAGTCAAATTGCTTCGGTTTCTTGCCGGCTCTAAATAACCGTCGTTGGTAGAGACACGATTACCACTTTGGCTGTTGATTGCATAAGGTGATACCCCAGTACCCCACGGCGCATTATGATCTTCACACCAACCATAGTCTAAATCTAAACCGGCCTTCATTAAGGCTAAATCAACAGAGCCCCAATCCTGAGGCTCAGCCCTAAATATCGGAATGGGCCCGGCATTTCCATGATAGGGAGTATTCCCAAATCGGATATCGTTTTCAAGTTTACAGAAATATGGCAATACCTGTTCCCATCCCCATCCAACGCAACCAAGCCGTTCCCATCTATTGAAATCATCTGGCATCCCTCGAATGGCAATTTGACCGTTAATTGTTGAAGATCCACCAATCGCTCGGCCACGCCATAACAGCTTTGGTTCTTGTAATGCAGTTCTTCGAGCCAACAACGTCGGCCAACGGTAGTTATCGTCAGCGATGGCATGCAGCGGATTGGGAATGCGGATGTGTTCCGGTGTTTCGGCAGAGGTAAAGTCGCGACCTGCTTCTAATAGCAAAACTTGCGTTTGCGGATCCTCACTCAGCCGGGCCGCAAGGACTGCGCCGGCTGATCCTCCACCTATAATTATGTAGTCGTAATCTATTCTCATCAAAAAGTTTCAACGCCGTGCGGGCTCTTTCCATGATTGTTATTTTAAAATCTTTGCACTTACAGACAGCGCCGCTTGGTACAAATAGGATAGCTCCTTTTCTCACACCAGCACATAGATTTTTTCTTTCATGTAGCCTCACCAATTAGGAGCACTTTCTCATTTGACTTCTGAGTTCGTTAGTAGCGGCCTCATCAAGAGATAAATTTGCATCGACTTGTACTAAAACCACCCCGTAAAGCTTGCGCGCCTGTTCCACACTATACCGCTCAAGACGCACATCTTCCAAAACAGCATCCAAATGACGTTCTAAAGGATCACCGTAACCTCCACCCCCTGGCGTACGAACCCAAACACGGTCTCCCGCCTCAAGTGCAATATCCTGTTCCTTCGACAGGTGTTTTGGTACATAAGAGTCTTTACCACGCAAAACCACGACCTTGTTCACGTCTCCATCATGGCCTCGGAGTGCTCCTTGTGGGCCAAATCGACCGTGATCCATAACAAAGCTGGCGTGAGCCTCGCCGTTTCGGAGCTCGAGTTTATAATCTAAACCAAATCCACCACGGTTTTTTCCAGCTCCTGCTGAACCCTCATGAAGCGCATAATGATTGTAAATTACGGGGAAGGTCTGTTCCATTATCTCAACAGGAGGTGCTTTAGAAATTCCGATCGTGGAGCATCCGTTGCTCAACCCGTCGCCTTCTATATTTCCACCATAACCTCCACCCGAAAGCTGGTACATGACAAAGTCCCTGCCACGCTCGCTATCATGTCCACCCAGCGCAAAATTACCACTTGTTCCTGCAGGTGCCGCTGTCACTCTATCTGGTAACGCTTCAACCAGCGCTGCAAAAACTGCTTCAGCTATACGTTGACTTACTTCAGCAGCACAACCCGATACGGGTCTTGGATAGTGCGCATCAAGAAACGTTCCCTTAGGCCTTACAATTTCCAAAGGTTCAAAAGCTCCCGCGCTTATAGGTACTTCGGGGAAGATATGTCGCATAGCCAGATACACTGAACTATGGGTTGTAGCTAGCACCGAATTCATCGGGCCACGGCAAGGCGGGCTCGAGCCCCCAAAATCAAAAATCAAACTATCATCACTTTTCTCAACTTTAAGTTTGATTACGAGTGTCAACAACGCCATCACTGTCAACATAAGCCTCTGAATGCCAAGTCCCATCTGGTATGCGGGAGATCAACTGTCGCATTTGCTGGGATGCACGAGCCCGCAATTCCTTTATCGCTGTCTGCACCGTGTCATCTCCGTAACGATTTAGGAGTAGATCAAGTCGATCCGATCCAACTTGCAGAGCCGCTGCCTGCGCCTTAACGTCTCCAATGCGCTGATCGGCCACACGAATGTTAGAACAAATAATTGAATAAATTTCTTGGTCCAGTTTCCCTTTTTTGAACAACTTAACTGGCGGTAAACGCAGTCCCTCTTGCTCTACTGCGGTTGCAGATGCCGAAAACCCTCCTGGCACAGCACCGCCCGTATCCGGCCAGTGGCCGGTATTGGATAACCAGCACCATAGTTTACCCCCGCGATAGTATGGACGCACAAAACGCACGTCCATTAGATGCGTACCCCCCAAATAAGGATCATTAACAATATATATATCATTTGGCTCCGGTGGACTTGTACTGCCATTCTCAATGAGCCTAATTAATTCTGCGGTGGAGTATTGCATAGTCCCAACAAAAACAGGTAGCCCCTCCGTCCCTTGAGCAATCAATGACCCATCCGAAGCGGCGTAAATGCCATCGGAGCGATCATTCGCTTCTGCAATCACGGGCGAAAAAGCCGCGCGTGAAAAGCTCAGATCCATCTCGTCACAAACCTGTTGTAAGCCAGCTTGAATAACGGTGAGTGTTATTGGATCGAGCGTCATGACAAGCCCTCTAGCGAAATTAGAATATTGCCATTCTTGTCAGAGATAGCTTCATCACCTGGCTCTATCAGAACCATTGTATCCATTTGCTCTAGAATAGCTGGTCCTTTAATTTTGGCACTAAGCGGCAAAGCTTCCCGGTTAAAAATCTTTGTATTTTGCCAATCACCATTAAACCAAACAGGACGCGCGCCATTTTGTGCCATTTCAAGACTTTCCACTCGGCCGGATGCATCAATAAGCCCATCTAAACAAATGCCTGTTCGACGCCCCATTACTGTCGTTTTCACATTTACAATTTGAGCTCGTATTTCCGGCAGCCTAACCCTAAAACGTCCATAATAGGCTTCGTCAAATGCTGACTGTACGACCTCATGATTTAAATCGTATGTTGGTAAAAAAACGCTAAGAATATGTGTCTGCCCGACAAATTGCATATCAAAAGAATGCACTACCTTGATTTCCTCAACAGAAACCGGCTCTTTCTGGATTAATTCTGTCCCCTCTTTGCTCTGCGCTTTTAATATGCCGATGATTTCATCCATATCTACATTATTGAGGGGACTATTTACCGTGCGCACGAAATCATGTTTCATATCAGCGACGACACAACCCAACGCGTTGGTAATACCTGGACGCGCCGGGACTATAACCTCTGGAATGCCAAGTTCACGCGCCAATGCCGTTGCATGCATAGGCCCTGCCCCACCAAAAGCAAATAAAGAGAAATCGCGAGGATCCTCACCAAGCGATACCGATACCATTCGTGTTGCTCCAGCCATACGTGTTATTGCGACTTGCAGTACGGCTGCAGCAGCTGTTTCAGCATCGATATTTAAAGGGTCACCTAATTTTTCTTGAAAAATTGAGCGAATATGCTCGATATCAACTTCTTGCGATACTGATTTAAGTTTAGTGACATCTAGACGTCCAAGAAGAAAGTTTGCATCGGAAATTGTTGGCTCGTTGCCGCCACGTCCATAGCAAATTGGTCCTGGCTCTGCACCTGCACTGTGCGGCCCCACCTCTAAAAGTCCAGCATCATTTACTTTTGCAATGGAGCCGCCACCTGCGCCTATTGTGCGAACATCGACCATAGGCACATGGATGGGCATTGCATATTCAAGTTCAATCTCATTAGAAACCGATGGCTCACCCCCACGTATGAGGGCAACATCTGTCGAAGTACCCCCCATGTCATAGGTGATCAAATTTGGTCGACGCGCAGCAGTCCCGGTGTATGCGGCTGCGATAACTCCAGACGCTGGTCCTGACATAACTGTTTTGGCTGCCTCACGAACAACACGTTTTGCTGAAACTGTTCCACCATTTCCATTCATCACCAACAATTCTCCCGCATACCCTTCAGCCTCTAGTTCTGAATCGAGCTTGTTGATATATCGTTTTAAAATCGGCTGAACTGCGGCATTTACCGCGGCCGTAACACCACGTTCAAATTCTCGACTTTCCGAGAGCAGCGAATGGCCGGTAGTTATGTATTCATTGGGCCAGAATTCCGCTAATATTTCTGCTGCGCGAAGCTCGTGCTCAGGATTAGCATAGGCATGCAAAAAATGAATAACGACCGACTCAACTCCTTGATCAAGCAGTTTTTTACCGGCCTCTCGTACTGACGACTCGTTGAGAGGGATTAAAATACGCCCGGCATAATCCATCCGCTCACCGACCTCGAGCCTTAAATCTCTAGGAATAATGGGTAAAAAATGACCTTTCATCCCATATGGCTGTGGCCGCGTCCTGCGACCAAGCTCAAGAACATCCCGAAACCCAGCCGTCGTAATCAGACCAGTGCGGCTAAGTTTTCTCTCCAAAACCGCATTCGTGGTTGTAGTCGTGCCATGTACCACAAGTGCAACATTCTTGAGATTTGTGTCCGCCTCACCAATTGACTGCATTACACCAAAAGCCTGGTTTTCAATTGTACTAGCAACTTTCGCGAGCCGAACCTTACCCGTATTTTGATCCAGTTTTATAAGATCGGTAAATGTCCCACCCACATCTACTCCAATTAGATCACCCAGACATTCTGTGCCATTTTTTTTCATAGAGGCCGTTTCCAAAGAGCTTAGTCACCAAAAAGCTACCGAACTTCTATAGCGAAAGGTGTTCGTTTCAAAATTTTTTAAAGTCTCCAAGATCAATCTCGACAACGTGATAATGCAATGTTTGGCACTTAATCGTTAAAACTCACAGTTACAGTCATGTTGACGATCAAATCTGCAGCTTCTCTTTTACTTATATTTTCGCGTTTAATTTGATCGTGGTGTGATATCATAAATAACTCGATTTACACCAGTGACTTCAACCAGGTTCCTGTTAAAAAGGCGACCATTTGATTATGAAACGATTCAGCTGAGTTTCACTGAGGGTCTCTCCAGTCCATAATGATCTCGAAGCATTGATCCTTTGTATTCTTCGCGAAATAGTCCACGTTGTTGTAGTAATGGGACGACCTCCCCAACAAAAACTTCAAGCATCCATGGAATTATCGGCGGCATAAGATTGAAGCCATCCGCGACACCAGATTTGAACCATAACTCAAGTTCGTCAGCAACTTGCTCAGGGGTGCCCGCGAAAATAAAATGGCCACGCGCTCCTGCAAGCTTAGCAAGGAGTTGTCGCAAGGTTGGACTTTCACGCGTCACCATACCTACAATCACCTCAGCGCGACTACGAGCAGCCTGAACCGTCGACGGATCGGGAAAGTCATCTGGTGTAAGTGGCCGGTCAAGCGGTAAATGCGAAAAATCGTAGCCGCCAAATCGACCCATTAAGCGCTTGCGGCCAACCTCAACATCGGTAAGTTCATTAAGTTCTTTGGCAATCTTTTTGGCTTCTTCCTCAGTACCAGCAATAATTGGGCTAAAGCCAGGCAGAATGATAATACTCTCAGCATCACGTCGTTGGTCTTTCGCACGGGATTTCAAGTCTTTGTAAAAATCGAGAGCTGTTGCCATCTCCAAGTGAGCTGTGAAAACAGCCTCGGCGTGCCGTGCTGCAAATTCCCTCCCAGCTTCCGATGAACCTGCCTGCACAAGGACCGGTCGGCCTTGCGGACATCGTGGAACGTTCAGCGGACCAGCCACTTGGTAATAATCACCCGTATGGTCAATCGGTCGGATGCCTTCCACTTTTGCATAAAGGCCACCGGTTCGGTTGTCTACGATGGCGTCATCACTCCAACTGTCCCAAAGCTCTTTGATGCTATTTACGTACTCTTCAGCACGTAAATATCGGTCAGCATGTGATATTTGGTCATTAGCCCCAAAATTATTGGCAGCAGGAACGGACCAGGTGGTTACGATATTCCAACCTATTCTCCCTGCACTTACATGATCTAAACTTGCAAACTGTCGTGCCAAATTAAACGGTTCCATATAGGTGGTTGATGCCGTAGCGATGAGCCCGATTTTTTTTGTTGCCATAGCAAGCGCACCCAACGTCGAAATCGGTTCCAGCCAAGTTCTTGGAGCCTGAGCTACGTCATCATTTACAACTAACGTATCCGCAAGAAAAATTGAATCGAACAGCCCAAGCTCGGCCGTCTGTGCCGCCTCAGTCAAATACGAGATATCAGTCAAAGCTTTTGGTGATGATTTGGGATGGCGCCAAGACGCCTCGTGGTGACCGCGACTGTGTACGAACAAATTGAGATGCATTTGTTTGCCCATCCGCTCAATCCCTTCAAAATGATGCTCAGCAAATATGTTTATATCACTTACAAGGCAAAGTAATGTTCCTAACTTTCATAGTTTAGACATTAGCCACTGGACGTTCTTAGGAAGAACAATTCCTTAGATGAAAAGTTAAAAAACACACCTTCGATTTCGTAATACATTCCGAATTCTTTCTTGCTTAAAACATGTCTATTCATTCATATGAAATCTGCACGTTAATAGGAGAAGGAAATGCGGCTAGGGTCTAAAATCGCTTTGGTGACGGGTGCGGGCGGCGGCCTTGGAGGAGCGACAGCAATCAGGTTTGCGACAGAAGGCGCTAAGGTTATTTGTAGCGACATAGATCTAGCTAAAGCTGAAAAAACCGTTTCCATGATTGAGTCCAGAGGTGGGACAGCTATTGCCCATCAATGCGATATTGCAGACCCCGCTCAATGTAATGCTCAGGTTGAGGAGGCAATCACTTGCTTCGGCCGATTAGACGTTTTGGTCAATAGTGCAGGCGTAAGCTTACATAGATTAGCTCTCGATACGACAATTGAGGATTGGACCCGAGTTCTCAATATAAATTTGACTGGCTCCTTTTTAACAGCACAAGCAGCAGCTAATGTTATGCTGAAACATGGTGGTGGTAGGATTATTCAAATTGGATCAATCTCAGGGCAGAGAGGAAATATGGGTGGCATCGCCTACGGAGCCTCAAAAGCAGCGGTAATGCATATCTGTAAAGTTCTTGCGACAGAGCTCTCTGGCCAGGGAATAATGGTTAACGCAATTGCGCCTGGTCCTATAGAGACTGGATTGAGCAATCATGGTCCGAGCCGGAAGGAAAAATATCAAGAGAGAATACCCGTTGGAAAATATGGATCGTCTGATGCGGTTGCCAACGCGGCTCTTTTCTTTGCATCGGATGAATGCGAATGGACGACTGGAACTATATTGAACGTTGACGGTGGTTATGGTGCCCAAGGGGTTTCATATGATCCTGAAGAGATCAACCATTAAAATTTCGATTTTTTGCCCGGGCATTTTTTAAATATCCCCTCCATCACTATGAGTGATACTTTTTACGATATCCAGCGTCTCAGAGACGACTTTCTCACCAAGCAGCCATCTGCAAAAATCTTCGCTGCTTCTTCTTTCAAATGTCTTTTTACGCAGCTCTTTTAATTTAATTTGTTGGTAATCCTCTAAAGCGTCTACTGTCAGCCCATTTTCATTGTTTAAGTGCGACATAACCCAATTGTACATAGCAACATTGCCGCTCTCCTCACCCATAATTTCTACTAATTGTTTCCATTTATTAAACTGTTCTTCACTGAGATTATGATCGTCCATAACTAAATCCCTTCACGCTTCAAGTTAAGGTAATCTTACATGTTCCAACCGGCTTGCAGATAAAACTTCCCCAACTCTCCAACTCTTAATTCCCATCTCATTTAAAATAATTTATTCCCACTCAATTGTTTTTTCTCGTAACTCATTGATTTTATTATATAAAAAAATTATTTGGAAACTACTTGTGAAAAAAGCATAACGCTTTGTTTTAACTACATTTTCAAACAAACTTTGCTCCCTTTTGTAGATTATGCTTTGCACATAACAACTGAATATTTGAAGAAGTTTTAGAAGAACCTCCTTTTGAAAAAGGTAAAATATGATCAAAGTGAAGGTTTTCTTTTGAACCACATTTTACACATTTTCCTTTATCTCTATCATAAACCTCTCTTTGAATTTCCCCAGGAATAGTTCTGTTATGTAAGAGGTCTTCATAATCTCTATCTTCGTGAACTTCCTCAAAAGTTGGTTCTAATAAAAACTTAAAAAACCTCTCTCACACCATCGTGTCGTTTGTATGCATCGATTAGATTATAGAATCCCATATCCACCCACACACCAGGTCTAATCTTACGATAAACTTTAATCTTTGCTGGGTCTCTTTTGCCTTCTTTGTAATTTGTTGCTGCTGCCACGAATTTACCGTTTTCAGTATGTGTGCCAGATTCGTTAAACATGGATTGATCGACTGATTTTTTATCAGGGGTTATATTTTTGGGAACATCATGACCTTCATATTCAATTACTCCATCATCAAAAATCACATCGTTGTAGGGTGCATTTTTTTCAGTGGACATGAGGACAACAGAGTGTGTCTTTTGGATCCCAAAATTCATTCCTTTTTGGATCATTTTTCCATCTTCGTTAACGACTAACTCTGAATAGGATATAATTTTCATTCCTCTAACCCCGGGATAATAATAAATAAAATTACCTATTCCCACTCAATAGTAACGAAATATAAATTATTATGATATACAATGACTTAAGCAGTATAAATATAAAGTGTGTAAGTTTTGTGTAACTTTTAATGTTTTGAAACTCTAAGACCAGGAAAAATTAAACATTTAGATTCAATTCGTTAGCATTCATATTCTTACACATTGTGCTACCTCGACAAACTGATTTAACGGGGCTACTGAAATGTAATTTGTCTGCAATCAGATAAACACTCATTATTCGTCATAATTTCTAATCCAAATCTGTTTAAGTTCATATTCGTCCATTTTCAAATTCTCTGAGCTCCCAGCCTCAATATATGGGTGAAATGAACCAGTAAATATGATTCCGATTTTTACAGGCCATTCGTTAAAGTCAGATATTAGGTCAAAATCCCTCAAAATGTCAGCTTGGGCATGCGTGGAAAGCCCACAGTCCTCGCTCAAAACCCCCATAACCAATTCGTTATAAAACTCCTCTGTATTTTCGCGCCTCATACGATTGATAAGGGCAATACCATTATTCTTCGTCTCCTCGTCATACTCGCTCAGCCAACTGTCTGGATCGTATGGTTCATCGTGAGCGTATCTATTGTCTGCGTCCATTAAGCTATCAAGACTAAAGTCGATTTTATTGATGATGTAGTAAATAGTCTCGGACTGCATTCTTTCTATTTGCCATCGAACAAAGTCCATACTTGAGACCACTAAGTCCTGACCATCTTACTTCGCAGTGATTACTTTGTCCCTTGGAATATAAAGTTCCTCAAACCCAAAGTATATTGATGACCTAAAGAAGTCATTTGCGTCCTCAATGGTTTTCACTTCACCATCTATGTCGATCTGCGATGGAAGGGGTGCAGGAAATATTTCAAAGACA
>NZGS01000122.1 GCA_002690995.1 Rhodospirillaceae bacterium
TTTTGCCCTTGTGATTTATCTTGTTCGGCAACGCTGGAAATAATCCAAAATTTATGTTGGTTGGTTGAAAGTTATCTTGATGCTCTGCATTTGTAATATGAGAGAGCAATGACGCCAAAGCGGTATTTTCCGGGGGTATTTGTGGCTCGCTGCCCAAAATTTCATTAGAAAAAAACATGCCTGCTAATAATCCGATGGCAGCGCTTTCTAAATAGCCCTCAACGCCTGTTATTTGTCCTGCAAATCGTATTCGTTCTTGTTTTTTAAACCGTAAAGTCTCATCCAATAGGCGTGGGGAATTAATAAATGTATTTCTGTGCAGACCCCCTAGTTTAGCGAATTCTGCATTCTTTAAGCCAGGTATTTTTCTAAAAAGTTGTTTTTGATTGCTGTGTCGGGTTTTGGTTTGAAAGCCTACCATATTATATAGTGACGCTGCCTGGTTATCTTGGCGAAGCTGCACGACAGCATGAGGCCGCTCATCTGTATGAGGATTAGTTAAACCAACTGGTTTCATAGGACCAAATCTAAGAGTTTCTCGTCCTCGCCGGGCCATTTCTTCTATAGGCATACAACCTTCAAAATAAGGTGTCTCTTTCTCCCAGCTCTTGAATTCAATAATTTCCTGAGACGTTAAATCGTCGATAAAATCATCATACTCCTTCTTGTTTAATGGGCAGTTTATATAGTCCCCGGAACTATTTAATTCAGTGTTTTTATCGTATCGTGATTGATACCAGGCTATAGAGAAATCTATACTTTCTGTGTATACGACAGGAGCAATCGCATCAAAAAATGCAAGAGATTCTCTTCCACTCAAAATAGCAATTTCATCTGATAGTCGAGAGGAGGTAAGGGGGCCAGTTGCGATTATTACGCTGGCATCGGCGGATAGTTGGCTTAAGGTCATTTCTTTACGTTCTAAATTGATCAATTTTTCTTCAGTGATTGCTTTCTCTACGTTTTCAGAGAAAAGGTTTCTATCCACTGCTAGGGCACTTCCGGCGGGAAGGCGAGCGGTGTCGGCGGCCTTCATTATTAGTGAATCACATCGACGCATTTCCTCGTGTAGAACGCCTACGGCGTTTGCTGTGCTATCGTCTGATCGGAAAGAATTTGAACACACCAATTCTGCTAGATTTGATGTCACGTGTGCTTCAGTCATAATTTGAGGGCGCATTTCGTACAAAATACATTCAATATTTCGTCTAGCAAGCTGCCAGGCGGCTTCACAACCAGCTAAACCTCCTCCGATTATATGAATATGTTTCATTATTTTAAAATCCAGAATAGTTTATCCGGTTGTATCTCAATATTGAGATGAGTGTTAATTTCAAATCGCCTTAGAAAATACCTTGCCTTGTCGTTCTGTTAATAATTTAAGGTAAAAACCAGTCTGACTTTCTCTAACGTTAATTATATCCTCTGGAGTGCCTTCGGTAACAATTGAACCGCCTAAGTTGCCTCCATTTGGGCCAATATCTATGATCCAGTCTGCTGTTTTAATTACATCTAAATTGTGTTCGATGACGACTACGGTATTCCCCTGGTCCACCAGTGTGTGCAAAACGTCTAGCAGTTTCTTTATATCATCAAAATGAAGCCCGGTAGTTGGCTCATCTAATATGTAGAGTGTTTTTCCGGTAGCCCGCCTAGCTAATTCTTTAGAAAGCTTTACTCGTTGAGCTTCCCCACCTGATAGTGTGGTAGCAGGTTGCCCAATATTTATATATCCTAAACCAACACGTTGCAGGGTAATTAGTTTTTCTCGAATTGATGGAATTGCTTTAAAAAAATCAACGCCCTCATCGACAGTCATTTCTAAAACGTCAGCTATCGACTTGTTCTTATATCGAACATCAAGAGTTTCTCTATTATAGCGTTTACCCTTACAGGTTTCACATTGGACATAAACGTCCGGTAAGAAGTGCATCTCAATTTTTATCACGCCGTCACCTTGGCACGCCTCACATCTACCACCCTTCACATTAAATGAAAAACGTCCTGGACCGTATCCGCGTACTTTAGCCTCTGGCAGTCCAGCGAACCATTCTCGTATGGGTGTAAAAGCGCCGGTGTAAGTTGCTGGATTAGATCTTGGAGTTCGCCCGATCGGCGATTGATTGATATCGACTACTTTATCCAGAAATTCTAGGCCTTCAACAGTCTCGTATGGTCCTGGAACTAACCTACTAGAATGCAAAACACGCGCCGCTATTTTCCAGATGGTTTCGATTACTAAAGAGGATTTTCCACCGCCAGAGACACCTGTTACACAAGTAAATGTGCCCAGTGGAATACTTGCTGTGATATTTTTAAGATTATTAGCTTGGGCCCCGGTTACTCTAAATTTACGTTCTTCTGAGATGGGCCTCCTGGCTCTTGGGGTTTCTATTTCCAGAACTCCAGAAAGGTATTTTCCAGTGAGACTTGCTGGGGATTGTATAATCTCCTCTGGTAAACCTTCGGCTACTACTGTTCCACCGTGTTTTCCTGCTCCAGGTCCCATATCTAGAACATAGTCGGCACTTCTAATGGCGTCTTCATCATGTTCCACAACTATAACTGTGTTACCTAAATCCCTAAGTCTCTGCAATGTCTTGAGAAGGCGCTCGTTGTCACGTTGATGCAGTCCTATAGAAGGTTCATCAAGGACGTAAAGCACGCCGGTCAACCCTGACCCTATTTGCGACGCTAGTCTTATGCGTTGGCTCTCTCCCCCCGACAAGGTACCCGAAGTTCTCGAAAGTGTCAGGTAATCTAAACCTACGTTTTTCAGAAAGCCTAGCCTTTCTCTAATTTCTTTTAAAATACGTTCTGCTATCGTAACTTGTTTTGGTTTAAGAAATGTTTCAATTTCTTCAAACCAATCGACAGCTTCCGAAATTGAGAAATTAGTGACATCAGTAATGGTTGAACCATTTATTTTCACAGCAAGTGCGGCTGGCTTGAGGCGTTGTCCTTCACACGTCTCGCAGTTTGCAGCCGATTGGTATCGGCTTAGTTCTTCTCTCAATCTCTTGGAGTCAGTCTCTCTAAATCTGCGTTCTAGATTTGGCACTAAACCCTCAAATGGCTTTTGGGTGGTGTAAGAGCGAGATCCATCATCATATGTCATTTCAACTGGCGTTCCACCGCTTCCAAACAACAAAGCGTTCTGAAAATCCAGGCATAAATCTTCAAAAGGGATGCTCATGGATGCAGAAAAGTGAACGCAAAGGCTTTTTAGTGTTTGGTTATAATACTTTGAAGGTGATGAAGCCCAAGGTGCCACGGCGCCTTGCTGAAGACTTAGCTTACAGTTTGGTATAATGAGGTCTTTGTCAAAATATAACTTGGTGCCAAGGCCCTCACAATCGGGACACGCTCCAGAGGGATTGTTAAAGGAAAACAATCTTGGTTCAATTTCTTCTATCGTAAAGCCGGATACTGGGCAAGCAAACTTGGCCGAAAAGACGACTTGTTCAGCTGTATCCGCATTTTCAGCGATCAGCAACCCGTCAGATAGATCAAGAACTGTTTCAATAGAATCGGCTAACCTTGCTTCAAGGCCCTCGCGCACCACAACTCGATCCACCACCACTTCTATATCATGCTTTATGTTTTTATCTAAAACCGGTGTGTCATTTAAATCGTAAACCTCACCATCAATCTTTACTCTTTGAAAACCTTTTTTTCGATATTCAGCAAAGTCCTTTTTAAATTCACCCTTGCGTCCTCGAATTACGGGCGCCAGTACTAATAATCTTGTCTCGTCAGGTAACGCTAAAATCGCATCCACCATTTGGCTAACCGTCTGACTTTCAATGGGTTTCCCCGTTGTCGGTGAATAGGGTATACCTATCCTTGAAAACAGTAGCCTTAAATAATCATAAATTTCAGTAACGGTCCCTACTGTAGATCGTGGATTCCTAGACGTAGTTTTCTGCTCAATTGATATGGCTGGTGAAAGACCTTCTATCATATCAACCTCTGGCTTTTGCATTAGCTCCAAAAACTGTCGAGCATATGCTGATAGGCTTTCTACGTAGCGCCTCTGCCCTTCGGCATAAATTGTATCGAAAGCAAGCGATGATTTACCAGAGCCGCTTGGCCCAGTAATTACAACAAGACTATCTTTTGGCAGTGTGGCGTTCACAGCTTTTAAATTGTGAGCGCGTGCGCCACGAACTATGAGCTTGTTAATACTTTGATTGTGGGGCATAGCTATTGTTCACAAGATTAGCGTTAAAAAGACCTACATTAAGTAGGATCTAATGGCAAATAAGAAAAGGTATTTTAATAAAAGACAGCCAAATGGTCACAAATAATTTTTTTGAAATTTTTAGATACAGAAAGATGAAATTAAAGAAAATGTCATTCAATTCAGACCTTCTTGCTAGTTAAAATGGATAAATTGTGCAAACATAAAATAACTTCAAATTTGGGCGAGTGGTGAACATGGCAGGAAGCATAAATAAGGTCATTTTAGTAGGAAATTTGGGTCGCGACCCGGAAGTAAGGAGTATGCAAGATGGAGGAAAAATAGTTCAACTGTCCCTAGCAACTTCTGAAACGTGGAAGGATAGAAGTTCAGGCGAACGTCGGGAGCGAACAGAATGGCATCGGGTTGTGATTTTTAACGAGGCACTGGGTAATATAGCCGAACAATATCTTAGAAAAGGGTCAACTGTTTATATCGAAGGGCAATTACAAACCCGGAAATGGGGCGAACCAGGGCAGGAAAAATACACGACAGAGGTGGTGTTACAACGATATAGAGGAGAGCTAACTATGCTAGGTAACCGGCAAGATCAAGGCTCAGCGGGAAATTACATGGCGCCAGATTCCGGTTTTGATGCAGGTTCATCTCAAAATATAGTTGAGAATTCTAATGACGCCGGGAGTAAATTCGAAGATTTGGATGACGAAATACCGTTCTAAAAACGCGTTTTTTAAGAAATTAGAAGAAATTTTATCAATAGACCCTTTCCAGGTTACTTCTTTACGAGGTTACCGTGCTTGCGTGTTCCAAGGTGCGTTTGTTACTAGCTAGTATATATGCTATAATGAGGGAGTAATGTTGGTATTAAAACGTCGAAGTTAACCGATTGAATTTAATAAATAAAATTGTATTTTTCGCCCATAGATTTTTGAGCAAATGACTGATTCGGAACAAGAATTACCAGATATAAAAGGCGTTTCGATCGAAGGCGAAATGAAGCGCTCATATTTGGATTATGCGATGAGCGTTATAGTATCTCGGGCGCTTCCGGATGTCCGTGACGGACTTAAGCCAGTTCATCGAAGAATTCTATATGCTATGAAAGAGGGTGGGTACGATTGGACCCGTCCTTATAGGAAATCAGCGAGAATTGTTGGGGATGTAATGGGGCAGTTTCATCCGCACGGTGATAGCCCAATATACGACTCGATGGTCAGAATGGCTCAAGATTTCTCTATGCGGTTGCCGTTTATCGACGGCCAAGGAAATTTTGGCTCGATGGATGGAGATCCGCCAGCTGCACATAGATACACAGAAGCTCGTTTGGCTAAATCGGCAGAAGGTTTGCTGCGAGATATTGATAAAGACACTGTAGATTTCGTTGCAAATTATGACGAAACATCTGAAGAACCTTCGGTGTTGCCGGCGGAATTCCCAAATTTACTAGTAAATGGTGCTGGGGGTATTGCGGTTGGCATGGCAACCAATATTCCTCCTCATAACCTCGGGGAAGTTATTGATGGATGTCTTGCACTTATAGAAAACAGAGAATTATCTATAGAGGAACTTCTAAATGTCATTCCCGGTCCTGACTTCCCTACTGGAGGTATCATCCTAGGTAAAACGGGAATAAGAGACGCTTACATGACGGGGCGTGGTTCCATTGTTATGCGTGCTAAAGCAGAAATCCAGGAAATCAGGAAAGATAGAATGGCAATCGTGGTTTCTGAAATTCCTTACCAGGTAAATAAGGCGAGATTGCTTGAAAGAATAGGCGAGGTGGTTAGGGATAAGGTTATCGAGGGCATAGCTGATCTTCGAGATGAGAGTGATCGCGATGGTGTCCGCATGGTTATTGAGCTCAAACGAGACGCTGTAGGGGAAGTTGTATTAAGCCAACTTTATCGTCATACGTCTATGCAGACTTCATTTGGTGTAAATATGTTAGCTTTGAATGGTGGCAGACCTGAACAGCTAAATTTAAAAGATATTATCTCTGCATTTGTTGCGTTTAGAGAAGAAGTTGTCACTAAACGAACAACATTTCTTTTAAGGAAGGCGCGTGAGCGCGCGCATATTCTTGCAGGACTGTTAGTAGCTTTGAATAATATTGAAAATATAATAGCCCTTATCAGAGCAGCTGCCGACGCTGGTGAAGCAAGAAAAGGATTGAGGGAGACAGATTGGCCGGCGGCAGAGGTTGCTGAATTTATTGAGATTATAGATGACCCGGAGCACGACGTTATCGATGGTAAGTACAGGTTATCGGATGCTCAAGCACGAGCTATACTCGAACTTAGGCTTCAGCGCCTGACCGGTATGGAGCGGAGCAAACTTGTCGACGAAACAAAGGAACTCTCAGAACAAATTAATTACTACTTAACTATCCTCCAATCGAGAGACAAGTTGATCCAAGTGGTAAAAGAGGAATTGCTGGAAGCGAAAGAAAACTTCGCTGATGACCGCCGCACAGTTTTAGAGGAAAACGAATTCGAACATGATATAGAAGATCTAATACAGCGCGAAGATATGGTTATAACTGTTAGCTTGAAAGGTTATATTAAACGGGTTCCGCTTTCGACATACAAGGCGCAACATAGAGGAGGTAAAGGGCGTTCGGGGATGTCGACACGTGATGAGGACGTAGTTGATCGCCTCTTTGTTGCCAATACACATACACCAGTCTTATTTTTCACTTCGCGAGGAATGGTATATCAAATGAAGGTATACAGGCTCCCACTGGGCACGCCCCAAGCTCGCGGTAAGGCGATGGTAAATCTGTTGCCTTTAGAGGAAGGTGAGTGGATACAAACTGTTATGCCCATGCCGGTGGACGAAGATACCTGGGATGATTTACAGGTTATGTTTGCCACGTCGGCAGGTACAGTGCGGCGGAATGCGCTTTCCGATTTCACAAATATTAAGCGTAATGGAAAGATAGCCATGAAGCTTGAGGAGGGCGAGCGGCTGATCAGCGTTCAACCCTGTAGTGACAAAAATGATGTTCTGCTGACAACACGAGACGGTAAAGCTATAAGGTTTGGTGTTTCTGATGTCAGGGTGTTTAGAAGCCGCGGATCAATGGGAGTTCGTGGAATAAAACTTATCAATGGTGATGCTGTTGTTGGTATGTCTATATTGGTGCGTGTCGAACACGAGACCCCCGAAGTAGCAGAAATTTCGGAAAGAGAAATCTATTTAAAACAGACTTCCTATCTACGACGGTCCACAATCACTGAGCAGGCTGGTGACGTTGAAAAGCCTGATATAATGCTTTCAGATGAGAGACTAGCATATTTGGGTGGAGCAGAAGAATTTATTCTGACTGTGACAGAAAAGGGAATTGGGAAACGGACCTCTGCTTACGAGTACAGAACAAGTAATCGGGGAGGGCAAGGCGTTTGGAATATAGATGTTACTGAAAGGTCTGGTCAGGTCGTTGCCGGTTTCCCTGTCAATAACTCTGATCAGATCATGCTTGTGACAGATAGCGGCCAACTTATACGTTGTCTAGTTGATGAAATCGGAATTACTGGGCGAAGAACCCAAGGGGTATGGATTTTTAGAGTTGAGGATGGGGAAAAAGTCGTATCTGTAAGTTTGATTGGCGATGATATGAATGGCGAAAGTGAAACACCTAGCTCTAATGAGCAGCCAGATTAAGATAAGAACCAAATAAAACTTGATATTCACTTAAAGGCTTGGTTATTTTTCGTGCACTTGAAATTGAGTGACGATGGAGGTTCTTGTGCGCATAGCAGTATACCCGGGGACGTTTGATCCCATAACTAATGGACATATTGATATTATACGTCGAGCCAGTAAAGTTGTTGACAAGCTTATTGTTGCTGCAGCGGAGAACATCGGTAAAAGTCCAATGTTTAGCTTGGACGAGCGTAGAGATATGGTGAACCAAGAAATTGGAATCATAAAGGCAGATAATGAAGCTCGAGGTTATCAGAGTGAGATTGAGGTCACATCATTTAACTCGCTATTGATGCACTTTGTTGATGAACACAACGCGAAATTTGTGATTAGAGGACTACGAGCCGTTTCGGACTTTGAATACGAATTCCAAATGGTGGGAATGAATGCACGCCTTAACCCTGACGTTGAAACGCTGTTTCTTATGTCTTCGGAACGTCACCAATTTATCTCCTCTCGATTGGTGAAAGAAATAGCTATTTTAGGTGGAGAAATAGACGATTTTGTATCTCCTAGGGTCAAAGAACGAATGATGGCTAATATAAATAAAAAATAAATTTAAACCCGTAGTTGACCAAAAGTTGAAATAATATATATACGGGGGAGTGGGCGCGTAGCTCAGTTGGTAGAGCAGTTGACTTTTAATCAGCGGGTCACAGGTTCGAACCCTGTCGCGCTCACCACTTTAGTGTAGTCAAAGTGCTAAAGTGATACCGATGCTTCACCTTTTGTCACCCAAACGCTTAGCCGATAGCTCCATCACAATCATTATAGTCGTGAGATTTGAATGGTTCATGTAGCCACTAAAACCATCGTGAAGTTGGGGGAAATACCATAGGTTCTGCTTTTTCACGACCTTTACTAGTACCGATGGAAAAGGCACCTTCTAGGCTGTTATCGCTATTTTATCCCCAACGGATATTGTTCCAGCTTTAAGAACGTTACAACACACCCCACCACGCCAAGAGGGAGAAAGTGCGTTCTGAAGCCCTTGACGTTGCTTGTCCATCAAATCGCAAGGTTCCGTCTCTAGTTTGACTTCCAGCTGTACATTAGAAATTGTTATTATTTGGCCACTTTTCTGAGGGGCTCTCATGTCGGATACAAATAAATTTGCTCTTCTCGTGAGCCAGGGGAGAACAGCTCCCAGCTCACTACAAGCGTCAGCCCAATCATCTTCAAAAAGGATACTTATTTGCCTATTTCGCTTTTTTCCACGAGCGTCTCCTTTTATTCCGGCTTCAATTGATATCTCCGCGCTCTTTATCTCTTCCATGGGGGCCAGAATTTTTGGGGTGATTGCTATTCCGATAAGATTGGGCATTGAATTCATCCGTAGGAAGTTTATCGACTCTAAAAATTATATTAACTAATGTTGGTTTTTATTGCGAGGACTATGTGGCTAAACCTTCAGGGAGGCATTCTAATTGAAACAAGCAGCATGGATATCAATGGTGGAAGACGAAGAGGCCGATGACCAGTTAAAACAAATTTTTGATGTAGCCAGAACTCCGCACGGGACTTTGGACAATGTAATGCGAACCCATAGTTTGCGACCTGCTTCAATGATTGACCACGTAACGCTTTAAAACAGCGTCCTCCACAGTGATGAAATCACCTTACCACTTTGGTTTTAGAAGTAATTGCAGCCTATGTGAGGATATTAAACTCTTATGAATATAGTCTGACGCATCATTGGAATAATGCAGTAAGGTTAATTGATAATGCACAGGGAGTAGAAGTAATTCACGATGCATTGCGGTCGCAGAGTTTTGAAAATACTTTCAACGAAAAAGCAATAGCCATCTTACATTACAGTAAGAAACTTACATGCGACGTTGAAAATCTGAAAAAAGTTGATGTTATCAAATTAAAACAAGCAGGGTGTGATGATGGGGAAATTCTCGAGGTTAATCAAGTAACCGCGTATTTTAATTATTCAAACCGCGTTTTAAATGGACTAGGTGTGTCTCTTGATGGCGACAAGATTGGTTATTACAGTTCCTAGGCGAATAGTTTAGCACTATAGACATCATACTCGCAGATATTTTAAGGATTATTTTTACCTTCGTGGCTTGCTCGGATTTTCTCTGCGATGTGTTCGCCAGCCCTTATTGGAGCAAATCCGGCTACTGTTCCTCTTGCTATACACGACGGTATTACTTCTATTAAAGCATCAAAATCTGGATGCATAAAATATCCAAGGGTTTGACGGTGAGAGTTAATACTGTTTAAGTTTTGCGGATTTGCGACCCGATGAAGAGTGGATTTCCAAAGTCCGTTGGTCCACCGGTTCATCATGTCGCCTAAATTCACTACAAGGCACCCATCTGGGGGATTGACCCCTAGCCAATGGCCATCTGGCATCAAAACTTCAAGACCGCTCTCGTTACCTTTAATTGCTAATATAGTAATAGCGCCAAAGTCCGTGTGTGCGCCTGTCCTTAGCTGATCCTTTTTTGGATTTTTGGTAAGGGGAGGATAGTTATGGCTAGATAATATACTGAAGTGTCGTTTTGCAAGTTTTAAAAAATAATCTTCATGAACATCTAATCCCAGAGCAAAGACTTTTAATAATATTGCTGATAGATCTTCAAATGACCGATAAAGATTTATTAATCGTACCCCTAAATCAATTTCATCACCTGGTAGAATGTTGGGAGCGTAAGCCTTCTGGGCACTAACAAGGTTTTGAAAGTGTCTTGAATGATCGTCGATCGGCCCTATAAAATAAGTTTCCCGAAGGTCAGCTGGCGTGTCCTCGCCAAGGGTATATGATAATCCCCGTGTGGCAAAAGCGTGGTAACCTCTCTGGAGTGATGGTTCATTCGGATGCCATTTATTTTTGATGTTCTGAGGCAGATCAAAAAAACTTTTCGAAGCATTAAAAGCGTCATTTATCACTGTCTCTCCTATCTCGTGCCCTTTAATGATTAAGAAACCAATTTCTTTGCATGCTTCTATCACTTGATCTGCAACATTTCGTCTTGCTGAGCCATTGATAAATGGTTGTATGTCAATAATTGGTAAGCTTTTGTATGTTTGATTCATAGGATCAGTCTGCTTTTGATAAGTTTTCATCGATCACTTCATCGTAGGGTATATCAAACTGTATTAAATTACCCGATAACAAGGCAGCCTTTAGTTTCACAAATGCCGATGCTGGAAGGTCGGTTTTAGTTGGCCATACTTTTGAAGCCTTGTATCCCTCGATAATGCTCGCAAGGCTGTTGCTACTTAATTCTGGGAAAAAGCTTGGTCCGATAATTTTAGCTATTTCAACGCTGCTCATATGGTTAATTGTGTTGAGTGCTCGATTGATTACCCTCACTAGAGCCTTGCATGTTTCCCTTTGATTTACAGTAAAAGATTTCAACGCATAAAAAGTAGTGAATGCGATATCTCCTCTTGAAGCGAAGCGATGCCAAACATGTGCTCCTGCCTCTTTAAGCTCCTGAGCGAATGGTTCAAAAAGTTGCACCAAGTCTATCTTCCCATCTTTAAAAAGATCGACGTTTTCGGGCATTGTCGCATCAGGATATCGTAAAATAGAATTTGGATCGATATTGGCGCGGGACAAATCATCTTGAAGTGTCATCCAAGGGGTAGGAACGTCCACAGCAACGGCTAATTTGTGATCCAATAAATCGTTAAAAACGAAATTATCATTAGGTTTTCTGCCAAGCAGAATAAAAGGGTCGCGCGCAACAACTTGCGCAAAGCAAACGAGTCCCGACGTTGTTTTACTTAATCTTGCTTGGTTGTGATGCAGCAACACTCTCATAGGTCCCCCAAATGAAACATCTGCCCTTCCATCAATCAAACCTTGCGCTGTTTCTGAGGTTGAAGGCGATAGTATTAAAGAAACGTCAAGACCTTCATCTGAAAACATGTTTTCCATCTGGGCGAGATAAAACGGCGTGTAACTGCACGCACGTAAATTTTCGTATAATCTAATTTTCATTTTCAATCTATCCAAAAGAGATATCTCAAGCCAAAGCTAAAATCTTCTTATGTTAAGATAAAGACAATCCAGATTAGATAAAGATAAAACCTTTTTATCGTCGATCAAAATTTATTGAGAAAACAATTTGTTTGTTTGGGCGTTGATTAAAGTAGACGAAGGTAACATTTATATCGTTAAATGCTTCTAAACGAAAAATAGGAGTAAAATATGAAAGCATCCTTTTCCCGACTGCTCAAATTGACAGTTTTAGCGGGGGCATTTGTGGGGGTATCTCTCGCCGCAAGTGCGCAAGAGTTTAAACTACGTTGGGGGCACTATTTACCCAATAGCCCTTTTGTTCAGGTAGAAAAAGATTTTGCCAAGAAAATTGAAGAAAGAACAAACGGACGGGTAAAGATCGATATAACATTTGCCGGTGGCCTGGGCAAAGGTAACGAGGTTGCCCTTTTGGCAGGGCGCGGTGCTATAGACATGGCATCAGTTGCAATGGGTTATTATCCTGACCAACTTCTGTTCTGGAAAGCATATCAAATCCCTTTTATTTTTGATGATCCGGTACAAGCCATCAACGTAGTTCACAAGTCATACAAAGAATTTCCTATATTCAAACAAGAATCAGACAAAATAAATGTAAACTACCTTTTCCAGCAGCCGTTGGGTTCCTACTATATGACAGGTCCTAGCCCAAACTGTACGTCGGTCAAAGACCTAAAAGGTAAAAAGATTCGTAGCTTTGGCGCTGACCTTCCGAAGATGCACAACGCTATTGGAGCAGTTCCTGTTACAGTACGTCCAACAGAAGTCTACGAGGCGCTGCAAAGGGGCACTATCGACTACTCGTTTCTAAATGCTGGTAACGTTGAAAGCCTGAGATTATATGAGCCGGGTAAATATAGCTGTGGTACCGCAATGACGATTGCTGGACACATGATTGTTATAGGCAAAAGAACCTGGGCAAAACTACCGGCCGATATCCAAAAAATCTTTATGGACCAAGCTGAAAAAAGCCAGAAAGATTATCTAGACTGGTTGGTAACTGGTACAGAGAAATCTATTGCTAATATTAAGAAGGCAGGGGGTGTGTTTAAAGAATTTCCCGCTTCTGAACTTGCAAAGTGGAAAGCTGCTACACCAGATTTGTTGCAGGGTTGGGCAGATAATATGAAAAAGAGAGGCTTTGGAAAAGAGGCTGCAGAAGTTGCAGCAGCATGGCGTGCTTGGACGAAATAAAGTCGATCTAAAATCATTTTTCTAAATGTCCGGTCATTTGTACTTGTTTACGAATGGCCGGATTTATTTAACCAAATAATATGAAAATAATACGCAAAATTATAGAACCAGTGGCGCTGATTGTCCTTCTTATTGGGGGATTCGGAATGTTAGCGTCTACGTTTTTAGGCACCGCTGATGTCATTGGAACCCAGGTTTTTGGCCAACCGGTGCATGGGGCTTTAGAGCTAACTGAAAGCACAATGGTTGTAATTGTTTTTGGAGCACTAACATATGCGCAAATACGACGGAACCATATCCGAGTAGAACTATTTTACACGCGTGTTGGACCACGGGCCCAAGGTTTGATGGATGTTTTTTCTGATCTAATGGCCCTTGTTTTTTTTGGTCTTCTGTTGTGGCAAGCATCTTTTGAAGCAATATTTAGTTGGGGCATCGATGAATCGACTTTTGGTTTAATAAGAATACCGCTTTGGCCCGCTCGGTTCATTTTAGCTGGTGGCACTGCTCTGCTTATTATTCAATTATTATATGACTTAGTAATTGATGTACAAAAAGTTTTATCTGGTGGCGTACACGTCACTGCAAATGATGTTTTAATGAGGGAAGTTTCTGAAGCGGAAAAATATCTCGATGATGAAAGACTTTAGCTTTGCTTGAAACGGGCACCACTGGAATTATCGTTTTAGTAACCCTTTTTTTTATGTTGAGCGTTGGGGTTCATATTGGCGTTGCGCTTGGTTTATGCGGAATTATCGGCACCTTTTTGGCGATTGGTCCAGATGCAGCGTGGGCTCATTTAGCTACCATACCCTTCAGTACAACTAACTCATTTACCCTTGCCGTCATCCCTTTATTCATTTTGATGGGATCCCTAGCAACGCAGGCGGGATTGACGAGAGATTTATATAAAGCCGCTTATAATTGGCTGGGGCGTTTGCCTGGTGGACTGGCGATGGCTACTACGCTTGCCTCGGCAGCATTTGGCGCAGCAAGTGGATCTACTGTTGTTAATGCTGCAGTTTTCACAAAAATTGCGCTCCCTGAAATGACAGCTTTTGGTTACGATAGAAGGCTAAGCGCGGGTTGTATTGCTGCATCAGGTACGCTTGCATCACTTATCCCTCCAAGTATCATCATGGTCATTTATGCTATTTTGACTGAACAGTCTGTGGCACTTTTACTGATGGCAGGATTAGTGCCGGGCTTACTGTCTGCAGCCATGTATATGGGTGGTATTTATACAATAGCGAAGGTTCGCCCGGATATGGCCCCGCAATCTAAAATCGCCATAAATTGGAGCGAACGTATAAGCTCTTTAAAAGGGGTTTGGGGTATTGGGTTTTTATTCTTATTGGTTATTGGAGGTATTTATACCGGTTTCTTTGTTCCAACATATGCAGGTGCGGTAGGTGCTTTCGGTGCTTTTTTGATTGTTGTGGCAAAAAGAAGGCTGACCAAAGCTACCACACTGAATACGTTCAAAGATGCTGGTGTCACGACCTCGGTCATTTTTATAATTGTAATTGGGGGCATTATTTTTGCTCGATATCTCACATACACTGGTATCATTGCCGATGTTTCGCAATTTCTTTTGTCATTAGAGTTGAACAAGTATACGTATCTATTTGCTTTTGCCGTAATTTATCTGATTCTAGGGATGCTAATTGATCCGATTGCGATTATGGTAATAACGCTTCCGGTTATGTATCCCATTTTAATAGGTGTTGGTTTTGACCCAATTTGGCTTGGTGTAATAGCCATTAAATTGGCTGAAATTTCTTTAATTACGCCTCCAGTTGGTTTAAATGTTTACGTTGTGAGAAGTGCATCTCCTGTTCCATTAAGCTTGGAAGATGTCTTTTCTGGAGTTATGCCATTTCTGATTATAGACATACTCACTCTTCTTTTATTGATTTTCATACCAGAAATTACTCTTACCCTACCCAGGTTAATGATGTAGGACGATCTTATTTCTGAATTATATCTTTCCAGTTAGCGTTCAAGTAATCATCTCTCAAGTTAAGAATGTTTACGAGAGGTTCCAGTAAGTAACTTGGGTTGCCGACTACAAGATTTCTCAATTTGTTTTCGATGTCGGCAGACTTAAATGGAAAATCAGGGCCACCTTTAGCGCTTAGACATTCATTAACAAGAACTTTTCCGTCTGTAAGCTCAATTTTTAATCTCGCAGGTCGATCGTTGGGCCATTCCAATTCAGGCTCATAGGTAATAAGACTTATTTTTTTTCTAAGCCTTTCAATGTCTGGATCAAAAAGCGAGTTTTCATTGAAAGCTTCTGTGTCAGCGTTACCGTGTTTTAGTGTGGTCGCTACAATGTGTTCCATTGAAAATTTCCCGGCTAATGTTGTTTGTGGTGACGGGTTGCTCAAGAGTTCTCCGCGCCAGTGGGTCTCTAAGGTGGCTGAATTGATATTTGACACGCAGAGAACACCGTGATTTTCAATAATATTTCTAGCGGCCTCGACGGCGGAATGGCTATATTGGCAACAAGCATGTTCTTTGTGATAAGACGCTTCTATTTCCCAGGTTTCATTCAGATTATATTTAAGAGTTTCTGGGTCACAGCTTGCTCCAAAGATATCTTTATATATTTGATAAATAGAATTCTCTGTTGCAATAACTCCCATCTCCAACCAATCTACCGCCCATAATCCATTTGACGCAGCTAGACCCGGCCACGTATTCCTTATTAGCGCTCCTTTTACAGCATGATCAAAAGGGCCCGGGTTAACCAATGTTGAAGCGGAATTAACGGCCTGAAAGACCATTTCAGGCGTATGCTTTCTCAGAGTGCCGATTGCAGCAGCAGCGCCTATTGCGGCTAAACTCGCATGTCCATGAAGTTTTAAATTTTCGTATTTAAAACATTTTGCGAGTTTTGCAATAATTTCATAACCTATCAGTAGAGCTCGCAGAACATCTTTAACTTGTGCGTTCAAAGCTTCGGCTTCGGCAATAAGGGCAGGGATACAATATAAACCGCCATGACAAAGGGCATGCCGATATCCGCCATCGAGTTCGCACCAATCACCGGCTGTACCATTTGCGATGACAGCAGAGTGCTTATCTATTTTCGCTCCGGTGCCATTAAGAAGCGTAGTGCCGCTAATGCTTTCATGCTCTGTTAATTTACGAACGATTTTTTTTACGGTTTCGTCACTATGACCAGAAATAATAGCTGATATATCGTCGCAAAATACCATAGCCACTTTTTGATGTATTTTGTTTGGTAAGTTATTCCAGCAAGTCTCAGAAAGATTATTAATTAATAAAGTGAGGTTTTCTCTAAAATGTATTGTTTCATCATAAGAGGTTTCATTTGTCATGTTACTGGTACTTTTCGAAAATGCAGCCTTGGTAAAGAGTGCAGAACAATTGACCACACGATGAGTAATGTATGTATAACGATAATTTATAGTTTATAATTTCAAAATTCCATTACTTCATTAAATAACGGTATCTAGGGGATTAAAAGTGACTAATGATAAATTCGCTGCCGAAACTGAAAAAAAGACCATAGACCAAGTCATTAAATGGCGCGAATTAGGTAAGAAAATTGGGTTTACAAATGGATGCTTTGACTTAATACATCCCGGACATATAGCTTTACTCGAAAATTCAAGAACATACTGTGACATCCTAGTAGTCGGACTGAACAGTGACAGATCTGTTGCAAAGTTAAAGGGCAGTGCAAGACCGATACAAGACGAATTATCTCGGAAGATAATTTTAACAGCATTAAAAGCGGTATCGGTTGTTATCATCTTCGATGAAGAAACGCCAGAAAGATTAATTAAACAGCTGAGGCCAGATATAATCATTAAGGGAGGCGACTATAACATTCAAGATATCATTGGTGGTGATTTTGTAAGGTCCTATGGGGGAGAAGTATTAACTATTCCTTATTTAGAGGGAAATAGTTCATCTAATATAATAGATAAAGTTAAGCGCAGTTTAGCATGAAAAATCTCAAGTGATTGATCGATTTATGCAAAATTTAAAACGATTAAAATGATAAAATTTGCGCCGTTTTATTTAACAAGAAATTACGGTTATTTTGTATTGACATAAAGTTATTTACCACAACAGCCGATTCGTATAGAATATCTGGGTTTTTATTTGGTTATATTCTAAATTTGGAGTGTATCAGATGGGGGTCTTCGATTTTATTAAAACAAAGCAAGCACCAAAAGTATCAAATGTTTCCGTTAATAGCCCAAGGCCGAATGCAAATTCTAGAGGAACAGTTACGGTTGATAAATTTACCTTTAATGTTCGTGATTACAGCTTAAAAGGTTTTATATTGGAGCCGTACGATGAAAAAATACTTGCAAAAGGTCAAAAATTTAAGTGCAGTGTTAGCTTATCAAAGGACGGACATTCTTATAACGGCCGGGCGGAAGCAATGGTCACAAAAATAACATCTGGAGCGCTTGCTGCAACTTTTACAATAAAACCATCGTCTAACTGATTGTTTAAAATGTTTTTTTTTAAATCTAAAACTCAAAAAGTTAAGAATAAAACAGCCGCAAAAAAGAAAGCAGTTTCGTTTGAGGAATTAGATGAAAAACAAAAAATATTATTAATGATTAGGAAAATGCGAAAACGTATTTCGCCGGACGTGTTAAATAGAGCGGAACAACTCGCTTTTAGTCAGCTTGGTGTAGAGCCACCGGTTCCGCCCGAAAATGAAGCATCGCGCCTTTTTAAAATCGCAATGGCTAATAATGGAAAACGAAGGGCGGAAATCCTTGCTTTGGTCGAACGACGGGTCAACAAGCGTCTTCATTGATATGCTTTTTTAAATAAATAGACCAAACCTAATGCATGTAGTAGAGATGGTAGCTATATCTCTATATATTCAATCTCTCATAACGGCTGTTTAGCTGCTTGACGGAGTTTTTTAGTGGCTAAAAGAGCACCAAAACGTAGATTTGTTCATCCCAAAAGGACTTTCTTCGGGCGTATGCGCGCCTATTTTTTTGCTGGAATATTGATTACGGCTCCAATAGGCATATCCCTTTGGATAGCCTGGGGAATAATTAATTTCTTCGACAACAATGTGGTGAGTTTATTGCCACATAAATATAATCCTGAAAGTTATTTGCCTATACAAATTCCAGGTTTAGGTCTTGTTCTAACGATTTTAACTCTCACTGTCATTGGCTGGTTAGCGGCCGGGTTAATGGGACGATGGGTAGTCCGCATGACAGAAAATCTTATGGCTCGGATGCCTGTTATAAGTAATATTTACGGCGCAATTAAACAAATAATGGAGACGGTGCTATCTCAAAAATCTAATTCTTTCCGTTATGTTGTCTTATTTGAGTATCCCAGAAAAGGAATTTGGACAATGGGGTTCGTCACGGGGACCACAAAAGGAGAAGTTCAAAATGTGATCAATGAAGAAATGATAAACGTGTTTGTCCCGACCACACCAAACCCAACATCGGGCTTTCTGCTTTTTGTGCCTAAACGTGATTTACATTATTTGTCTATGTCGCCAGAGGAAGGTTTTAAAATGCTCGTTTCCACAGGTATTGTAACTCCAGCGGACCAAAGAAGCCCCGAGAAAATAGAGCAACCGACGATTATTGTGGGTAATAACAAAATTTAATAAACAATAATGATGAGTAGGCGTCTTTACTTATTCCTCTGAATTTGTAGGGGAACATTAACCACTGTTTAAATACTGAACAGCCGTATCCCTCTCAAAAAGATATAAAAGCGTTCTTAGTGCGGCGCCTCTCTTTGTCTTTAAAAGTGGATCCAAAGACAAAATGTCTTCTGCATCTTTCTGAGCCTTTGTTAGTAAGTCATGGTGTATGTCTAAGTTGGCTATTCTCATTTCCGGTAGCCCGCTTTGCCGCGTTCCCAGTAGTTCCCCAGAGCCCCGCAGTTTAAGGTCTTGTTCCGCTATAGCAAAACCATCGTCGCTATCTCTAATAGTCTGAATTCGTAGCCGTGCCGTTTCGTTTAAAGGGGGATGATATAGTAAAAGGCAGGTTGATGGTGATTTGCCCCGACCTACTCGTCCGCGTAATTGGTGAAGCTGAGATAAACCAAACCTTTCGGCATGCTCTATCACCATTATTGTGGCGTCGGGAACATCTACCCCTACCTCAACAACGGTTGTAGATACCAGTATATCTTTATCTCCAAGTCGAAATTCATTCATGATCGCATCTTTTTCCGATGACTTCATCCGGCCATGAATCCAACCGACTCTTCCTGCAAAAATGCTGTCCAGGTACTGGAAACGTTCTTCTGTAGCAACTAATGCATTTTCTTCGTTGTCTTCTATCAAAGGGCAGATCCAGTAAGCTCTTGCTCCTTTTTTTATTGCTCGACTTATACCTTCGATAACCTCTTCTATCCGTTCTGAAGAAATTGCTTTTGTTTTAATGGGAATTCTGCCCGGTAATTTACTTGTTAAGTAGGATATATCGAGATCGCCATAACCGATCATTGTTAGCGTTCGTGGGATAGGAGTCGCTGTCATAATCAGAATATTGGTTCCTGCCCCTTTATCCCCCAACGCCAATCTCTGATTAACGCCAAACTTATGCTGCTCGTCTATTACCGCGTACCCAAGGTTTTTAAATTTCACCTCATTTTGGAATAAAGCGTGGGTGCCTATTAATAAATTAGTCGCCCCGGTCTCTAATTTTTCGAGTATTAAAGCTCTTTTACTCTTCGTGTCTTTTCCCGTGATTATATCAACCGAAATACCTATTTCATTGGCGATTGGTTTTAAGAATTCGAAATGTTGTCTTGCAAGAATTTCGGTTGGTGCCATAAAGGCACCTTGGAAGCCGGCTTCTACAGTAGAGATCAGTGTCAGAAAGGCGACGATTGTTTTTCCGCTTCCTACATCCCCTTGAAGTAATCGTAGCATTTTATCTTCGGAAGCAAGGTCATTATCGATTTCTCTTATAACAGCGATCTGACCTGACGTTAAATCATAGGGGAGAATATTAATAGCGAGATTACGTAATTTGTTATAAGGTTTTATAACTTTTCCAAGATGCTTCTTTTGTCTGTTGCGTATTAAACCAAGAGCAAGTTGGTTCGCTAATAATTCATCATAGGCTAGTCGGCTACGCGCAGTTGAGTTTGGTGAAAGTTGGGTTTCTGCTTTCGGGTTGTGGGCTTCAATCAACGCATCTTTCCATGATTTCCATTTGTGTCCTGTCAATGTATCTTGATTGAGCCATTCTGGTAGATTTGGAGCTAATCGAAGAGCTTGACTAATATATCTTCGAAGGACTTTGTTTGATAAATTACTGGTTAACGGATATACAGGCTCTATGCCGCAAACTGTTTCGCGCGCATCTTCTGATACGATGTAATCAGGATGCGTTATTTGATATCTACCGCGGAAAAATTCAAGACGTCCACTGACAAAGCGAACTTCACCAACTGGAAGTATCTTAAGAAGATAATCTTTTTTCCCGTTAAAAAAAATTAAACGAAGTGGCTCATCATAAACCATGCAGTCTACCGTGTACGGTTGGCGACGATTGTAGGCTGCTTTATGCGCTAAAACTTTTACTTTAAGAGTGGCGATTTCACCTTTTGGTACCAATACAAGTTTTTCAAATAAGGTGCGGCTCACAATATTAATTGGAAGTAGCCAAAGTAAATTTACGACATGTGGACCCGTAATTTTTTCAGTTAATAGCCGTGTACGTGGCCCGATACCGCTTAAAATTGTTTGTGGAGAAAAAAGCTTGAATAGGATTTCTGGCCGCATTTTTATCTTTTTTTAATAAAACAAAGAATTCAAGATTGGCTTCATGATAATGAATAATATATTAAGTATTTTTAGGAAGCGATGCTAGTGATAGCTCTTGTATTTTGTGATTTTAATATAGAAATGCTGCTGTTTGTGTATCCAGCTACTATTTCGGAGGGGCGCAAAATCTGAATGTTAAAGGTAAAAAGATGATTGAGCAGACTGATCGTATAAAACGGCTAAAGTATAGAAGCTTTTATACTGGCACAAAGGAAACCGATCTAATTCTAGGCAACTTTGCCGAAAAGTATTTGGACACATTAGAATTAGAACAATTGGACGATTATGAAGAACTATTAAAAATTGAGGATCCAAGACTGTATAAATGGATAACCGGTATGGAGGTTGCCCCAACTACTTTCCAAACTACCGTATTAGAGTTGATAAAAGAATTTAATTTATCCGAATATCTTAATGAAAAATAATGGCCACTAAGATTTCAGGTATATCAAATGCCGTTTCTGGCTGGGATGGAAAACTACTTTCCGACTTAGTGGAAAAGCACAATCGGATCATTCATATATGCCGCGATGATGCAAGAATGGATGATCTTGAAGGGTATGTTAGGTTCTTTGCACCAGATCTGGAGATATTAAAAATTCCTGCGTGGGATTGCTTGCCGTATGATCGTGTCTCACCAAATTCTGGGATTACTAGCCAGAGGTGTTTTGCTTTGACCAGAATAGCAGAACTGGACGTGAATAATACTTGTCTAATCTTAATAACAGTTAATGCATTCCTGCAAAGACTGCCTCCATTAAGTTTTTTTAAAGGCATGTCGATAAATTTAAAACTCAACAAAAGCTATCCGTTGTCGGAACTTTTACTTACTTTAGAAAATGGTGGATATTTCCGCACTGATACGGTCAGGGAAGCAGGAGAATTTGCTGTGAGGGGCGGAATAATCGATATTTACCCCGCTGGGCGCGACGAACCGTTGCGGCTCGACTTTTTTGGAGATGAGTTAGAAAGTTTAAAACGTTTTGATCCTATAACTCAAAGATCAATAGACAGTATAGAATCTGCAAAGCTCAGTCCTGTTGCAGAAATCATTTTGAACTCAGAAAGCATAAATCGATTTAAGAGCTCCTACAGAGAAGCCTTTGGCGCTAAAGCATCCAATGATCAAATATACCAGACAATTGCTGAAGGAAGGTATTATGTTGGCATGGAACATTGGCTTCCATTTTTTTACAGTAGATTAGATACGCTAGAAGTGTATGCGAAATCGAAATTTGTATCACTCGATAGTGAGGTGGAAGCAGTCGCTCAAACAAGATTTGAGTTAATAAACGAATATTTTGAGGCTCGTAGCTCGTTGGCCAATTCATCAGCGGCTGACGACATGGCCGTTTATAGGCCGCTAACGCCTAATTTCCTTTATATCACGCCCGAGGAATGGTCTAAAAAACAAGAGAAATTTAACGTTATCCAATTTCATCCACTTAATTTTATTCTACCATCAGATTGCAATAACATTTTAATCGATTCAAATATCGCCCCAGGGATTGATCTTACAGAAATACGACAACGACAAGTTAGTAATGTGTACGATGAGTTAATTAAGAAAATTCAAAAGACACAGGCAAATGGAAAAAAAGTTCTGATTTGTGCTTTTTCACACGGCTCGGCTGAGCGTATTGAAAAGATATTGCTAGAACAATCTGAACTGATGGTTGAAGCCGTTCATAATTATAATGAAGTATCATCGCTCTCTATGAATAAAATCGGGATAGCAATTCTTCGGATTGACAAAGGTTTTGATAGTCCAGATGTTCTCTTTATATCGGAACCCGATATATTAGGTGAACGATTAGCTCGGCCGTCAAAGCGGAGAAAAAAAAGAGGCGAAGATTTTTTGCGCGAAGTGTCCGCACTCTCAGATGGAGATTTTGTCGTTCATTTGGAGCATGGGATTGGGCAATTTAAGAAATTAGAAACCCTAGAAATAGGCGGAGCACCGCACGATTGTCTAACTATAGAATACAGCGGCGGCGATAAATTATTTCTTCCTGTCGAAAATATTGATGTTTTAACGCGATACGGTTCAGAAGACTCAGGGGCAGTGGTAGATAAACTGGGAGGTATAGCCTGGCAATCAAGAAAAGCTAGAGTAAAAAAACGTTTGAAAGACATGGCCGATCAATTAATCACAACGGCAGCCGAGAGGGAACTTCAGATAACAGAAAAAATTGAGGTTCCCAGCATAAGTTACGAAGCATTCTGTTCACGATTTAAATATAATGAGACAGAAGACCAATTAAAATCAATCTCGGATACTTTGCAGGACCTTGCAAGAGGCCGTCCCATGGACAGATTAATTTGTGGAGACGTCGGCTTTGGTAAAACAGAGGTTGCACTACGTGCTGCGATGGTTGCAGCGTCCCAGGGATTGCAAGTTGCTATCGTTGTGCCCACAACACTTTTGTGTCGGCAGCATTATCAATTGTTCTCCGAGCGTTTCTCAGGCACTCCCATTAAAGTTAGACAACTATCGAGGTTGCTCACGTCCCAAGAACTCTCAAAAGTAAAGTCAGAAGTTAATAGCGGCGAGTGTAATATTGTAATTGGGACACATGCTTTGCTTGGAAAGTCGATTGAATTTAGTAATTTAGGATTACTGATCATCGACGAAGAGCAGCATTTTGGTGTGGCGCAAAAAGAAAAGTTGAAACAAATTAGAGGCGATATTCATGTCTTAACGTTGACAGCCACTCCAATACCAAGAACCTTGCAATTAGCTATGTCGGGAGTAAGAGATCTATCCCTTATAGCCTCGCCACCGGTAGATCGCTTAGCGATTAGAACATTCATAATGCCTTATGATGGGTTGGTAATTAGAGAAGCTATTCAAAGGGAGCGGCATCGAGGCGGCCAGGTGTTTTATGTTTGCCCGAGAATAGAAGATCTCTCAAGGGTATACGATCGCTTGATCAAACTAATCCCGGATCTAAAAATAGCTTCGGCTCATGGTAGAATGTTGCCTTCGGATCTTGAAGATATAATGGCGGCTTTCTGCGATGGATCATATGATGTTTTGCTGAGTACACACATCATAGAGTCCGGTTTAGACATTCCCAATGCAAACACAATTATCATCCATAATTCGGACAAATTTGGCTTGGCGCAATTGTATCAGTTAAGAGGCCGTGTTGGGCGATCCAAGACAAGAGCGTATGCTTATTTAACTACCCATCCAACTAAACAGCTTACCCCAAATGCGAAAAAACGACTGGGAGTTATGCAAACGCTGGACAGTTTGGGGGCGGGCTTCAGCCTCGCCAGTCATGATATGGATATTAGAGGTGCTGGTAATCTATTGGGTGAAGAACAGTCCGGACAGGTCAGGGAAGTGGGTATAGAATTATACCAGCATATGCTTAAAGAAGCCGTATTAGCCGCGCGCGATAAAGAAAAGATGGATGAGATATTGGATAATGAGTGGACGCCACAAATATCGATAGGTAATCCTGTATTAATACCCGACAGTTTTATTCCGGATTTAAATGTTAGGCTGAGTATTTACCGACGGATAGCGGATCTGCAGGGCACTGATGAAATAGACTCTTTTGCCGCGGAACTTTCTGATCGATTTGGGCGCTTGCCTGCCGAGGTAAATAATTTATTTCAAGTTATCTTGCTTAAAAAGTTATGTCGATCCGCAAATGTTGAGAAAATTGATGCAGGACCAAAGGGCGCTGTAATTGCGTTTAGAAATGATAGTGTAAAGAATCTTGAAGGTTTGCTTAATCTATTAGAAAAAGAAAAAAATACTGCCCATATTCGCACAGATCATAAGTTAGTTTATAAACGAAATTGGCAGAAGTCGTCGGATAGAGTTAACGGCTTAACGCGAATAATGCGAGATCTGGCGGCTATCGCAGCTTGATTTAGAGAGGTTTCTAGAATTCCTGTTCCGCTTTTAGATCAAGCAAAGGTAGAAAAGCTTCTGGTTCCTGTGCCCCAGTAATCGCAAATTGTTTATTGAAAATAAAATACGGAACACCAGTGATGCCATTCCCTGTTGCAAATCTGGTGTCTGCCTTGACTTGATTTAAACCTTCGTCACTCTCAAAGTAATCATCGAATTCGTCGGTATCCATTTCTAAATCAAACGCAATCTCTCGCAGTGTTTCAATTAAACCAATGTTACGTCCTTCAACAAAATACGCTATGAATAGTTTTTGGACGGTTTTTTCCGATTTTTTTAACTTCTTTGACCAGTCGATAAAACGATGAGCCAGAACTGTATTTGGGGTATGGGAAATCTTATCAAAATTAAATATTAAGCCCTCTAGCTCTCCCGCCTTTTGTATATTTGAGTATATGGAAGCTGCTCTTTCTTTATTACCAAATTTAAGAGCTAAATACTGCTGTCTTGGTATACCTTCCCTTGGCATTTCAGGATTTAATTGGAATGCTCGCCAATTGATTTTTATTTCCAAGTCTTCTCGGGTTTCTAGTGCTCGTTTTAAACGAGATCGCCCTATATAGCACCATGGGCAAATGATATCAGAAAATAAATCAATTTGGATCATTGCGTTTCAATCTGAATAAGCCTTAAAATCACAAAAAACTTATAGTGGTTCTAGTTCATCACAAAAATCTAGTTTGGCGAAAAGAATATAAATGACGATATATGAAAATGGCTTAAGCGCCAACCGAGCAAATTATGCTCCTTTAACTCCTGTAGACTTTCTAGATAGGGCGGCCACGACATGGCCTCAAAAGGTTGCGATTATACATGGAGATATTAGGCGTACATACCTAGAGTTTAATCGTAGATGTAGGCAAATGGCCTCGGCTTTGGATAGAAGGGGGATTCAAAAAGGGGATGTCATTGCCATAATCGCACCCAATACACCTGCTATGCTGGAAGCACATTACGGCGTTGTGATGGCAGGGGCAGTATTAAACGCTTTGAATTATAGATTAGACCCCGCAGCAATAGCCTTTATCTTGGAACATGGTGGAGCCAAAATTCTGTTCGTAGACAAAGAGTTTTCCGAGGTAATAGAGCAAGTCGTTGCAATGATGAAAGCGCCTCCAGTTTTGATTGGTATAGATGATGCTCTGGTGCCTGGGCTGAGATTATTAGGAGATAAAGACTACGAAGAATTCTTGGCTGAGGGAGACCCTAATTATGAATGGCCACAAGTTCATGATGAATGGGACTCGATGGCTTTAAACTACACCTCTGGTACTACGGGTAATCCTAAAGGTGTTGTTTTTCATCATCGCGGGGCATTTTTAAATGCTATGGGGAATGCAATCGCGTTTGGCCTAGATTCCTCTTCATGTTATTTGTGGACTTTGCCAATGTTTCATTGCAACGGGTGGACGTTTACATGGGCGGTCACAGCTGTGGGCGGCACGCACGTTTGCTTAAGATCCGTTGATCCAGTTTTGATATTTGAACTTATCGATCAGCACAAGGTGAGCCATATGTGCGGTGCACCTATAGTTTTGAATATGCTCGTGCATGCTCCTAACGAGGTTAAAAAAGAATTTGGACATCTAGTTCAAATTGCTACTGGCGGTGCGGCACCTCCGAGTGCAGTGATAGCGTCGATGGAAAAGTTAGGTTTTAAAGTACTTCACCTTTATGGGCTTACCGAAACCTATGGTCCTTCCGGTATATGTGCTTGGCCCCCGGAATGGGACGATCTGGAGTTAGAATTAAAAGCCACAAGGATGGCAAGACAGGGTGTAGGTTATCCAACTTTGGAAGGGTTTCGAGTCGTAAATCCGGACACTCTTCAGGATGTTCCCGCAGACGCAACTACAATTGGGGAAATTTGGATCCGGGGTAATACGGTTATGAAGGGATATTTGAAGAATCCGTCCGCTTCTGAAGAGGCATTTAAACATGGTTGGTTTCACAGCGGTGATCTGGCTGTAATGCATCCTGACGGTTATGCGGAAGTCAAAGACAGATCCAAAGACATAATTATTTCGGGGGGAGAAAATATTTCGTCGTTAGAAGTCGAAGAAGCTCTATACAAACACCCTAAAATAATGGAAGCGGCTGTTGTGGCGAGGCCAGATGAAAAGTGGGGTGAAACGCCCTGCGCGTTTATAACAGTGGCGCCAGGGCAAATTGGATTGACCGAGAATGAAGTGGTAAGCTGGTGCAGGGAAAACCTAGCAAGTTATAAGATCCCAAAAACCGTAGTTTTTTGTGACCTTCCAAAGACATCAACAGGTAAAATTCAGAAATTTGTTTTACGCGATCGTGCCTCAAATCTTTAATCCAAAAACTTATTACTAGTTCTCGTCGTTATCTTGAAGATCTCGGTAACTTGATATTTTGCCTAGTGTTTCTGCTTCGTAGACAGCACGAGCAACCGATCGCCCCAAACAATTGGCAGCATGAGCTCCAAGTGTACCAATCTTTTTTACTTTATCGTCTATATTTTTTTCTCCGGTCGATATAGCAAAGACGATGTCTCCATCTAAAGGCGTGCTAGAAGGACGAATGGCGCGGCTTAGACCGTTTTGGGAAATTATAGCTAACCGGCGGGTCTCAGACTTTGTTAAATTAGCGTCGGTAGCGACAACAGCTAGTGTTGTGTTTTCATGTAGTGAGCTATGTTTGGGAACTGCAATAATTGCTTTATCAAAATTTTCTGGAGGCAGTATGCCACCAAATTCGTTTTCCAGTTCCATATCCCATGCATAGAAAGCCTTGGTGCCGGGTATTAATACGGAACCTGCTGAGTTTACTGCCGCTATGGCCCCGACTGTGATATCCAGCTCAGGAACGTAAATCGAAGCACTGCCAAGTCCTCCCTTAATATTACCCGCTATAGCGCCATACCCGGCGCCGTTATTGCCAAGTTTAAAGTTCTTTTTTGGGTTCGAAGCGGCTTCATATCCCAATTGCCAATAGGGCGGCTGGCTGGCCCAATCTTTATTGCCGCCGTTCAATAAATCAAAAAGTATTGCTTGTGGAACAATTGGGACCTTTATGCCTTTAATTGGCAGGCCTTTACCTGTTTTCTGAAGATGGTGCATCACTCCCCCTGCCGCATCCAAACCAAACGCTGAGCCGCCAGCCAACACAATCCCGTCCACCTTTTCTACTGTTCCATCGGGTGAGAGAAGTTCCGTATCTCTTGTTCCAGTGCCGCCACCTCTAATATCTATTGACGCCACGCACCTACAATTAGGCATGATAACGGTAACGCCTGAACGCAATTCTTCATCATATGAATTTCCAACAAAAATGCCTGAGATATCGGTAATTAAGTTATTTTTTCCTGATCGCAACAATATATGAGCCTCAACGGTTTTCTTTATGATTTTATATAGAGGTTGCTGAAAGTGCGATACCCACAAAAATACTTCCCCACATTTGGCATTTAGTAACGAAGAGTTTATATATTGATCGCAGATAAGGATGAGTTATGACAGATTTAAATAGTGAAGTTTCGCGTCGACGAACTTTTGCAATTATTTCACACCCTGACGCAGGAAAGACAACATTAACAGAAAAATTTCTTGTCTTTGGTGGAGCTATAAAAATGGCTGGTGCGGTAAAAGCCAGAGGCGAGCAGCGTCGAGCTCATTCTGACTGGCTAAAGGTTGAAAGAGAACGAGGTATTTCTGTAGCATCTTCGGTGATGAGTTACGAGTACAAGGGTAACGCCTTTAATTTGCTGGATACACCAGGCCACGAAGATTTTTCCGAAGATACATATAGAACGCTAACGGCCGTGGACTCAGCGGTCATGGTTATTGATGCTGCACGGGGTATTCAACAACAAACCAGAAAGTTGTTCGAAGTTTGCAGATTACGCGATATGCCAATAACAACGTTTATAAACAAGTTGGACCGAGAGTCACAAGATCCATTCGTACTGCTTGATGAGATTGAGCAAACGCTGCAAATAGATGTTGTGCCCGCAAGTTGGCCTATAGGAATGGGACAACTATTCAGGGGTTGCTATGATCTTTTCAACGACCGGCTTATGCTTGTAGCAAGAGGCAGCGAATCGGAGCCTGACGCTGGTATGGTTTGTAATGGGTTAAGCGATCCCAGGTTGGACGAGCTGCTTGAAGAACAACAGGCTTCTGAACTCAGAGAACAAGTAGAAATGGTCAGAGAGCTTTGTCCAAAATTCGATCATGAAGCCTATTTATCAGGTAATCTAACGCCGGTCTATTTTGGCAGTGCGATTAATAATTTTGGTGTGCGGGAATTATTGCAAGGGGTGTCTGATTTTGCACCGGCTCCAAGATCACAAAAAACTGAAAATAAGCTTATTGAACCTTGCGACAAAAAAGTTTCTGGTTTCGTATTTAAAATACAAGCAAATATGGATGCAAAGCACAGGGACAGAGTTGCTTTTGCTAGGATTTGTTCTGGCCATTTTAAAAGGGGAATGAAGCTAAAGCACCCTCGAAGTGGAAAAGCCGTTAATGTGCACAACGCCGTTATGTTTCTCGCTCAAGAACGAGAGTTGGCTGAGGAGGCGTTCCCAGGAGACATAATAGGTATTCCCAACCATGGCAATCTAAGGATCGGCGATACTTTTACCGAAGGCGAAGATATTAAAATTACTGGTATACCCAGCTTTGCACCTGAAATTTTACAACGTGTCCGTCCATTGGATCCGCTAAGAGCGAAGCATTTAGGAAAGGCTGTTACGCAGCTGGCAGAGGAAGGGGTGGCAAGAGTTTTCCGGACTAATATAGGTTCTAATTGGATAGTTGGTGTTGTTGGGACCCTACAATTTGATGTTTTAGCAGACCGGATCCGAACAGAGTACGATATTCCTGTTAATTTTGAGACAGCTCCACTTGACACGGCTCGCTGGCTATATAGTGACAACTCACAGGAATTAAAGCGCTTTATCGACAAGAACCCAGGAGACCTAGCTTATGATCATGATGACCTGCCGGTTTTTCTAGCTCGGAATGCCTGGCATTTACAGAATGCGGTGGAAACCTGGCCTGATATTCAATTTTTAAAGGTAAGGGAACAGTTTGGATGACATCATTTCCCAAAGAAAGTGATGTGGTGATAATTGGTGGAGGGATAATTGGAGTCTCAACGGCGTATTATTTAGCGAAAAGCGGTGTTTCTGTTACTCTTGTTGAAAAAGGTATTATTGCTGGAGAGCAGTCTTCTAGAAATTGGGGATTTGTGAGACAACAAGGTCGTGATCCTGCAGAAATTCCCACAATCATGAGAAGCCTCGCCTTATGGAAAGGACTCTCAAAAGAATTAGGTGAGGATATTGGTTTCAAACAAGCTGGAGTTTTTTACTTAGCTAATACGGAGGAACAAGTTGCTGGTTATGAAGATTGGTTGAAACATGCAAAAGAATATCAGATTGATTCTCACATAGTTCCAAAGGCTGAAATTCAAAAATACATACCAAATAACAGTGGCGGGTGGTTAGCGGCTCTTCGAACACCAAGTGATGGGAAGGCGGAGCCAAGTAAGGCAACCACTGCGTTGGCGAGGGGTGCAAATAATTTAGGCGCTAATATATTGACAAACTGCGCTGTTTTTGGCTTTGAGACTGAGGCTGGTCGTGTTTGCTCTGTACGCACGGAGTTGGGATCAATAAAAACTAATACCGTTTTATGCGCTGGAGGAACTTGGTCATCATTATTTTGTGGGCGACATAATATTCCGCTGCCACAACTAAAGGTTCGATCCTCCGTTTTACGTACTTCTCCAGCACCAGAAATATCAAAACATTCTATTTGGTGCAGGGATGTAGCGCTAAGGAGGCGTCAAGATGGCGGTTATACGGTTGCACATGGATCAGCCACAGAAGCGCCTATTGTACCCGATACATTTAAATGGGGTATCAAGTATTTAGAGAGTTATAAGAAAGAAAAAAGCCGGCTTAGGATAAAGTTAAACGGCAGGTTTTACAAAGAATTGATGACAGCTCGGCGCTGGAATATTGACGGGCCAAGTCCATTTGAATTGGAGAGAATTTACGATGTGTCGCCGAGCCAGAAAATCTTGAATGAAGCATTTAATAATTTACAAAATCTTTTTCCCGAGTTGGAAAATGCTACCATCATTGAGAGTTGGGCCGGGCTAATTGACGTCACTCCGGATGCCGTTCCGGTTATTTCGCCTGTCGAAAAAATACCGGGCTTTTACTTGGCCACTGGGTTCAGTGGTCACGGCTTTGGTATAGGCCCTGGGGCCGGAGAACTGGCTGCGCATATGATTACTGGAAAAGCGAGTAAGCAGGAGCTATCAAATTTTGATTATAGCAGGTTCTTTTAACCTTCAGTTCAGGCTTCTCTGCTAAGTCAACTTTAGTTCTTTTATAAGATATTGCATGCATTCTTCTATTCCCTGTGAGATATCTAAAACCAGAGCGTTTTCACAAGAAGATGGCGGCTCGAGGGTATCAAATTGACTTTGGAGAAGTGCGGGCGGCATAAAATGGGTTCGCGCACTCATGCGGGCGGCTATAGTTTCTCTATTTCCTCGAAGATAAATGAGTTTTGCTTGATTAATATTTGATATGAGTAATTTTCTATATCTTCGCTTCAGAGCCGAACATGCTACGATGCATCCTTGGTTTGTATTAGTTTTGGTTTGAATTGCAGAAGAAATTTTTGTCAACCAAGGTAGACGATCTTTATCCGTTAGTGGCTCTCCTGCCGACATTTTTTCTATGTTTTCTGGAGAATGAAAATCGTCACCTTCCAGCAATTGACAACCAAGTCTAGCAGCAAGGCGGCGGCCCAAGGTTGTTTTTCCAGAGCCACTTACACCCATTAATAAAATTACCACCCTAGTCTTCCCATGAAGTGTGGAAAGTGCCCGACCTGTCAATTCGTCTGTACCCGTGTGATCCAAAGAAATCGCGTTGGGCTTGAATTATATTCATTGGTAATTTTGATTTAATAAAACTATCGAAATATGAGAGAGATGCGCTATGTGCAGCAAGAGGAAGGCCACATAAAGCTGCTTCCGATACCACTAAGCGGAGTTTGGGTATCGAACGCTTAAGTTCCTCGGATAAATCAGTGTCTAATAAAAGATTAGTGAGTGATGCCTTTCTATCGAAAGCTTCTACAATTTTATTTAAAATATTACCTCTTAGTATACAACCAGCCTTCCATACCTCGGCAACGTCGCTCAATTTTAAGTTCCAAGAATATTTAAGGCTTGCTATTTTTAGTAGTTGAAAACCTTGGGCAAAGGCACAAATTTTTGCGGCTAAAAATGCTCTTCTTATAGTATCTGTCGATAAGGCGTTATCTTTATGTAACACTGGTCTATAAATTTTAGATGCAGTAATTCTGTCTGGTTTACATTGTGATATGAAACGGCTAGATACTCCTTCATAGAGTGTGGGAGCGGGAACACCCAAATCAATACCGGAAACAGTTCCCCACTTTCCTGTTCCCTTTTGCTCGGCAATATCTTCTATCATATCAATTAGCGGAGCGTCTGTGAGATTGTCGATAGTTTTAAGAATTTTTGATGTTACGTCCGATAGAAAGGAACCCTCTAGTTCATTACGCCAACTTGTAATAGCTTTTGAAATATCTTCATTATTGTAACCTTTTATTTCAGCAAATTGCGAATATACCTCACTTAATAGCTGCATTTCTGCATATTCGATGCTGTTATGCACCATTTTCACAAAGTGGCCTACTTCCGCTGCGTCTCCTAATCGTTTAGCGCATATGTTATTATCTGGGTCTCGGGCGGCGGCCGCCTCGAGAAAAGGTTTAATGTTTTCAAAGATATCTGGTTTTCCGCCTGCCATAAAAGATGCACCATTACGCGCCCCGTCTTCTCCTCCTGAGACACCAAGGCCTAGGTAATTTATCTTTTTGGTTGCGAGTTCTTGGGATCGTCGCTCTGTATCTTCAAAATGCGAGTTGCCGGCGTCAACGATTAGATCTTCTGGTTCTAGGTATGGAACTAGCGATTGAATAATTTCCTCAACAGTTTCACCGGCGGGGAGAAGAAATAAAATTTTTCTTGGTTTTGCTAGGTTTCTGACAAAATCTTTTAGCTGTGAATGAACATAAATAGTAGGCTCATTCATTGCAAGTGAAGGTGATGAGTCGTGGCCGATTACAGAGAAACCCTTTTCTGCAAAGTTCTTTGCTAGATTTATTCCCATTACACCTAGCCCAATTAATCCAATGTCGGCTAGTTCAATATTTTGTGTCATTCGAAAATGCGCCTCGTCTGTGGAAGTTATATAGGTAAAACTAATCCGTTTTATCGATCAGTCCTAACCTAAATATTCGTCCAATAAATCTTTTGTTTTCCAACTCAAATAAATTAACTCCGCTCCCAGTAAGCCAAGCGGTTTTGCTACGAAATTTAATCTGAAAGGGGAAAATAACTCATAAGTGTCGTCATCATCAACGATTGCACGCGCTATTAAATTACCGGCAATCGCCGTAGTACTAAGTCCATGTCCCCCAAAGCCCTGAAGATACCATATATTATCTTCCAATTTACCAATTTGAGGCATGCTATGTGTCGCATAACCCATTGTTCCAGACCACGCTAATTGCGCGCTAATTCCAGAGAGTTGTGGGTAGACCTTTAACAAGTCTTTAAGCATCCTCTGCTTAAGATTGTTTGGTTTTAATCGTGTGCTTATTCCTCCCCCCAAAGTATTTGCGTAGATCGTAAGGGACGGTAATAGTTTTCAACCCTTCTACTATCTGAAACGGCATATGGTGATCGAATGGCTTCTGTTAATCGATCGAATAATGGTTCAGTAAGAAGAACGTAGGTTCCTATTGGCAAAATGGCGTTATATAATTTGGTATTCACATGATTTTGGCAAGCCGAGGTGCATATAACGACAGTGTTTGCCTTTACATGCCCATTATTGGTACAGACAATATAAGAGCTTTTACGCTTGGTGATACTTATAGCGGTGGTTTCTTCAAAAATTTTTGCGCCCAAACTTTCGGCGTCTACAGCGCATTTATGAATATAATTCAATGAATGTAGTTGGTAGGCATCGGGATTGAATATTGCATCACTGTATTTCTTACTCGAATAACGCTCCGCAACTTTACTTTTCGACCAGTAAGTTAATTTAGTCTCGTAAATAGAGTTCATATAATCTATTTGTGCCTTGAGATTATTCTCTTTCTTGCCCCAGGACATTCTTACAATGCCGGGTTCGGCATCGATTTCGGTTTGAGGTGAATTTTGACATCGACGGCGTACTATTTCGATACCTTCTGCAGATAGTCTATATAGATCTTGCGCATATTTTCGCCCTAACCGCCCCTCCAGCCTTTTTATGGGGACGTAATATCCAGCCGATAAGAAACCCCCGTTTCTTCCTGAAGCACCACTTCCTAGCCTGTTTTCTTCCAATAACACTGCCGAAATATTCTTTTCAGATACTTCTAAAAGCGTGTTTATACCGGCAAGACCACCACCGATAATGCAAATATCGGTTTCAACGGTTCCGTATAATTTTGAACGTAAATTAGCGCGGTGCTCTGTCTGGGTATAATAAGTATCTGTATCTATTTTCATTGCCCGTTTATCATCATTAGTACTAGATAATTTAAGTGTAGTTTCACGCTTAGGTTCAATTTTAATACGCTCGTAGTTATACAATCCTTTCAAGGGAGATACTGCATGAAAATAGCTGTTATGGGAACTGGAGGAATGGGGGGCTATTATGGTGGCCTGCTGGGATCAGTTGGCGCAGATGTTTCGTTTATTGCTAGAGGGGAACATCTAAAAGCTATCAATCAGGATGGCTTATTATTAAAAGGTGACGGCGACGAAATATGTTTGAAATCGATAATGGCGACAGACCAGCCAAGCGAAATAGGTGTGGTCGACGTCGTTTTATTTTGCGTAAAACTTTATGATATTGAGACAGCCGCGGAAGTTATAAAGCCATTACTTGGTGATAACACGATGGTTATTAGTGTTTTGAATGGTGTGGATGGGCCGCAAAGATTGGAAAGAATAATTGGGCTTGGACGAGTTATAGGAGGTGCAGCGTATGCTTCTGCTTATATAGAAGCACCAGGAACTATAAAATATAAAAGCACGGGTGGGCGTTTAAAGATTGGCGAACTTTCTGGGGAGATTAGTGAGCGCGTAGATACTTTCAGAGCTATTTGTGAACCTGCTAGTTTTGGGTGTGAAGTAACGGAGAATATAGTGGGAACGCTTTGGGATAAATATATTCTATTAGCAACGAATGCAGGGTTATCTTGTCTGTGTCGAAGCCCTGTCGGTAAGATCTATAATGATGCTGACCTATTAGAAGTGGCTATAGCCTTAATGGAGGAGGTGCGAGCTTTAGCGTTAAAACAAAATATTGCCATCGACCCCAACGTAATTGAGGACTCTTTAAAGTGGTCTAAAGGTTTACCGTCAGACCTATTTGCATCGATGTACCATGATATGGCGGCTGGAAAAAGAATGGAGTTGGAAGGAATGTCAGGTTACGTAAAAAGATTAGGTAAAGAACTGGGAGTTAGCACTCCATGCCATTCGCTGCTATATGGTGGATTAAAGTTCTTTAAAGACGGGCGGTTATAAGATTTTGACTTTGTTATAAGAAGGTTGAGATTTCGATGGCTATTTATGTTGACGCTGATGCTTGTCCAGTTAAACAGGAAGTTGTGAGAGTAGCTGAGCGTCACAATCTTTTTGTTTACATGGTGTCTAATAGTCTGATGAGACTGCCCCAGAGTCATTTAGTTAAACGCATTCTAGTCTCAGATGGTTTCGATGCTGCAGATAAATGGATATTAGAAAACGCTAAAAAAGGTGACCTTGTAATTACGTCGGATATTCCGCTTGCTGCAGACTGCATAAAACATCAAGCTTGCGTTATAACGCCAACCGGACATCATTTTGATGAACAAAATATTGCCAATGCTCTTGCTATGCGCGATCTAAACGCTTATCTGCGTGAAACAGGAGCAATACTCGATCAAAAGCGAAGTTTTAGTAAGCTCGACAGATCATCATTTTTGCAGAAGATGGAAGAAGTTCTTCAGCGTCTAAAACGTGTCTAGTTATTCTCAGAGCTACTTAAAACTTTCCCAATCAAAAAGAGGTGGTTCTTTTTGGGCGAACCTTTTTATCGCTTCAGCATGAAAGTCCGACTCCCGTGAAATAGCCTGAGCCATAGCTTCCATTTCTAGTATCGTTTTGTAGTCGTGGTTGAAAGATTGGTTCAGAATAACTTTTGCTAACCCAATTGCCTTCGTCGGTGCATTTACAAAACGTTTGGCAAAAGCCTTTGCTTCCGCTAATGCGTTTTCCTGGCTCACTATATTGTATACCAAGCCCAGTTGCTTTGCTTCTTCAGCATAAACGCGTCGACCAGAAAAAATGAGTTCCTTCGCTTTTTGTAACCCTACTAGCCTCGGAAGAATGTACATGCCGCCCCAGTCTGGAATAAGCCCAATTCTTACAAAAGCCTGCAATAAAAAACCCTTTGGTGTAGCGAGAACAAAATCTGCTGCTAAAGCAATATTAGCTCCAGCTCCTGCGGCAGCTCCGTCGATTAACGAAATCACAGGTACTTCGATATTCAGTAGGTCTATCATCTTCTGATGGTCGTCGCGCAGGGCTTCTCGTGCAAGGGCTGCCGATTTGAGCCGCGAACCCATACTCTTTACGTCACCACCAGCACAAAAAGCGCCACCAGCACCGGTGAGTATCAGTGCACGGACTTCTTCACCCGCTTTTTCTCGAACTGTTTTTAAAGCATGTGCTAACTCTTGTCGCATCACCGGAGCTAAAGCATTCCTAGCCTCTGGTCGGTTTAAGGTGATGACTGCTACACCTTCATCAATTTCAAACAGAATTTCGGTGAAATCCATAGAGAGCTCCTTAATTTTTTTTGTCTATAACTGCCTGTGGGTAGTATCCTAAAAACGAGACGTTATTCAATCAGATATTAGATCTATTGCCTTTTTAGTATCGGATGAACATAAAAAATTAATATGGTGGATTAGTTACGGCTTAAATATCCAGATTTAATGAGGGGGAGATAATGCGACGATTTGAAAATAAAGTAGCGCTCGTAACGGGAGGCGCATTCGGTATGGGGGCTGCAACGGCAAAACTTTTTGCTTTGGAGGGAGCCAAAGTTGTAATTGCTGATCTCTTAGAGGATGAGGCATCAAAGCGCATTAATGAGATAACGGAACTGGGTGGCGAAGCCATTTATATCCAGCTAGACGTTACAAATGAAGACAATTGGGAAAGCATTATTGAAAAAATTGATAGTGCGTATAGCCGTCTTGACGTTCTCGTTAATAACGCTGGCATCAGTGGCAGTGGTTATCAAGACCAAGGCGACGTTAAGGCATGGGAAGACTTGATGCGAATTAATGCAACCGGCCCATTTTTAGGGACCAAACATTGTGCTCCTTTAATTATTAAATCAGGCGGCGGCGCCATAGTAAATATATCTTCTATATCCGGTGTTGTGGGGCAAGGCTACATACACCCGGGATATAATGCCTCGAAGGGGGCAGTTAGAACAATGACAAAACAAAGTGCGGTGCGGTTTGCTAAAGACGGTATAAGAGTAAATAGCGTTCATCCGGGGATAATGCCTGCAATGCGAACTTCGGGGGTTACGGCAGATCCAATACATCGTCAGAAAATTCTTGATGCTTATGTTCCAATGAAAAGAGCAGGCGAGGCCGAAGAAGTGGGCAAGGCCGTTTTGTTTTTAGCGTCTGACGATGCATCGTATATTACAGGCGTTGAGCTGCCCGTAGATGGTGGATATCTAGCTATTTAGGTAAACAACCCACTCAAATGAAAACCAGGGATAGCTCCCAATAAGAAACGCATACGAGATTGTGTGTGGTATTATTGAGACTTTCCGTTGACAAATTTACCGTTTAAATTCGAAGATCTGTAATAGGCGTAGAACAATAAGGTCTGGCTTGAACAATCGTTACCTTTATCATATCCCAGGCCTAAAAAAATTACGTTTTGTAGGTTAACCAACAGGGAGTAAGTAATGAAAAGTAGTTTCTTAAAGTTAGGGCTTGCGAGTGTTATTGGCTTCGGAGCTGTAACAACGTCCCAAGCTGCCACGAAGCTCGACATGGCGACGCCGTGGGGTGGTGGAATTATGCTTGAGTATGTGGCTCGAGGAGCCGCAGCTAATATGGAACTCTTCACATCAAATAATGTAAAAGTGGAAGTTTTTCCCGGTGGTACGCTTGGTAAAGCTCTTAAGGTTACGGATACTGTAAAAAAGGGCGTTGCGCAGATTGGACATAACTGGTCCGGATACGACTGGGGTGTGGATAAGACAGCCATTTTGTTTGGTGGTTTCGCAGGCTCAATGAGCTGGGATAAGATGATGCACTGGACATTCCGTGGCGGCGGAAAAGAGATGTGGATGGACTGGCGTATGGCCGAATTTGGTGTTGCTGCAGTACCTTGTGGTTCGGCACCGAGAGAGCTTTTCGCGCATAGTCACAAGCCAATAAGAAGCCTGGAAGATTATAAGGGTATGAAAGTTCGTACTGCAGGCGCATGGGCGGAAATCGCACAAAAACTAGGTGCTTCTACTGTAATTTTGGCGGGCGCTGAAGTTTACCCGGCCCTAGAAAGAAAAGTTGTCGATGCCATAGAATGGGGAACTCCAACTCATAACATCGTGATGGGTTTTGAAAAAGTTGCAAAATATATTGTTGTTCCAGGGGTTCATCAACCAATCGCTATGCATGAGTGCGCAGTAAATAAGAAAGTGTGGGATGGAATGTCTGACATGGTTAAGAAGCAAATTACTGCAGGCGGAAAAATGATGACCTGGGATCTTTATATGAAACTTGGACATGATGACGCGCCAAACTGGATGAAGTACGTTAATAGCAAGAAAAACGAAATCATCGACCTTCCACAATCGTTTAAAGATGCTGCAAAGAAAGCAACCGATGAGTGGGCAGAGGAAACAGGAAAGAAGGCAAACGATTGGTTTAGAAAAATCTGGGCCTCTCAAAATGCTTATAAGGACGCTTGGTCTCAAGCACATCGTTATCGTTAAAAATAACGTCATAGCATAAAGAAAAGGCGTTAGTTCCTTTGTGGGACTAACGCTTTTTTTTACAAACTCTTACAAACCTCATAGAACCGTCTCATTTCTTCTATTTGCTGGTCTGTGTGTCCCGCCCCTTGGCCAGAAGTATAGAATGTTAAGTGGTCTGCGCCGAGTGTTAGCCATTTTTTTGCGGTTGATATCCAACCCTCGGGACTACCGTCACCAAAACGTATCCACGCCTCTATTCCAAAAGTTTTGGGATCTCGACCCTCGTCCGAAAGAAATTTATTAAGCTTGTCGAGCGCGTTAGCACTATTAGTTCCAGGGTTACCTAACGGTATCCAGCCGCTGCCATAAGTTGCGGCACGTTTTAGGGCGGCATCGGCTTGACCGCCAAACCAAATCGGTATTGGTCGTTGTTTGGGAAGCGGGTTTATACCAGCGTTTAGAACTGTATCGAACCTTCCGGAAAAGTTTACTGTCCTTTGCGTCCAAAGATTATTCATCAATTGAACTTGTTCATTTTGTTTTTGGCCGCGTGTCTTCCAGTTCTCACCGAGTGCCTCATACTCAACTGGGTTCCAACCAACTCCAATTCCTAAGCGTAAGCGGCCATCGCTTAGAACGTCCAGCTGCGCCGCCTGTTTTGCTACAAGCGCTGTTTGACGTTGTGGCAGGATCAATACGCCGCTAACAAGGCCAACACGGGTAGTGATTGCCGCCATGAAAGATAGGGTGCAAAAGGTTTCATGGAAACAATCGTCAACGTCGTAAGGTCCTTCAAAATTCTCATGCTTTTCTCTATCAGCGCCAAGAACGTGATCTGATACCTCTATGTAGTCAAAGCCAATTTCCTCGGCCGCTAGCGTCCACTCTCGAATTTGGTGAGGATCGCTCGGCATATCTCGTGTAGGAAAAAACGCACCAATTTTAGGGGACATATTGAGGCCGCTCCCTATAAACTTACCAGGTTAAATTAATTATTTCGTCTGAGAGCAGCATCAGCTCCGGCAAGTCGCCCTGTTACGGCTCCTCGCATAACGGATGTCGCGCCAGTATACGTTCTATAATAGATCCCAGCAACTTCTCCCGCTGCATATAAACCGGGAATTATATCGCCTTCGGTATTTAAGACACGGGCATTTTCGTCAATTTTAAGGCCGCCAAAGGTGAAGCAATTTGAACAAATAATGGGCCAAGCACGAAAGGGCGGTGTAGAAATTGGCCGAGACCAGTGCGATTTGTTGATTGATAATCCCTCCGTCCGTAAGCCATCTGGGGTTAGTGGATCAAAATCTGTGTTTACTTCGGGGCAGGCGCTATTGAACTCGGTAACCGTATTCAAAAATTCGGCGGGATCTATCTTCATCTGCTCTGCGAGCCCCTCAAGTGTATCTGATTCTAGAGGCGGGACGCGCGTTCTAACAGTTGCATTCCAATTATGAATGTCATCTAATTTCTTATCGAAAACGGCATACGCTAATCCATTGCGTTGCTGCATAATTATGCGAGTTACAGCTTCATAGGTGGAGTCTACAAGAGCTGGCGCTTCATCTGTAAATCTTAATCCGCTGTCATTAATGAGAAGGCCGTAGGAATAGTTTAGAACAACCGGCTCCCAATCTTTAGATCGTGGGTCGACCGGCTGTGCGTGAAAACTACCATAATCTCCACATGGCGCGGCGCCTATGTCCAACGCCATTTTTATTCCTTCTCCACGGTTGTAGTGACCGCCCCGTGAGACAGGCCTAATAAACTGTGCTTGGGCTCCCACATAGTGACTTAACATCTCCGGATTACCTTCAAACCCTCCGCAGGCAAGGATAATATTATTTGCTTTGAGCTCTAGAGGTGAGTTATTTTTTGATATTGCTTTTATTCCGGTTACAGAGCCAAAGTTATCTTGTATGAGAGTTCTTGCTGCTGTCTCGTAAAACCAAGTTATTTTCTCTTCTTCGTCTGCATATTTCCCTAGCGCGTCAACCAGTGCTAGACCGCCGCCAATAGGTCCCATTCTTGTGGTAGATTGGCTTAGAAAATAAAGTGGTAAAAA
>NZGS01000123.1 GCA_002690995.1 Rhodospirillaceae bacterium
GCAATACCGCAAGCGCAATATCCAGCTTTTTTATCTCTTAATGGCGCCATGCGAGAGATATCATTTTTGCCAGGTATAACACGCAGATTTGTACCATAATGTTTCTTGAGCATGTTGCCGATAGCTACAGCCTGTGCATAGCCTGAAGATGTTGTACCATATGCAGTCCACGCTGTTTTCTTCGGTACACCGCCTGCTTGAGCGGCTGAGGACACTGCAAATGCCGCGCCAACCAACCCAGCAATTAAGCTAGTTTTATTGAAAATCATACATTCCTCCCAGTTTAAACTTTGAAGCAAAAAACGCCTTGCCCCAATTTAGTAAAAGAACACTGCAATATCTCAGCAAAGCTTGCAAGAGTAGATAGCTTTTTTTTATCTTTGGTTAGGGCGCAGCAATTATTCTTCCAAGTTATCGAGTAAGTGAATTTTTACGTTGCACGGCAATGAAATTTTGACATTCGTCAGCCTGTATTAAATTCTCCAAAAAAATTTTAGATATTGGAGGGTGAAATGTTGAAGGCAGACTTATCCGGGAAAAAAGCATTAGTTACTGGAGCCTCATCAGGGATAGGAAAGGCGATTGCATCCTTATTGGCAGAATGCGGAGCAACAGTTGCGGTAAATCATTTGCAGGAAGATATGCGAGGCCCAGCTACAGTAGAGGCATTAAACGTGAGAGGTTTTCAAGCCCTGAGTGCACCAGGTGACGTATCTTCTGCCGATAACGCCGACAGTATGGTGTCGAATGCGATAGCTGGTCTAGGAGGCTTAGATATTTTAATTAACAACGCAGGTACAGCTGCTACTACTGAACCTATACCATTTGAAAATTTGGAAATGATAACGGAGGAACGTTGGCAGCAAATTATACATACTAATGTGATAGGGCCTTTTAGATGTTCTAGAATGGCGGCTTCGACTTTAAAAGAAAGAAAGGGTTGTATCGTTAATACTGCTTCTATCGCGGGTATAGGAAATGCTGGTAGCTCTATCGCGTATTCCAACTCAAAAGCCGCTATTATAAGTCAAACGCGCTGCTTGGCGAGAGCACTCGCTCCAGAAATTCGAGTAAATGCGGTAGCTCCTGGGCTCACCCGAACTGCCTGGACAGATCCATGGAATGATAAGGGAAAGCAAGTTTCCATCGAGGCATCACTTCTTAAACGAATGGTCGAACCAGAAGACATTGCTCAGGGTATGTTATTTCTTGTCGTAAATCCTGCTATAACCGGACAAACTATAGTCATAGATAATGGACGACTGCCCACTTAGGAATATCAATCGGTTTAATAAAATTTTTATAGTAGTTTATTGATCATTACATAGGGAATTCTTAGTCTGGAAGCGTCTTCTTAATTGACGAACCTACCCTGCTATGTAAACCTCCTCGGCGTTTCAAAAGAGTTTTCGGAAGATATTTGGAGGATTTTATGAGTGAAGCTTTCGTCTGTGATGCGGTTCGCACGCCTATTGGCCGCTATGGTGGTGCATTGTCAAAGGTTCGTGCTGATGATTTAGCAGCACTCCCAATAAAGGAGTTGATGAAACGAAATCCTGATGTCGACTGGAGTAAAGTAGACGATGTCTATTATGGATGCGTTAACCAAGCGGGTGAGGACAACCGTAATGTTGCAAGAATGGCTCTTTTACTGGCGGGTTTATCACCGGAGGTTCCAGGGGCGACAGTGAACAGACTTTGCGCTTCGGGTATGGAGGCTGTTAACTCTGCAGCTCGTGCAATCCGGTCTAATGAGGGTAACCTTTTTATCGCTGGTGGAAGCGAAAGTATGAGCCGGGCGCCGTTCGTAATGGCAAAGGCGGAAACTGCCTTCGCACGTTCAGCTGAGATTTACGACACAACAATTGGATGGCGTTTTATTAATCCCAAGCTCGATGGACAGTATGGTTCAGACTCAATGCCGGAAACGGGGGAGAACGTTGCCGAAAAATTTCAAATAAGAAGAGAGGATCAAGATAAATTCGCCCTTGGAAGCCAAACAAAAGCTGGCAAAGCGATAGAAAGTGGACGTATGGCTAAAGAACTTCTAACAGTCGAAATACCTGGTCGAAGGGGTGATGTCACTATTGTAAACAAAGATGAGCATCCTAGGCCAGATACTACTTTGGAAGCACTCTCCAAGTTGCCCACCCCCTTTAGAAAGGAAGGTGGTAGTGTCACGCCCGGAAACGCAAGCGGTGTAAATGATGGTGCAGCAGCAATGATTATCGCGAGTGAAGATGCAGCAAAACAGAATGGGTTGACGATTAGAGCAAGGGTTGTCGCTTGTGCGACTGCTGGAGTTGAGCCAAGGATTATGGGAATAGGACCTGCGCCTGCCTCACAAAAAGTCCTCGACCGTGCTGGTCTAAAAATCTCCGATATGGACGTCATAGAGTTGAATGAGGCTTTTGCCAGTCAAGCGCTGGCAACAATGAGAGAACTCAGCGTAGAAGACGATGATCCAAGGGTTAATCCGAATGGAGGAGCTATTGCATTAGGCCACCCACTTGGTGCATCTGGGGCTAGGCTGATTTTAACAGCTGCGCAGGAGCTTGAGGAAACGGGCGGAAGATATGGACTATGTACTATGTGTATAGGTGTAGGCCAGGGGATGGCAACTATAATAGAGCGTGTCTGATATGGAGCTAAATACCAAGTCCGACGATCTCGTAATAGGGGTTGTCGGTGGCGGCGCAATGGGTCAAGGCATTGTGCAGGTGTCTCTAGAAGGTGGCATGAAGGTCGTTCTGTTTGATGCTAAGACCGATGGTGGTAGTGAGGCTAAAGACGCAATTTTTGGGCGATTAGAAAGAAATGTAGAAAAAGGTCGCCTCGAAAAAAACGTTTTGGAAAACATTAAACAGAACCTTGTTCTTGCTACAGATCTATCGGAATTTAAAAAATGCGATGTAGTTATAGAAGCAGTCTTCGAGGATATCGACGTCAAGCTCGAGGTGTTTAAAGAGGTTGAGAAATGGGTTGCGCCAAATTGCGTAATAGCATCGAACACGTCTTCCCTGCCAATAGCTTCACTAGGTCGATATTGCAAACATCAAAACCGATTTGCCGGACTACATTTTTTCAATCCAGTTCCGTTAATGAGGCTCGTTGAAGTAATCAAGGGGCCTTCGACGGAAGATTGGGTCATTGAGGGTTTAACAAATCTTGGAAAACGTATGGGACGGACACCGGTTGTCGTTAGAGATGCGCCCGGGTTTTTAGTTAATACTGGTGGACGTGCATTTACTACTGAAGCATTGCATATCCTTCATGAAGGTGCAGCAAATCCAGCTCAGGTTGATGCCGTTATGCGTGATTGTGCTCACTTCAGGATGGGGCCGTTTGAATTAATGGACCTCACTGGGGTTGATATCAACTATCCGGCTTCGCTTATAATGCACGAGCAAAACTCTTACGACCCCAGAATTAGAACAGTTCCTTACCACAAATCGCTTTTTGATGCAGGTAGGTTTGGTCGAAAAACGGGACAGGGAAACTATAGATACAATAGTGACGGGGAAATGGTTGACGCTCCGAGCCCGGATTATGAGGTTAAAGGAGACGGAGCTAAAAAAATTGTTCTTTTATCGGAAGACGATATTTTCGCTGATATATTTGCAGGTTGTAATATGACAACTTCCGACGATGATATTAGCCCAATTGTTGTATCGCCTATAGGAACGGACTGTGCGACTTTTGCTAGCACAAACAAACTGGATCATCGGCGGCTTGTTGCTATTGACACAACAGGGGACCTTTCTAAAAGAGTTACTTTGATGACTTCTCCTGGATCTGACTTGGAGAACTTAGATGCTGTGGCTGGACTGATCTGTAACAACGGCAGAAAAGTGACCGCTATAAAGGACTCTCCTGGTTTTATAAGTCAGAGAATAAGGGCTATGATAGGCAATTTGGGTTGTGAGATGGCAAACATTCAATTAGCTAGCCCAGAGGATATCGATTTAGCGATGCGGTTAGGCTTAAATTATCCGATGGGCCCCTTAGAAATAATTGACGATCTGGGCGTAAAGAATGCCTTCGATATAATGCAAACTATGCAAGAGATTACAGGTGACGATCGCTATCGACCAAGTCCCTGGTTGCGGCGACGGGCACTATTGGGATTGAGTGCTTATACGTCTGCGTAATACCTATCATTTACTGGGAGTAGGTTTCGAAATCAATGTTCTATAGATAGTCAAATTTTCTAAAACCCTTTGAACATAGTTTCGAGTTTCTCCGTATGGTACTCTTTCGATCCAGTCAATAAGATCTACGTCGTTTTGAGTTGGGTTTCCGTATCTTTTTATCCATTTATCCACATTGTGCGGGCCGGCGTTGTATGCGGCTATCGCAAGTGGGTAGCTTCCTTCATATTTTTTAATTAGAGATCTAAGATAACTAGAGCCGAGCCTAATATTGTAATTATGGTCGCTTGTTAGTTTTTCATGATTAAAATTTATTCTTAAGCTTTTTGCGACTGACTTGGCTGTTGCAGGCATCAGTTGCATTAATCCTAGCGCGCCCTTGTAGCTTTCAGCTTGAGGGTCGAAATTACTTTCTTGTCTAACAACCGAATATATCAATGCTTTTTCAACTTGACTGGTATCATTGAGAGCTGGTTTTGGATAGCTGGCGGAGATAAAATATATTCCTTTCCTTGCTGCTCTTCTTGCTGCATATACTGCTAAATGGGGTTTGTTTATTTTAAGTGCACCGGAAATTATGGGGGAAACTTGCGCATAACTTGATGCATTTCTTGATGCGGTTTTTAAAAACTTTATTGCCAAATCAGTTTTCCCAATTTCCTTGAGGAAAATTGCTATGTTAACGAGTTCCGAAATATATGGAGCTCCGTCGGCTTTTGAGCCGTTTGACTGTTTTTTGGGAAGACGGTGTTCAGTCTTGCCCAGTTTCTTGTTTGCTAGTTGTCCATAAAAGGTAGTGGAATATCTGGCAGCAACTTCGAACCATTTTTTTGCAATAGGGCTATTATTGTTTTGCTCAAATGCTCTTCCTGCCCAGTAAGATGCGCGGCTTCTGCTTACGGGTGTTCGAACTCTATCATACATCTCCAAAAAATAAGTCGACGCCTGTTCGGGCTTGTTTGCATAGCGGAGGGCAATCCATCCTGCTAACCATTGAGCTTCGGCATAGTACCGGCCCTCTTTTTGAAGATGCAGCTGAGCTAAAAGAAGTGCGGTATCAAAATTATTTTGCTTTAGGAGATAGCGGATTTGTCTCGCTCTCTCCCGCCACCATAACCGTGGATATTTTTGTTCTCTCGGAATATTCCAATATAGCTCTCTAGCTTTCTCCATCATACCTTTGCGCTGGCGCCATCGCAAACGTTCGAAGACTAGCCCATCGTCTTTCCTGAGTTCCAAAGGTACTTTTTTGATGGCAGGGTCAACCGCGCCCATTAGATGTCGAAGACGAAGGCGAGCCTCGGCCAAATGTCGCTGGTTCTGCGTTACGTGTGGATACATCCTTTGAGATGATCTTATGTAACCTTTCCAAAGCAGCCAATCCAGACGCTGCCAGATTATTTCAGGCGTAATAATTCTTTTATATTTCTTTATTAAAAAGCGTTGTTGCCGCTGTGATAATATTTTTGTTTTCCAAAGGGAGAGAACTGCTTTATCGAGATTTTCTTTGTCATTGGTCACCTCCAATGCTTTTATCCATTTAAAATGAGCTTCTGTAGTTTTTGGTGAATGTTTTGAAAACCAATTTATTACATTTGTTGGAGACCTCTTTGATGATAAGAGCAACTCCGCTTGCTGAATAAGTTGATTGCGCTCTGGCCAATACGGGTTTTGCTTTAAGAATTTAGCTATCGATCCAAAACTGTCTCGGGTAGTTGAATGCCTAAGTTTCAACCATAGTAAAACTTTCTCCATATGCGTATTTTTATTTAGGTGCGTGAGTCCCTTTAACTTTATCCAGTCTCCACGTTCCGCAAACGTTATAGCTTTGTTATAAATCTGGCTGTGTGAAGGGGTGATATTTGTAAAAGGCTTCAGAATTGGCTTGACGCGAGGCAGCGGAGGATTAGCAGCTATTGGCTCATAACCGGATTTATAGTTTTGAGCCGTTGCATCAAAGCCAAACGTTTCTACAACAAAAAAGAAAAAAAATGGCAGAAAGAATAAAATCACTCGCAAGTTGAATTCGCCTTAACCTAAGGGCATTTCTAGTATTCTGGTTGCAATCTGATATGACATTAAAAGTTAAAGCAAGTAAATAAAGAGGACTTTGATTTTTTGTTGGGGTAATGCAAACTCTTGCTGTATCAGTTGCAAGGTCGTATGCTATCAAATTGTTATTGTTACAGAGGGTATTGAAATGGCTTATAATGTTGGAAATCCGATGTTTAAAGGTTCGTTGGTTGCGCTTATAACTCCATTTGCCAACGGTGTAATAGATGAGTCAGCTTTTAGAAAATTAGTTGGTTGGCAGATAGAAGAAGGGACTGATGGCTTAATACCTGTCGGTACTACTGGTGAGTCTCCAACCCTAAGCCACGAAGAACACAAGAAAGTTGTAGAGCTTTGTGTAGAGGAGGCTAATGGCCGCGTTCCGGTAATCGCTGGAGCGGGATCGAACTCTACAGCGGAGGCAATTGAATTTACACAGCATGCTAAAGCTGCTGGTGCTGATGCAGCCCTCCATGTTACGCCGTACTATAATAAACCTACGCAAGAAGGAATGTATCGCCATTTTATGGCCATAGCAGATGCGGTGGATCTTCCTATCATCATTTACAACATCCCGCCAAGAAGTGTAATTGATATGAGCTTGGGTACGATGAAACGCTTGTCGGAGCATTCTAACATCGTGGGAGTAAAAGATGCTACTCAGGATTTGGTTCGTCCATTAGCTACTAGGCTAGAGATAGGACCAGATTTCTGCCAGCTCTCGGGTGAAGATGCGACAATTGTCCCTTATCTTTCTCAAGGCGGGCACGGGTGTATATCTGTCACTTGCAATGTTGCACCTGGGCCACTTTCAAAAATGCATAAAGCTTGGCAAAAGGGTGAATTGGATACAGTTCGTGAAATTAATGATAGGTTGCTACCTCTTCACGATGCGTTATTTTGTGAGACAAGCCCGGGGCCAGTGAAATATGCAGCCCATCTTTTAGGCCTTTGTTCAGCTGACGCTCGTTTACCCATCTGTGAAATTGCAGAAGACAGTAAAACGAAGGTAGCGGTGGCAATGCGGCATGCAGGTTTAATCAACTAAATCGATACATTACTGAGTAAAACGGAGAAAAGCGAGTGGCTGTTGAGCGTTTTCGCTCCATCGCACAAAATCGTAGAGCGCGGTACGATTATTTCATAGATGAAACATTAGAGGCGGGTCTCATATTGCATGGGACTGAGGTTAAGAGCCTTCGAAATGGTAGAGCGAGCCTTAACGAAGCATATGCCGGGGAGGCGTCTGGTCATTTAGTCTTGTTCAATTTACATATCCCAGAATATGAAGCTGCCAATCGGTTCAATCATGAACCACGCCGCCCAAGAAATTTATTGGTTCACAAAAGGGAAAGGGACCGTCTGCTCGGTCTTGTGCGCAGAGATGGATGCACGCTAGTCCCGCTTCGTCTATACTTTAACCCTAGAGGAATTGTAAAACTTGAAGTAGGAGTTGCAAGAGGTAAGCGACAAGTTGATAAACGGCAAGATAAGAAAAAACGTGACTGGCAACGTGAAAAATCGAGGCTTCTTCGGGAAAAAGGTTAAATTAAGGTGCTTGTAATTTTCTTTTTATGTTTTCAAAGATTGTCTCGAACATTTCTTGAGTAAGGCGTCCGGTATTAGTATTATATCTTGAGCAATGGTAGGAACTAACCAATTGCAAATGTTTATTGAGCTTGAATTCCCCATTGTGGCTAAATTTGTAGTCTGACTTTTTCTTATCTAATGCGGAAAGAATTGCAGCGTGTGCTATTCCGCCTAAGGTGAGTATCACTTTTAAGTTTCGCATGCCTTCGAGCTCTCTTATTAGGAATTTATTGCAAGTTTTGATCTCTTCACCGGTTGGTTTATTTTCTGGTGGGACGCATCGAACAGCATTTGTTATTCTACAGTTCAAAAGCTTGAGTCCATCTTCAGCTGTTGCACCATATATCCCGTGAGTAAACCCAAATTTTGCAAGGGTGGCGTATAAAAGATCCCCTGCCCAATCACCGGTAAAAGGCCTGCCGGTTTTATTTGCACCCCGAAGGCCTGGTGCCAACCCAACTATCAGCAGTTGCCCATCCGTATCGCCAAAAGAGGATACGGGTGCATTATGCCAATCAATATAATTTTGCGCATTTTTAAGTCTGAAGCTATAAAGTCTCGGACATTGGGCACAATTTGTATTGGGTTGAGTGATCATACTTCCTGTGAATAGTTGTATCTTCTGTTTTAGGTAACCTAGTGTTTATAGAAAGAAAGATGCTCAGTATACGGTCTTGTATTCTAGCATATAAAGTGTGAAAGATCTGCCCTTATACCGGAGATGTGTGGTGATTTTTTAGCAGGTGAAGATGATTTATGTTGGAATAGGTTCAAATTTAAGTTCGAAAGAATATTCAACGCCTTATCAAACGGTGTTATCTGCAATTAAACATTTCCCTAAGTTCGGTTTGAAAGTTTGTAAGCAGTCTGATTGGTATAAATCAGAGCCAGTCCCCGTTTCATCTCAGCCGTGGTTTATAAATGGTGTAGTAGAGATTTCGAGTACCAAAGGAGCTGCGTCTATCCTTAAAACTCTGCACTCAATTGAAGACCTCTTCGGTCGAAAAAGAAGTGAGTTGAATGCTGCCAGAACTTTGGACCTAGACTTATTGGACTACAAAGGAATGGTGGTAAAGGATAATCCAAATTTGATATTGCCGCATCCTAGAATTAACGAAAGAGCATTTGTGATTTTACCTCTACAGGATATTTGCCCAGAATGGCGATCCCCAATAACAAGACAAAAGTTGTCTGAGTTAGTAGAGCTTTTGCCGGAAGGCCAGAAAATAAAAAAAATAGATTGATAATAGAGTGAAGACCTAAACTTTAGTGTTGGAATCTTGGCTATTGCCGAAACCCCTAGGGGGCCGTATAAAGGACGTAAAATGAAATTTGTTGGGATTGGTTTCAGGCATGGCGCGAGTAACAGTGGAAGATTGTATAGAGAAGATTTCAAATAGGTTTGATCTAGTAATGGTAGCAGCGCGGAGATCGAGGGACGTTGCTTCCGGTGCAGAGATAAATGTAGAAAGAGATAATGATAAAAACCCAGTAGTTGCTCTGCGCGAGATCGCGGAGGAAAAGATTATTGTTGAAGATATACAAGAGTCCTTGGTGAAAGGTTTGCAAAGGCACGTTGAAATAGATGAGCCTGAAGAAGATGATGTTGACTCAGAAGAGAACGAACAGCACAAGTTTATAGCCGGTGCTTTAGATGTTTCAGGTTCTGCCGAGACGTCCTACGGAACAAAAACTGCAGATGACATGGGTATGCAAATTCATGAGGGCTCAGCAGTGACAGGACAAGTTTTTGAAGACGTAGACGAAGCAACGTTGGAAGATGAAACTTAATAGGTCAATTTTTTCCAAAAAATTGGTTATATGTTATAGTTGTCCGGGATGTTATTGATCCGTCGGAGCGTTAAAAGTGATCAGACAGTACGAATTGGTGGAACGAGTAAAATCTTATGATACGGCCGCCAACGAGGATGCTTTAAACAAAGCCTATGTTTTTTCAATGAAGGCGCACGGATCTCAGAGACGAGCCTCTGGCGATCCTTACTTCTCTCACCCCCTCGAGGTCGCAGGCATTTTAACAAAAATGCGATTAGACCACTACACTATCATAACAGCCTTACTTCACGACACTGTGGAAGACACAAATGTGACGGTAGAAGAGATAAGCAGGATGTTTGGAAAAGAGATAGCAAGTCTGGTAGATGGTGTGACAAAATTAAGTCGTATTGACCTAGTCTCTGATAACAGAAAACAAGCGGAAAATTTTCGAAAATTAGTAATAGCTATGTCGGATGACATACGCGTGCTGTTGGTTAAATTAGCGGACCGTTTGCATAATATGCGGACACTTCACTTCATTTCTGACAAAGAAAAACGTAGACGAATAGCTTTTGAGACAATGGATATCTATTCACCATTGGCAGAACGAATTGGGATACATGAGCTCAAGGATGAGTTGGAGTTTCTCGCCTTTAAAGAACTCAATGAAGATGCTTTCGAAACTGTTACGTCGAGGCTCGATGTTTTAGTCAGAGAGGGAAGCAATACTATCAAGTATATCGAAAATGAGTTATTAGAAAAGTGCCATGAAGGTAGTATAGAAGTTGAGATCTCTGGACGTGCGAAATCTCCTTATTCTGTATGGCAGAAAATGCAGCGAAAAAGTGTTAATATCGAGCAACTCTCAGATATCGTTGCCTTTCGACTACTTGTTGAAAATAAAATGGATTGTTATAAACTTTTAGGTTTACTTCACACTTCCTACCCTGTTCTGCCTGGTAGATTTAAAGACTACATAAGCACTCCAAAACCCAATGGTTATCAATCTCTTCATACAGGTATAATTGGACCAAAACGGCATCGAATTGAAATTCAAATACGAACGCACTCAATGCACGAGATAGCGGAATTAGGAGTGGCGGCTCACTGGAGCTACAAACACGGGAAATCAATTACAACAGAAGGGAAGCAATATCGCTGGCTTAGGGAACTGTTAGAAATTCTTGATCAAGCATCCGATCCGGAAGAATTTTTGGAGCATACCCGGCTTGAGATGTATCAAGACCAAGTTTTTGCTTTTACTCCAAAAGGTGAGCTTATAGCCCTTCCAAGAGGTGCTAACCCAGTTGATTTTGCTTACGCTGTTCACTCGGAGGTTGGAGATACATGTGTTGCGGCGAGAATAAATGGGCGTTTGCGTCCTTTAAATACGCAACTTGAAAATGGTGACCAAGTATTGATAGAAACTTCAAAAAATGCATCGCCATCACCCCTTTGGGAAAAATTTGTAGTTACGGGTAAAGCTAAGGCTTCAATACGACGATTTGTAAGAAATGAGCGTTACGAACAATTTTGCGATCTTGGGAAAGCTATATTTCAAAAAACCTTAAAGAAGATGAGCATAAGATATTCTCAAAAATTGCTTTTAAAAATTATGGAAGAACTTAAATACGAGAAGGTTGAGGACGTTTTGGCCGCAATTGGAGAAGGAGAAGTATCAACCGAGGAAATAGTAAAAGTTATTACTCCAGAAAATAAGTCTTCAATAAGTTTCAACACAAGTAACGTGGTTGATTTCAATGATAAAAAACAAAACAATTCGATCCCATTAAAGGGATTAATACCAGGAATGGCCTTTCATTATGCACATTGTTGCCATCCCCTTCCAGGTGAGAAAATTGTTGGTATAACGTCGACAGGCAAAGGTGTAACCATACACACCATAGATTGTGAGACGCTTGAAGGGTTTAAAGCAATGCCTGAACGTTGGTTGGATGTATCTTGGGACGTTAATGCCAATTCGCCTAAGCAAATAGGAAGGCTTGGTGTGGTATTGGAAAATGAGCCGGGTAGCTTGGGGAGCCTTACGTCAATAATTGGTAAGAGTGGAGGAAATATCATCAATTTAAAGATTATTACCAGAGCGATAGATTTTTTCGAAATGCAGATAGATGTTGAGGTTAATGATATAAAGCATTTAAGAAATATAATAGGTGCGTTAAGAGCTACGCCTGTTATAACGTCGGTTGAGAGAGCCAGAGGTTGATTTGACTAAGTGTCTTTAAGATAGCATTTAGTAGTCAGTTGTTTGTAGGTCACAACAGTAACAATCTTTCAACTATAAAGTCTAAAACACTAAAACGAAATTGGGGCGTATTTATGGATCCTATTAGACTAGGGGTAAACATAGATCATGTAGCTACGTTGCGAAACGCAAGAGGCGGAAGCTTCCCTGATCCAATAGAAGCTGCGAAAATTGCGAAAAAATCTGGTGCTGACGGCATTACCGCGCATTTGCGGGAAGATCGTAGGCACATAAAAGACGATGATATTAATCGATTAGTAAACGAAGTCGACCTGCCATTAAATTTTGAGATGGCTGCAACAAAAGAGATGTTGAATATCGCATCTATTTTTAAGCCGCATTCGGCTTGCATCGTTCCGGAAAAGCGTGAGGAAATAACAACAGAAGGTGGACTGGATGTAGTTGGACAATCAGACCGTCTTCGTGAGATATGTAATGAACTTACTAATATGGGAAGCCGAGTATCGCTTTTTATAGAGGCTGATGAAGCACAGATAATGGCTGCAGCAGAACTAGGCGTTCCTGTCATAGAAATCCATGCTGGGGCATACTCTGATTCTAACCCTGAGGATAGCTTCGCTGAATTAGATAAAATAAAAAATGGAATTAAAATAGCTACAAACATTGGACTGGAATGCCATGTTGGGCATGGCTTAAATTACCAGAATGTAGAAAAAATAGCAGAACTGAGAGATGTCGCAGAGTTAAATATTGGTCACTTTTTGATTGCGGAAGCTGTATTTAGTGGCTTGGGTAATAGTGTTAAGAGAATGCGTGAACTCATAGACAATGCGCGAGTTCAACAGGAATAATTGGTCAAGTAAACTTTAAAAGGTCAAATATGATTCTGGGCATTGGAAATGACATTGTTAGTATCGAGCGTATTGAAAATCTTTTGGATAAGTTTGGTGAAAGATTTATAAAAAAAGTTTTCACTAAAGAGGAGGGAACGCGATCGTTGAAAAATTTAAAACCAGCGGCTTCTTTGGCAAAACGTTTTGCTGCTAAAGAGGCTGCATGGAAAGCTCTTGGAGATGAAAAACAGATTGGAATTAACTGGAAAGATATGGAGGTGCGGAATAATAAATCAGGCAAGCCATTTCTAGAGTTGACAGGCAAGGCCGCTGAACAGCTCAAAAAATTGACACCAGAAAATATGGTTGCTCGCATTGATTTATCGTTATCAGACGAACTATTGTATGCTCAAGCCTTTGTGATAATTTCTGCTCAAAATGAGCAAAACAACTCTCCAAGACAGTAATCAAAATTCGATTTTTAAAAATCTATCTGGATCTCTTGAAAATTTTTTCAGCACTAAAAGAGGGCAACGGTATCAGAGTTCACCCATATTCATTAGCAACATTAGTTAAAACCCTTAAAGAGATAAAATTATAAATGACAGAAAAAAAACCGAATGGTATTTGGGAGCTGGCCAAAACCGTAGTTTGGGCAGTTCTTATAGCCACTGTGGTCAGAACGACCTCATATGAGCCATTTAATATTCCTTCTGGATCGATGATCCCGACGCTTCTTGTTGGAGATTACTTGTTTGTATCAAAGTTTTCTTATGGTTACAGTCGTTATTCACTACCTTTCTCACCGCCACTAATATCGGAGAGAATTTTCCCTTCTCAGCCTAAGAGAGGAGACGTGGCCGTTTTTCGAAAGCCAACCGATACAGATGTAGATTACATTAAGAGGGTGATCGGCTTGCCAGGCGACAAAATTCAGATTAAAAACGGATTGCTGTTTATTAACGGTAAAATGGTGGAGCGCAGGCGCATTAATGGCATGCCAAGAATAGATCCGTTTGGCCGAAAAATTTTTGTACCGCAATTTGTTGAGACACTTCCCAATGGTCGATCATATGAGATTTTGGAAGTCTTAGGTGATAATGGGGGTGCAGATAATACCAGAGTGTTTTCAGTTCCTCAGGGGCACTTTTTCATGATGGGCGACAATAGAGATAATTCGGTGGATAGTAGAGATCCGTCAGTTGGATTTGTTCCCTTTCGAAATTTTATAGGACAGGCGGAGTTAATATTCTGGTCATGGGATAAAAAATGGTCGTGGTGGCAGGTATGGAATTGGTATAAGGCTGTTCGTTTCAAAAGAGTTTTCGGTGATATCCGTTGAATAATGATATCTTTAAGCTAAAAGAACTGGAAACGCTCGTTGGGCATCGCTTTAACGATCCTAATGTCCTAAAGCAAGCTCTTACTCATGCCAGTTTAGAGCGTTCTTCTTGGAATGTTTACGAGCGATTGGAGTTTCTCGGCGATAGGGTTTTAGGTTTAGTCGTCTCAGAGACTCTATTGAAAAGATTTCCAAACGAAAGAGAAGGTCAGATTTCTAGGCGTTATGCTAATTTAGTTAAGAGAGATTCCCTAGCAGTTGTCGCTCGTAAAATAAAATTTGGGAATTATCTGCTAATTTCCACTGGTGAGGAAGCTGCGGGTGCAAGAGAGAGCGTAACAATCCTCTCCGATGCATTAGAGGCGGTAATTGGTGCACTTTATTGGGATGGTGGGCTTAAAGTCGCTAGACAATTTATACTGGAGCATTGGGAACCATTACTGGCATTGGACGAAGAACCCCCGGTAGATTCAAAAACAGCCTTGCAGGAATGGGCGCAACGCCGAAAATATGCGCTCCCTGAGTATAAGGTTGTATCGCAGGAAGGACCTGCGCACTCTCCAAAATTTTTGATTGAGGTATGTTTGGGAAAATTTGAGCCGAAAAAAGGGTACGGAACTTCGAAACGGCAGGCCGAGCAGATGGCGGCTAAATCTCTTCTAGATGAAGTGATAAAAGGACAAGAATGATAGAAGAGAAAAGAGCAGGCTTTATTGCGGTAATAGGGTCCCCTAACGCGGGAAAATCAACCTTAATAAACCACTTCATTGGTCAGAAAGTCACGATAGTAACGCGAAAAGTCCAAACAACGCGATCAGTTATTAGGGGCATTTGCATCCATAAACAGTCTCAATTGGTTTTTTCTGATACGCCCGGAATATTCGAACCGAAACGCAGATTAGATAGAGCTATGGTGGAGGCAGCGTGGGGCAGCTCAAGTGACGCCGATATCATTCTCTATCTATACGATGCGCAAAAAAGTGGAATAGACAATGAAACCAATAAAATTCTTGATGAATTGGGGCAGTCAAGAAAGAAAAAAATTCTAGTGTTAAATAAGGTTGACCTTGTAGATAACAAAACCCTTTTGCCATTAATAAAAAATTTTGAAGCGATATGTTCTTTTGATGCAACTTTCATTATATCTGCGCTCACCGGTGAAGGAAGTAAAGAAGTCCTCAGTTACTTGGCAAAAAACTTGCCAAAAGGACCATGGCTTTATCCCGAAGACGAAATTACAGATCTACCTGCAAGGCTCTTGGCTGCAGAAATCACGAGAGAGCAAATATTCATGAGGTTACACCAGGAACTACCATATGCAACCACAGTAGAGACCGAAGAATGGACCGAGAGGGACGATGGCGCAATAGTTATAAATCAAATAATTTATTTGAAGAAAGCCGGGCATAAAAAAATTGTTATTGGTAAAAACGGTTCGATGATAAAGATGCTTGGTAAAGCAGCTCGAATAGAAATAGAAGAAATATTAGAGCGGCCAGTTCACTTATTTTTATTTGTGAAAGTTAGGGAGAAATGGATGGATGATCCCGATCGATATAAAATTTGGGGGCTCAATCCAAATGCATAATCAGAATGATTAATTGGGAAGACGAAGCGATAATATTAAAGGTAACGGCCTTCGGCGAGAGCGCTGCTATCGTAAACATATTTACGGAAAAAAATGGCAAGTACGCCGGATTAGTCCGGGGCGCTAAATCACAGGCTATGCGTAGCTTGTTGCAAATTGGAAATAAAGTCAAGGCAACTTGGCGGGCTCGTTTGTCAGAACATTTGGGTACATTCAAACTCGAGCCAATTAAAAGTATAGCAACTAACTTTTTTGATGACCCCTTAAAACTTTTAGGTCTTACATCAGCTGTAGCTATAATTGATCAAGCCTTGCCAGATCGCGAGCCGGCTGCGGAAGTTTGGCATGGACTTTTAGCATTGCTAGACACAATAACTGACTACGATGAGTATATATGGCTTGCTGCTTACATTCGCTGGGAAATAGGCTTTCTAGGAGAGACTGGGTTTAAACTGGGGCTCGATAAATGCGTCGTGACTGGGGATGTTGAGGATTTGTCTTTTGTAAGTCCAAAAAGTGGTTGCGCTGTAAGTGACGTGGCCGGCGAGCAGTATCGAGACAAACTCTTGCCGTTGCCCTCATTCTTGACATCAAAAGGCTTCAAGGCGCCAAAAGAGTTTTCAGAAGGTTTGCAACTGACAGAGTACTTCTTTAAACGACATGTTTTTGGCGTATACAACAAGCCAGTTCCCTCACCTCGGCAGCGACTTTTTGAACGTGTGGAAATGTTGAACGCCGATTGAGGCCCTCCGAAACAACATAAAATTAACTCATGTAGGTATTTAAAGGGTTGGTTTCGCGTCGACTTTTCTTAATTCTGGTATTAATTCTTTTGATATAAGTTCCATACTCCCTAAAGAGAGATCACGAGGCATTCCAACCCAATGTGTTCGGATAATGAGATGGTTCATTCCAAATTCTTCCCAATAAGGCCGGAGTTCTTCATAACATTCCTCGGGTGATCCAAGAATAAACCTTCCCTTGATCAAGTCTTCTAGTTCTTGGTCAAAGCTTTCATTTTCGGGCATTACTTTATCTTGTCCCCACTTTGCGTAATCCTGATATTTTCCAAATAAATAAGATCCAGCGAGTTCTACAGCAGATTTCTTGTCTTTAGCACAAAAGATTTCTTTCATAATTGGAAGTTCTTTTGGAGCCGTTTTCCCGCAGTCTTTCAGTTCAGTGGTATAGATATGCATATGACGCCGAATAGTTTCGAGTTGTGAGTGTGGGTTAACAAACCATGCGTCGGACATTCTCGCTGCTCTTTTTATTGCTCTATCATTGTTAGCTGCTAACCAAATTGGCGGCCGAGGCTTTTGAACTGGTCGAACATTCATACGGATATTATTTAGGATGCAAGTTTCACTGTTATGTGTAACACTATCGTCCGTCCAAAGTTTTTGGACGAGTTCTAGATATTCTTCAAAACGTGCAACTCTTTTTCCTTTTGGCACAGCGAAAGCATCAAACTCAACATCTCTATATCCAAGACCAACTCCAAAAATTAGTTTTCCGCGTGATATAATATCAAGGCTAGCGACCGTTTCTGCCGTATAAACAGGATTATGCAGGTTCAGTAAAAGGATTCCCAAAGCAATATTCATATCCCCGGCTTCAGGTATCAGGCGTGCTAGAAATGGAACCAATTGGAGTTGTTGATTGTTACCTTCATTTAAATAGTGTTGTCCCGATAACAGCGTATCCCAGCCAAAATCTCTAGCGTGGTGTACCATGGCAATCTGGTCATCCAAAGCTGCGATCATGTCAGTCTCTAAAAATTGTTGATTTGTTAGAAAAAGTCCAACTTTCATAATTAAATTATCCTCTGATAGTCATTCAACAAAAAGGAAAAGTGTTCAAAATAATAGATGATTACTATTGTCATAAAATGATTGTCCCTTCAAACTGAAATGATCGAAAAATATTAAGTTACTACATTACGGTTTTATGCGTTTGGGGAAAAAGTGTTGAAAGAAGATGCTCTGAAAAAGGCTGATTTGATCTATGAAAGTAAATCAAACTTTAGAGTTGCTCGTGCTGCATATACAGATCACGGGATCTTCGAGATTGAAATGAAAAACATTTTTGAGGCAAATTGGGTCTACATCTGCCATGAAAGTCAAATCCCAAAAATAGGTAATTACTATTCAGCCAAAATTGGTAGGCAACCAGTTTTTGTTATCAGACAGAACAAGAATGAAATTGGTGGTTTTGTTGACGCATGTTCGCATAGAGGAGCCACGCTTAGCAGAACCAGGAAAGGGTCTATGAAAACGATAACTTGCCGTTTTCACGGTTGGTGTTTTGATCTCAAGGGACGCTGTACAAAAATTAAAGAAGAGGAAGTCGGATGGCCGAGTGGTGTAGAAAAAAACAAATTTAACCTTAAAAGTTTGGCAAGAGTGAAGAATTATAAAGGCTTTATCTATGTATCGTTGGAGGAACCACCGCAGGAACTCGAAGATTTCCTGGGGGAGGCTAAATATTTCATTGATCTCTTGGCTGAACAGTCGCCTCTTGGAATGGAAATCGTGCCCGGCACTCAATCATATATGGTTCAAGGTAATTGGAAATTACAAGCAGAGAATGGTGTGGACGGTTACCATGTCTCCACAGTTCACAGAGTTTTTGCTCGAGCTATGGCTAAAAGAGAGTCTGCTGAAGTCACTGGTTATATGCGAAAGACGGAGGCTGCCCGAATAACCGGATCAACACCAACGGGTGTTAGTGACCTTGGCGGTGGACATATGTTGCTTTGGGCAGAACGGGGAAATCCGGAGGTGGCCCCTCTGGCAGAGCAGCGCAGTCCCTTGTTAAAATTATTTGATGCAGGTAAAGTTGACTGGATGATAAATAAGGGGCGAAATCTCTTCTTATTTCCAAATATCCACTTAATGGATCAGTCTTCAACTCAGATCCGAGTGCTGATTCCACATGCACCGGACCGAACAGAAATCAAAGTTTATTGCATTGCTCCAAAAGGAGAAAGTAATAAAGCACGGAAAGCCAGACTCAGAAAGTTTGAAGACTTTTTTATGGTGACGGGGATGGCAACACCAGATGATATGGCAGCACTTGAAGATGTGCAGAGAGGTTCCGGCGCAGAACTTGTCAAATGGAACGAGTTCGATAGAGGAAGAAGTTCTATGGTTTCTGGAGCGGATGAAACTATAGCCTTATTAGGTGCTAACCCAATATCTACCAATCCAAATTGGAGTAATGAGACACTTTACTATGGATTTTACAAAACGTGGTTAAAAGCAATTTCTTAGTATCTTAGAAACCTTTATTAAAAAATGAGTGCTAAAATTGAAATATTAAAAAAGGTAGAGGATCTAATTTTTTTAGAAGCGGATCTACTCGATCGAAAGCAGTGGCAAAATTGGCTTGATCTTTACACGTCCGATTGTGTCATTTGGGTTCCTAGCTGGGATAGTGAGGAATGGCTGGTGAAAGATCCGGAACTTTCTGTTAACATGATGTACTTAGTTGGCAAACCTGCTTTAGAAGCTAGGGTGCATCGTATAACTTCTGTCGATGCTTATGCCTCTTTGCCTCTTTCACGAACTATGCATTCGGTGACGAATATTCGCTTGGTAGAAGAAACGTCTACCATTTTAAAAATAGCAGCGAAATGGACAGTCTTGTGCCTAGATCCGAGGCGGGGAAAAATTTGGCGTGGAGGTTGGTACGATTATTCATTGGAAAAATGCCAAAAAGGACTGCAAATACAAGCAAAAAAAATCACCCTTATGGAAGATGTTATAGATGGTACGATAGATATTTATCAGCTTTAAGTTTTAGAGATGTAAAAACGAATTAGCTCGTGTCGCAGTTGAAGATAAATATTATAATTTAAAACTTCTGACGCCCTACTTCATCAATTCAATTGTATAGCCATGACATACCAGCATAAGCTTGCTCTGTCGTGCGTCCACCAAGTGTAAAGTCGCGCAGTTCGGCCGTCGGACCAGTGGCGTGATACACATCTCCATAAAAACGTGCTGTCAATTGAACACGAGCAGTTCTTAAATAACGAGTTTTTTTGATAGGCTTGAAGGGCCCCTATGATATTCTCGCGGTGCCTATCTAAATGGTAAGCTAAACAAACTGCATCTTCAATAGCCATACAACCCCCTTGTGCAAGATATTGGAGCATTGGGTGGGCCGCGTCACCTAGTAAGCTTATCCGGCCATTGCTCCAAGTCTTCACCGGTTCTCGGTTACAGAGAACCCACATCTTCCACGAGGTGATCTTGGCGAGGAGATCGAGAACGTAGACGTGGTGACCAGAAATCGTTCCTTTAACTCTGCTCTTCGCAAATGACGGATGCCGAGTTTTCTGTTTGCCGAGTAGTCGAGACTCTCTTGTTGAAGATTATCTTTATGTTTGAACATTGTTCGCAAGCCCGTTTGAGCACGTTCAGGAGATCAGGCCTGTAAATTACTCCATAAGGAAAACTGAATTGTTTCTTAAACGAAGCTGTCTTGATTGGTATACGTGTGACTTCATTTGCTGTAATCGCGTCGCGCATCACGAGTGCGTCAGGGAAAACGGCTAATTCTTCAATGGGGTTTATTAAGTCTAAAACTTTAAACATTTTAAATACGTTAGGGCCGAGTTGTATTCCGGCACCCACTTCTCTAAATTTATCAGCTTGTTCTAAAACGGTAACATCAAACTTTTTCTGTGCCAGTGCTAGCGCAGCAGCTAGACCACCTAGCCCACCACCAACGATTATTATTTTTGACCGTGTCATCTTATTCGTCACAATCAGCTTTTTAGATTGTCTTACCTACTTTACAAAATCGCGTTTGTTTAATCTTGACATATATCTAGTGCCTAGAACTATGTTTTTATCATTTAGTCGTAGTTAGCGGAGAAAATAGCATGAGGGAAATAGAAAAGGTAGGCGTGATTGGCGCCGGGTTGATGGGACATGCCCTCGCGATAGTGCATGCCCTAGGTGGCTGCAATGTAATTATGCAAGATCTAAAAGAGTCGCAGATTGCAAAAGGACTGCAATTGATCGACAGTGCCCTCGAAACATTGGTAGAAGCGGGAACAATAACAAAAAGCGAAGAAAAAGACGCGAAGGCTAGAATAAAAACGACTCTCGAATTAAATACAGCAGTTGAAGACGCTGATTTAGTCGTAGAAGCAGTTGTAGAAAATAGGGGAGTTAAAACAGAGGTGTTCCAGCACATCGATAATGCCGCTCGCAAAGATGTAATAATAGCTAGTAATACTTCAAACTTGGATATTTTCCCGCTTGTTCCAGAAGCCAGAAAAAGTTTTTGTTTAATTGCTCATTGGTACACGCCCCCTTACATAATTGATTTGGTAGATCTTGCTGCTGGGCCCGATACCGACATTGATATTTTGCAGAGAATGAAGACATTTTATAATAAATTGGGTAAAAAACCTGTCGTATTCAGAAAGTTTATAAACGGTTATGTTGCAAACCGTCTTCAAGCAGCTATGGGATTGGAAATTACACGTCTTCTGGATGAAGGTTGGGCTTCAGCAGACGCGATCGATGACTCTGTAAAATATGGATTAGCTCTCCGGATGGCTTTAATGGGAAGCTTAATGAAAGCTGATTTTACCGGACTAGATATGATGCAGAGGGGGATGGCAAATATGACTTATGACCCTCCAATACCTAAACCTCAAAGTGACACACTAGATGAATTGATTTCCTCGGGGCGACAGGGGGTGATGAGCGGCGGAGGGTACTTTGAGTACGGTGAAATGACCCCTGAAGAGCTTTTTCGAAATCGGGATAAGGGATTACTGATGCTAAAGAGTCAGGTCTCCGATATAGAGACTAAGTTTCCTTTAAGGCCAAAAAAATAGCACTATTAAATTATATGTAGCTAGGATAGTAAACGCTATGAGAACTTGACTATATACAGCATTATCTTCTAAGCGCCCTTAAAGTTGGGAACGCGCCTCTCGGCTACGGCCTTTACGCCTTCCTTAAAGTCATCAGTCTGCCTAAGTTTGTCCTGAACGACTAGCTCATGGTCTGTAGTTTTTCGAACGCGGTCAGCCAGCCCTTGCCTCATAGTCGCTCTTGTTTCCATAACGCCGAGGGGCGAATTCTCTGATATTTCTTTTGCTAAATCAGTTGCTGCTGTTCGTACTTCCTCAAGAGGAACGAGCATATCTGCTAGTCCCCAGTCGAATGCTTCTTCACCCTTAATACGGCGACTTGTATAGAACATCAAAGTTGCTCTTTGATTTCCTATTAATGCCGGTAAAGTATGCGTCAATCCAAAGCCCGGGTGAAAGCCCAACCTTGTAAAATTGGCAGCGAATCGTGACTCAGGGCAGGCAACGCGAAAATCTGGGACAAGGCTAAGGCCTAGACCGCCCCCTATCGCTGCTCCTTGGATAGCACCGACAATAGGTGTTTTAGTAGCGAACAGCCTTACAGCTTCAACATAAAGATGCGAAGACTTATCTGTGGGGTTGTTTTCCTGACTCCTATTAGCACTGCTTCCATCTGATCCAAAATTTGCTCCGGCACAAAAAGATTTTCCTTGAGCGCACAGAACAACGCAGCGGAGGTTATTATCCTCATCTATTGTCTCCATTGCATCGGCAATTTGTTGGATAAGTGAGTAATCAAAGAAGTTGTGGGGTGGTCGTTGAATTTCGATTGTTGCAACGTGGCCCTCAGTCGATACACCGATATCATCATAACTTTTCAATTGTGCCATTCCTTAATTCCTATCTTTCGCTTGTTTCATCAAACTTTACCATCAGGGCATCAACAACAGATATTCCGTTCCCCGGCGAGTGTAGAATGACGGGGTTGAGATCAATCTCGGATATTAAATGTTGAACGCTAATTGCAAAACTTGAAAGGGTTGTCATAAGTCTTACTAAGGCGGGGAGATCGTATCTTTTTTTATCTAATAAAATACTGCCCTTCAGAGCCCCAAGTAAATTCTCACATTTCTTCGGTGTGACCGGGCAAAGCGCAAATGCAACATCTCTATTGGCTTCAACACCGGTTCCACCAAAGCCAACCATTAAAATCGGACCAAAGCCATCTTTATTTGTAATACCGAGTATAACTTCTAAACCTGGCTCAACCATTTTTTGAACTAAAATGCCATCAATGGATGCTTTTGGTTTGTTGTTTTTAATGTTTTGGATAATGGTATTAAAGCTAGTTACGACCTCATCTTTCCCAGTCAAGTTTAATGCCACGCCGCCGGCGGAAGATTTGTGCGGAATATCAGCGGATTGAATTTTCAGGGCTACCGGATAATTGAGTCTCTCTGCAGCTTTTACGACAGATTCTGCATCATTGACAAGAATCCCTGGGTTTACCGGAATGTCATATTGGTGAAGTATTTCCATTGAATGAAATTCAGTAATATTAGCTTCTTGTCTTCTTATTTCCTCCTCTAAGGCGGAAATATTGCCGAGTTTATTTTCATTTTGAACCTTATCTTTTAAAAGGCTTTTTTGTTTTTCCTTATATTGCTGCATAAGAGATATTGTGCGCGTACAATTTCTTACATTAGTAAATAATGGCAGGCCGGCTGCTGCGAGTGTTTTACTAGATGCGTCGTGGGGGAGAGTATAGCTCCAAATCATAACGGGCTTTTGGGTTTCTCTCGATAGTTTTGTCAATAAGATCTCTTCTTCAACAATTTTGTGAGGCACCATGGTTGACGCAATCGTTATGACGGTATCGACATTATTTGCAGAAGCGATCATGCGACTTATATTTGCATAACCAACCTCTCTGACAACACCTGCAGTGCCATCAACAGGGTTCTGAGAGGTTCCATAACTTGGAAGATATTGATCTATCTCTTTTCGGGTCTTGGGGTCTAATATGGGCACGTCTAGTCCGTGCGCTCCACAGCTATCCGCCATCCATCCTCCGCCTCCTCCGGAGGCAGTGAAGATACCCACTCGGTTACCTTCTGGTAAGCGGTCGCCAAAATATATAAATCCGGAGGCGATATCTACCATCTCCTCAATGTCTTCGCCCTCTATAATACCATACTCATCAAAAACAGTTTTGTAAGCGGTATAGGAGCCTGCTAATGAGGCAGTATGGGAGGCAGCTGCGCGAGCTCCGGCGTCTGACCTACCTATCTTTGTGACGATAATAGGTTTGCCGGCAACCAGAGCCTTTTCTGCTACAAGTAAAAGTTTTGATGGTGTCTTTACATCTTCCATAAACAATAAAAACACGTCTGCTTGGTCGGTATCTATTAAGTACTCAACATAGTCGAGACTTTCTATGCAGGCTTCATTCCCCGTAGTTATTACATGGCTAAATGGTAAATGTTTTGGTCGTGCTCGATCAAAAAAAGCAAATCCCATTCCCCCACTTTGTGCTATCGCGGCAACACGGCCTTTTGCTGTCCAAGGAGGGCTCAACGATATATCTTCACCATCGACTGTAGGGCTAAAGGTTGGGCAAAGTTTATTTTCGGTGTTTACAAAACCCTCTGAATTTGGACCGCTGATTAGCATCTCCGTCCTGTCAGCAAATGCTGACAGTTGGACCTGCAGATCATTCCCCACAGAAGTACTGTCTTCTGCAAACCCCGATGATAGTATTAATGCAGCCTTGACACCGGCTTTGTGGCAATCCTCAAGGGTTTGCAGAACGTACTCTGCAGGAATAATAAGTACAGCAAGTTCTACGATCTCAGGGACGTCCAAAATAGATGAAAAGGCTGGTTCGCCAAAAATATCTTTGTGGGAGCGGCTTACCGGATAGATCTTGCCATTGAAATTATGACAATTTAAGACTCTTACAATTCTTCCACGTAAACTTCCGACGTTAGGTGAGGCGCCGATCACAGCAACCGACTTGGGTGATAAAAGTGGTTTTAGGTCAATCATAACGTATCTTTTTTATCGTAAACCCAGTCCACGAGCGATAATTCCTCGTAAAACTTCGGTAGTTCCACCTTGAATTGTGAGCTTTGGAGCTATGTTGGTTGAGAATTGTAATAATTCATCGAAGTTTGTTCGATTGCCAGGTTCATCATCTATGAAAGAAGCGAGTTCACGAGCTTTTGAGGGGAGGGCCTGTTCCCATATCGTTCCCACATCTTTTACTATTGACCCTTCAAGAACAGGTTCTTTTCCAGCCTGAAGCATTCCATTTACAGAAACGGACATTCTTCTTAACGTGTGTAATTGAGCTACGAGCCGGCCAACGCCTTCTTTAGCCCTTATATCGGGCTCTTTGCCGAGTACGCGCACTAATTCGGGGAGCATATAGTATGTTTCAAGAAATCGTTCGGGACCACTTCTTTCATAAGCGAGCTCGCTCGTAGCTTGCTTCCAAGCGGAGTCTACCTCTCCTAAAAGATGATCTTCTGGTATGAATAAATCATCGAAGACGACTTCGTTGAAGTCATGCTTGCCCGCCATATTCCTTACGGGGTTAATGGTTATGTTTGGTTGTTTAAGATCAACCAAAAATTGTGTGAGGCCGTGTCTACGATTTTCTTTTGTTGGGGGAGATGTGCGAAAAAGGCCAATCATGTAGTCAGCCTGGTGGGCGTTCGACGTCCACAATTTTGTGCCGTTTATGAGATAGCCTCCGTCGGTTGGAGTGGCTTTTGTGCTTGCTGCAAATAAATCTGATCCGGAGTTTGGTTCACTTAGACCAATACAAAAGCAACAGTCTCCAGCCGTTATTCGTGGTAAAATATCGAGTTTAATATGTTCCTGCGCGTATTTTAAGAGAACTGGTCCACTCTGACGATCTGCCGTGAAATGACACGTTACAGGAGCATTTTGACTGCGAAATTCTTCGGTAACAACATAGCGCTCCAGGAAGCTTCTTTCTTGCCCGCCATACTTTTTTGGCCAGGTCATGCCTATCCATCCCCGCTTTCCAACTCTTTTACTGAATTCTCTATCAAATCCGCTCTTTAGTATTGAAGAGGAGGGGTTAAAACTTCCATTTGCAATTTCGTCAGCCAAAAACTCCCTTACTTCAAGCCGAAGTTCTTCCGCTTCTGGAGGTAGACGGATTGGATCAAAGTTTATCGATTGGCTCATATTCAAATCTTTCCTTAAAGTTTTAACGTGTAGTGAGAAGGGGCCAAAGTTCGTCCGGACCGTTTTCGGCAATTAACGCACCTAATTCGACAGCCCACTCACTTTCATTGCCAAAGTCGTCTCGCCAGTCCCAAAGCCTTTGGGTAAAACGATGCAATATATGTTCTTCGGTAAAGCCAATAGCGCCAAGTACTTGATGAGCTATCGCTGTTCCTTCACCAACAGCTTCACCTGTTCGGATTTTTGCCGATGATGCCTCAAAAAAAATTGCTTGCTCATTATCAGGACTATTTGCCAATGTGTCAGCAGCAGAATTCGCTACCGCCACTGCTGCGGCCGTTTCATTAGCCAATTTTGCTAAATTGTGCTGAACTGCTTGAAATTTTGCTATTGGTTTTTCAAATGCTACTCGCGTCTTGGCATGTTCTGTTGCTAATTCTAAAATTGCCATAAGCGCACCTCCGATCTGAAGAGATCGAATAGTAGCTCCCATAAGTTTTACTGACCGGTAGCTGAGGTCACCCTCCAACTCCTGAATGCTTATTGCGTCAACGTTATCAAATAAAATGGTGTCGCGAGGATCTCCAGAGAGCCCTGAAAAAGATTTAATTTCACAATTGTTCTTGGCTACTAACGCAACTTTTGTGGAGACAGCGTCCTCGATCGCAGCCACAATATGATCAGCTTCGCTTGCGAAAGGCACACCCCTTACTTGTCCATATAAAGTCCCATTTGAATGAATTGTTACTTTATCTCGCGGACGAGTGGGAGCTACTGCCATTATTCCCTTTGGAACACTTATATTGGCGTTAGAAAGTAACCAGCCCCCCAATAATGTCTCGGGAAGAGCTATTGGTACGGCAAATTTTCCAGCCACCTCTATAATGCTGAATCCATCAGATATACTTGCACCTGCGCCGCCAAACTCTTCTGGCACCCATGCCGATGTGAGTCCGGATTCTTCCAGAGCATTCCATAAAAGTTGTTTCCAAGAATCGTCTTTAGCTGCATTGATGTTTTGCGGGTCGCACAGATCTTCAAATATTTTGGTTGTAGCGTCTATAAGTAGGTTGTCGTCTGACATTAAGTTCACTCACTTCTTTGATTACAAGGCGGGAGAATACTCTTCGATATTTATAAACGCTATCACAATGGTGATAAGCTTATGAAAAATATTTATCATCGGGTTTTACCGGCAAATGGGGTATTCGCATCCCTGCCCAATAATCTCAATCTAAGGAAATTAAGTAAGCTTATTACACCATATTCTCTTATCCTTGCACGATCCCCCGGAAGTTGAGTCATCTGCGCTTCGATGTAATCACCGATAGCAAGACCCAAATGTACAGTGCCGACTGGTTGTCCCTCTTGTTCTGAGGGACCTGCAACGCCAGTTGTTGATATTCCAACATCGGCCCCTAAAGCGTTTCTTGCACCTTCGGCCATAGCGCGTGCTGCGTCAGGGGTAACAACTGGTCCTTCGGGAACGTCTAGTATATTGTATTTTATTTCACTGGCATAAGCGACGATGCATCCTTTAAGGACATCACTCGAGCCAGGAACAGAAGTTAATCTTGCTCCAACCATTCCACCCGTAACAGATTCTGCGATCGCCAAAGTTAAATTTCTTTGTCTAAGCATATCCAAGACAACTGACTCCATTGTTTCTTCATCTGTTCCAAAGATAAATTCTCCAATAATTTCTCTGACTGCTTTTTCTTCATCAGATAATGCTTTCTCGGCTTCCTGTTCAGATCCCGCTTTTACTGTTATCCGAACCTTGAGGCCCTCAATACCACTCGCTTGGAACGCGATTGTCGCGCCTCCCACCTCATCCAAATACGCCATGCGTTCCGTAAGCATTTCATCGAGACCTGACTCTGTTTGCCCCCAGGTCTTAAGTACTCGGCTCTTTATTATGGCGGTAAGTCCCGCTCTTTTTTTCATATCTGGCAAAACACATTCATTAACCATCATTTTCATTTCGAATGGCACACCGGGGACAGCGTAAATCACTTTGTCTCCAAGTGGGCAGATAAGCCCAGGGGCTGTCCCTGGCATTTGAGGAATTGGCATGCCTCCCATAGGTATATCGGCTTGCCGGAGATTGTTATCAGACATAACCCGACCGCGAGATTCAAAACGGTATCTTATCTTTTCCGCAATTTCTTCGTCTCGTATCAAGTCTACACCCATCACCTCAGCTATTACTTCTCTCGTGATGTCGTCTTGAGTTGGGCCTAGTCCGCCACTTACAATAACGGCATCCGAGCGTTCCAAAGCTTGCGTGATAGTATCTTTCATCCTTTGCCCGTTGTCCCCAATTGTAACTTGATAGAGGCAGTCTATACCTGCAAGCGCCAGCTGTTCACCAAGCCAGGCTGCATTTGAATTTACAATTTGCCCAAGCAATAGCTCTGTTCCTATGGCAATAAATTCACAACGCATTTTTTTCAACTCCCAGATATAGATTGTTATTAGCCTCTTTAGGAATACCCATAAAATCAATAAAAAGTGACATTTGAGCTTCAGCCATTTCTCGCCCTCTTTGGATAAGGTGACCTGCTCTAGCGGCAATTTTCAAAAATTCTGTGATGTCGGGTTTGGTTACAACATCAGCGACAACTATGTTGCCCTTTATTTTTTCAAGAGGGAAGGGCAATGGGTCGTTAACTTTCATTCCCAACGGTGACGCATTTATTACGATGTCTATGCTGTGACCGGGAACAAGTTGATCATAAAATGATGTACCGGGGTATATTTTTCTAAGTTTAGATATCAAGTAAGTCTGTCGGTTTTTGTTTGTTTCAAGTATCGATAGTTGTTTGGCGCCGGCCTCAGCAACCGAATCTGCTATTGCAGAGCCCGCACCTCCGCCTCCGACAAGAACAATATTTTTATTTTCTACCGTCGCGTTATTTTTTTTGAGAGCGGCAAGAAATCCCAAGCCATCCATCATATCCCCGTGCAGATAACCTTCAGCATCACGCTTGATGATATTTACTGCACCAATTCTTCGAGCACGCTCTGTAAAGGAATCGAGCAACTGCAATGTTTGTGTCTTGTACGGAATCGTGACGCAGCACCCTAGACAATTTTTCCATCCCTTCATCATCTTAAAAAAGTCTTCAAGGCTTGAGGGTAATAAATTGAACGTAATCATAGCAGCGTCGATACCGTGCTCCGCCAGATGGGCGTTCAAAACGGTAGGGGTTCTTACTTGTTCGACAGGGTGTCCGATCAGCGCATAAAACTTTGTAAAACCTGTGATTGGCAATGGGCTCATGGTCTTCCAGCTTTAGCTGTCTTTACTCGGGTGGTTTCGATTTTACCTGTTCTTTGTTTTGCGATGTCAGGGCCGGATCCTGTATTTGTGCAGACAAAAAGTGTTTTTCCATCGTTTCCGCCTAGCATGCAGGCATATGCGCCTCGCGTTTCAAGCTCCAGCTTGTCTGTCATTTCGCCTCCTTCCTTTATTCTTATAACTTCTTTATTCTTCGGGTCTGCTACCCAAATTGCTCCTTCTTCATCCAAGCAAATACCGTCAGGGTACATATTGCTTGTTTCAGCAAAAACTCTTCGGTTTTTTAGTTCGCCGTTTTGTAATATGTCAAAAGCTGTAAGCCGACTTGCGCGTGTTTCTGCGATGATCAGAGTTGAATTATCTGGAGTGATAACCGCACCATTTGGAAACCAAAGATCTTCTGCTGCTATGCTAACTTTTCCGTTTGGGGCTACTCTCACAAGAGTTGTGGGCTTTGGTTTTTCTCCGGCATGTCTATCAAAACCAAAGTTGCCAATATATGCTCCCCCACTTTTATCTACTACCATGTCGTTGCACCAATAATTCGAATAAGGCGACAAGTCTGCGTGTTCAACTAGGCGTTCATTACTATGCCGAAGCAATTTTTGATCACGCATAGAGACGATTAACAGCTCCCCCTGCGTATCCCACCCGAGACCGGAAGGTTGTTCTGGCACTGATACGATGGTGTTTCTGGTTCCCTTTTCGTCTACTGTTATTACTTCGTGCGAATAAAAGTCTGAAAACCATAACATCCCGTCGTGCCACCGAGGACCTTCGGGAAAGGTTAGATTGCTCAGAAGCGTATGCACTTTGCTCATAAGGGCGTTCCTTAAAGGCCGATAGAGGTTATTCCGGTAATGGAAATTTGTTTAATACTTCTTTATATTTAGGTTCATTATCGATTTCCAGTGTGGCCAAGACCCTTACTACCCCGCAGTAAAAAGCAATTGTTAGAACCAGATCAATGAGATGCTCATGGCTCAAATTGTTCTGAAGGATATCGAAGTTTTCATTTGAAATTTTCAGATCGGTTACCATTTCCCTTGCGGAAGCTAAAACGGCCCTTTCGAATTCTGTAAGACTTGTTTGAATGCCCGTCGTCTCATTCGTTATCGCGCTGATGTCTTCCTCAGAGACGCCAAATTGTTCCGTTCCCAACTTTATATGATGTGTGTACTCGTATTCACTTTTCGTTAAAAAACCCACTTGAATAATTGCCATTTCCCGTATTCTTGGATCCAAGGTGCTCTTGTAACGAATGTAATGCCCTAAAGTACCAAAGGCTCTAGCCCCCCCAGTGCTATTTACTAGTTGCCTGAAAAGATTAATCGGCCGCTTTAATAAATCATGGTCTTTCTCATCAAGATCATCGATGTCTAAATAAGGTAGCCTTGCCATTTACAACTCCTTTCACAGTGGTTCAACCACGAGCTCTTGCCGACAATGAGCATCCACCGTCAACAACCATAAGGTGACCTGTTATATATCGAGCCCAATTTGAAGATAAATAAACAACAGCTTTACCAATATCCCAACCCTCTCCCTCTATTTGTAGAAGTGAAGCGTTTTGTCTTTGGCTCCGTTGCTCCGATGACATTCCTTCTTGGTTGAGATAACTGGAGGAGGCATAAACCATCGGGGTATATACTGGTCCAGGTAGTATGCAGTTAACTCGTATGCCCTCACCACCATGGTCAACGGCCATCGCTTGAGTGAGAGAGAGAACGGCTCCTTTTGAAGTTGAGTAGGTGGTTAATCCCTTTGGCCGCGTGGCGGATATAGATGAAATGTTGACAATTGAACCACCATCGCCGGAGGAGATCATGGCTGGGATGGCATATTTTGACATTAGAAACATTGGCTTGAGATTTATTTCCATCACTCTTTCCCAATATTCCTCTGACTCCTCTACCACCGATAAGTTACTAGCAATTCCAATATTGTTGTCCAAGACATCGAGGCGGCCATAATGGTTCAAGGCATATTCAACGACTTTTTCACAATCTTTAGCTTTTGTCAGGTCAGCAGCAACGCTTACCGCGTGACCATTTCGTTCGCTTATCATTTGGACCGTTCTTTCTGCAAGTTCTTGATCCTTGTCTGCAACGACCACTTTAGCACCCGCTTCAGCTAATAAAATAGCGGCAGCTCTGCCATTTCCGATGCCGTCTCCTTTCGCTCCCGCCCCAGCAATAATCGCTACTTTTTCCTTCAACCCTAAGTCTAGTGAGTCATTCATGTTCCTCTCCCCGATTTGTATTGATTTTTATGACCGACAGCTTCTCAGTCAAGTTGCAGACGAGTGACAAGTTTGAGAATCAGAATGGTGTTGTTAAATTTCTCAAAACTTAATGGGATCATACTCCAACAACGACAGGGCTAACCATTTGTTTAATTGTTTTCATGACAGCCATTCCGACTATCTTCCCGGTCTTTCTATTAGTTTCCGCGACCGTCAAATTTTCCCGAAACTCGTAACTACCAAATGCTCCTGTTGCCTGTATTTCGCATACATGAGTATCAATCTCAGTATCTGCAATTATGGTCAATTTTGTTTTATCTAAACCTAAGCCAGCGAGCGCCACAGCAGCAGATATATTTACATTCTGAGGATAAAGAGCAGCTCCTTCCCTGGGTGTCCCTTCAAATATAACGGTTGGAGTTGCCAAGCTGGATAGATCGAACAGTTTTTCCGCATGAGTTCCATACCAGGCCGAAGGATCTTTGCGAACTATCATATGAACCGATGTTAAACCGCCAACGGCGGCCGCAGAAAGAGTGTCAAGTGAGCCTATTCCTGCGGAGGGAAGGATGAGTCTCGCACCATTTTCCCGGGCAGTGTTTATGCAGTCATTATAAAGCTTGTCATCGGTGAATGCGCCGACGGATGTCACCAGAAGGTCAATTCCAGAGCGAAATATTTCCACGGCATACTTTTGTATCGTCTGGTGCCCAGCAACCTCTAAAATTACATCCGGTTTTGTTCCGATGAACTCATCAAAATCTTTGGTGATAATCGATTTATTAAGCGATCGGTCTGCTCTGGTGTTCTTCACCAATATAGCTGGTATCTCTATTTCACCCTTGCACTCTTGGGAAACCATTTTTTCTACGTCAACCCCTATAGCTCCCAGACCCATCAGACCTAATTTCAGCATCTTTGAACTCTTTCCCCGCAACGTCTATTTTCCATAATGCTTGTCACTTTCTTCCTTGTGCCGTGTTAAAGCCATTAATCTTCGGTCTCTCCACCGTGCTCGTTCTCGAAGATCATTGATTGGCATGACCTTACGTCGCTCTTCTTCCATTTTGATAAATCTACTTGTATCCCATGGCCTTATTGATGATTGCTCTTTTGCGATAGCTTCGAATGCAGGTCCAAACCTTTCGAGGTAGTCACGTATCCCACCTGGAGCGTTTAGATCTATTGTTTCCATTGGTCCCATAATAGACCAGCGTAATCCGAGACCATGTTTTATTGTCTTGTCGAGGTCAGCACCCGAAACGATTCCATCTTCAACTAATTTAAAAGCCTCGTTAAGCAGAGCTACTTGAAGTCGATTCAACACAAATCCTTTGATTTCTTTGTTGATTGTAATAACCTCCATATCAGCTGCTTCAAGCAATTCTTTTGCCCTAAAAATGGTCTCATCTTTCGTTTCCGGGGCCCCAGATAACTCTACTATTGGTAATAAATAAGGTGGGTTTGCAGGATGAGCGACAATTATCCTTCCAGCACCCTTCATGCCGTTTGAAATATCGCTACAAGGAATAGCTGAGGTTGAACTTGCCAAGATTGTTGTCTCTGGTAAGAGTTCATCCATTTGGCTGAATAGTTTCCTCTTTATCTGAACGTTTTCAAGAGCATTTTCCTGAACCCATTCGGCGTCCTCAACAGCGCCTTCGAGTGTTTTATAAGGTTGAATACGGCCTAACAAATCATCTTTCGAACTGATTAACCCATTACTTTCCAGATCTGCAATATTTATTTCTAAGAGGTTCATCGCTTCTGAAAGTGCCACTGGGTCTATATCATATAAACTAACGTGATGACCTGCCTTGGAAAATACCATTGCCCAAGATCTACCTATAAAGCCAGCGCCGACCACTGCTATTTTTTGCGACATAGTAATTATCCTAATGTTGGGCACCAATTTCTAGTACTTCGAGACTTAGCTAAACGGATCCAGTCGCTAAGCACAAGCGCAAAACAATTATAAGTCCATAAAGGGATGGTTTTAGGCGATTTTTGGTTGGAACTTTTTGAAAAAATGAGCCGAGAGTCCGCCTAACATTAGCCAGAATATGAAATTTACGCCTATTGAGACGGTTGTGAATTTCGCTGCAAGCTCTGCGGGAATAATACTGCTTTGAATAGAATGCTGTATTGGCGCGCCTAAAATGTGGGGTGCCAACAAAAGAATAAATGCCAGTATATACAAAGATGGATTTTTGTAAAAAACCAGTATCCATAAGCCAGTTGCAGTCACTGTTGCTGTGCCTAACCACCAAAATTGCCGTCCAATCAATTCTGCCTTCATCATACCAGGCAATTCTGGCGGTAATCCGACCGCCGGCGCGAGTATAAAAGCTGCAAAGCCGCCTATACCCCATAAAACTCCAATGCGGAACCCACCAGAGGATCCTCTTATTACCAAAGCTGATAAAATTAGAAGTGCGAAGCCAACTCCAGATATTATGGTTGTAAGACTTGTGTAAACTATTCTTTCAACAAAGTTTGCCGGTTCCCATTCCGGGCGATTTGATTTTGGGTCGCTGTTGTGAACCAGGTGAACGACAAACTTATCCGTGCCGGTTGTATAACGTGCATCAGCCGATTGTTTGGTTTCGAATTCTTCTGCTTTCACGATCAACGGCACCGTAGTGAACTGATATAACAACGAGATTGCTAACCCAGCTAAAATGCCAGCGAGTATCGCACTTGAAAAAAGGCGTCGGATCATGATTAAATTCAATGGCAGGGAAAGGAGACTGAGTGTCTTGTGTCATGAGCAGCGTTATGAATAGTGCTGGAGTCGGCAAAACCAACGCCCAAAATAAGGAAAGCGCTCATAAGTAAACCGAGAACAACGGCTGTGAGTTCATTTGAGCGAGCATCTGTCGCTACATGATTGGGTGTCATTTCCACAAGCCAACTCCTAAAAATCTAACTAAAGCAAATGGGAGATTTTTCAATAAAGTAAGAGGACATTAAAATAGCTTGTGTCTATTATCAAGGATTTAAAATCGCCTACTTTAAAAATTTTTATAAATGCAAATATTATGCGCAAGAAGGTGGAGGCAAAGTTGTCAGTAATTCTCGGGAGTGGCGAATACCGATATCGGGTGGTTGATGGGTGGGCAAAGCTACCTGATAACTGGACTTTTATGGATGTTGCCGCTGTTGCGGTCGATAGCAAGGACCAGGTCTTTGTTTTTAACCGAGGAGAGCATCCCATGGTTGTATTCGATAGAAATGGAAATTTTTTAAGAGAGTGGGGAAAGGGATTATTTACCCGGGCTCATGGCTTGCATATTGGACCTGATGATATGTTGTACTGCACGGATGACGGCGACCATACAGTAAGAAAAATTACACCGGAAGGCAAAGTCATCCTAAGAATAGGTGTTCCAGGGGAACCTACTCCCTTCATGAGCGGGGAACCTTTTCATCGCTGTACGCATACAGCACTTTCTCCAGATAATCATATTTTTGTCTCGGATGGTTATGGTAATGCATGCGTTCATAAATATTCGCCGGATGGAAAGTTAATTAAAACTTGGGGTGAACCAGGTTCTAATCCGGGTCAATTTAACCTTGTCCACAACATAGTAGCTGATGATGATGGTTGGATTTACGTTGCTGACCGCGAAAATCATAGGGTGCAGGTATTCGATACGGATGGTAATTTTGAAACTCAGTGGCATAATCTACATAGGCCTTGCGGACTTTTTATGCCTAGAGGAAAGTGTCCTAACTGCTTTATTGGTGAACTTGGTCCAGGCATGGCTGTTAACCGCCATTACAAAAATTTAGGTCCAAGACTGAGTATTGTATCAAATGAAGGGAAACTGCTCGCTCGTTTGGGTGGTGAAGATGGTCCTGGTCTGGAAATTGGAAAGTTTATGGCGCCGCATGGTCTTGCAGTCGACTCACGAGGTGACATATATGTCGGGGAAGTAGCTTATACAAACTGGCCTAACAGCCATGGAGATACCCCAAGACCAGACCATATTAGAACACTCCAGAAGCTTGAAAGAGTTATCTGAGTGTTTCTAGCAGGGGTAGTACCTCGCTGCCAAAACGCTCTACTTGCTCTAAGCGTCGCTCATATGGCCCGACAAGGTCAACAATGATATGCCTAACACCAACATCATAAAAGTCTTTAATTTTTTCAGCAACGTCGTTTGCCGATCCGAGCGCGGCATAACGCTTAGCGGCCTTTCGAAAATCCATATTGTATCTTTTAGAAAGTGAGTTTGTCGCCTCTTCAAGTGCCAGTTCATATGAGTCGTCTACACGTGTGAAAATTAAATGCCCAGTTCCAAATACATTAATAGTGCGTTTACAGGTATCGGCCTCATCAGCAATTTTTTTAAGTGCCTCAGAATACATCGCAGGTGTTACTACATAAGAAACATACCCGTCGGCAAGCCTACCC
>NZGS01000124.1 GCA_002690995.1 Rhodospirillaceae bacterium
GAGGGAAGTCATTCCCCCTAGCAAGTGGAGCTTTGCACGGGTGGATGGTGGTCAAGGAATGGATTTCCAAGGCAAAGAAACTGCTATTGTATCCTCTGACATTCACATACACCTCCCAACCACCTTTCAAGCAGGCTGGATATATGAGCTGATTTACACCGCCAAGGATCCACTTGTTATGGGCCTTGGACATTTGGTTGTAAGGGATGCCGTTAGTTTTTTGCGTTATAATAAAACCGCTCAAAACCCATTTTTGAAATATGAAATCGAAAAAACCTTTTGTTTTGGACGTTCACAAACGGGTCGCTGCATTCGCGATTTCATCTATCATGGGTTCAATGAGGATCACCTTGGACAAAAAGTATTTGACGGAGCGCTAACTCATGTTGCTGGAGCTGGAAAAATGTGGCTCAATCACCGATTTGCCAACGGTGTTGTACCGGGAGGCCAACAGTACGAGGAGCATGACAATATCTCAGATCGATTTCCTTTTGCATACAACGAGTCAACTGACCACAATACAGGAAAAGTTGATGCCATCTGTAAACGGCCTTTGTCCGACCCACTTATTTTTCATACTCAAACAAGTACCGAGTACTGGCAACGCCGAGGCTCATTAGTTCATACCGATACGAAGGGTAATGACTTAGCACCACCAGAAAATGTTAGAATATACCATTGGGCAAGCGCACAACATGTAGGAAACCCACTCCAAGAGCGCCCAACCCGGGGCATATGCCAAAACCCGGAGAATGTTTTACAAACGTCCATGATATTTAGGGCACTGTTAAATGCACTAGATAATTGGGTAAGCAAAGCAATAATCCCGCCAGAAAATCAAATACCTACAAACTCTAAAGGCACTTTGGTTGATTTCGACTATTGGAAATCACAATTTCCTAAGATCCCAAATTTAGTGACGCCACAGGCGCCAAACAAACTCTCTATATATGACTACGGTCCAAAAGCAGACCTCGGTATTTTTGATACTCTTCCGCCAAGGAAGATTCAAAATTGTAACTACACTATAAAGGTTCCAGCAGTTGATGATGATGGTAATGAATTAGCTGGGATCCGGGTTCCGATGTTGGGTACTCCGCTGGCAACATATACCGGCTGGAACATTCGCTCCAGAAATTTTGGGGAGGGCGCTATGCATGAATTTTCAGGTAGCACTCTTATTTTTCCCGAAACAGATGCCGTTAGGCGAATGACAAACGACCCTCGAAAATCAATAAAGGAACGTTATAAATCAAAAGATAATTACCTAATGAAAATTAGTGCAGCAGCCACTGATTTAATTAAAGAAGGTTTTATGCTAGAAGAAGATTTCAACAGAGTTATCGATTTAGCGCAAGACTGGTGTTCTAAACGACACGATATACGCCTTTGACGTATTTCAAAATGGCGTATCACCAAAGTTTTATACCGTCATAAATTCTGATATTGACACTCGCTTGCATCCCCGGGGCTATGTTTTTGGGAGGATTTTCCATTTTAATTCTGACTGGCACTCTCTCAATACCGCCGCCAAAGCTGCTTGAAGATGTCCTCGTTTTCAAACTAGTTTGCGCGGTAGTTAAGTTTCCTATATGGCTCACCACGCCAAAAAACTCCTGGAAAGGAAAAGCTTCCAAATCAATTAACACTTTCTTACCTATTTCCACATGTCTAATTTGACTCTCATCAACATACGCTTCTATCCAGAACTGCGATGGATTGTGAAGCGTGACAACGTTGACCCCATCTTCTACGTATTCGCCTCCAAATTTATGGATCCGGCCTATCACTCCATGGATTGGGGACCGGAGCAAACGATAACTAAGTTCTATTTTTTGCAAATTGATGCTGTCTTCTATGCGAGAGTATTCGACATCTAATATTTTTATTTTTTCATCAATCACATCTGTTTGCTTTTGCTTGGCAAGGAGTTCTAAAAGTTCTTTTTTTGCTACTGTTATTCGAGCCGCTTTTATCGCCAAATCACCCTTCAATACGAGAAACTTATCTTTTTCTAAGTTCATTTTTTCTTCAGCTACTAATTCTTTTTGAAATAAAAATTTCACGCGCTTTATATTTTTCTTTGCCAGTTCTAATCTGTCTTTTACTGCTCCTTGTTCCATCTTAATTGTTTTAATTTTTTCTTTTTGTGTCTTTAGCTTGGATGTTAATTCAGTCTCAAATGCTATTTTTTCAGAAATTAACTTAAGTTTCTCTGCTTTCTTTAAATCTAAATCGGTTTTCAAGGCCTTGATCTTCAGACTAATATCACTGTCGACCAGCTTTACTAATGGCTCTCCAATCTTAACAGATTGACCTTCAGTAACGAGAATTTTTTCGATTTTTCCGTTTACCTGCGAAGAGATTTGGCTCAAATCTGTTTCAACACGCGCATCGTTCTCATAAACATGCGTAAACCAAAAAAAAGTCTCGTAGGTCGCCACTATTAAGGCACCAAATACCGCTAAAAAAATAATCGCCTTTACAACTCTTTTTGACGCCATCTTTTATTCTTTCAGACTTCCTATCAAGGCAGAATTTGAACTACTGCGAGCATTCATATAGGTTGGTTAGTTTTTTTGAACTTCATAACTCATAAATGGTATGAACTTTCGATAATCGTTGAGATAACTCTATAAGCTTTATTAAAGCTAATAGAAAGCAACATAATTTAAATGGATCATATTTGTGAGCGACATCTCACCTAAACATCGTTCTGACCAGCCAATCCGAATGCTTCTAAGCGATGTAAACTTTCTCTCCGTTTGGTCCGTCGGGGGAATAACAGGAGTTGTTAGATGGTTTCAATTACTGGCCTTTGGCGTCTACATATATGAAACCACCGGCTCGCCCTTTTTAGTTTCTACAATACCAATTTTATGGATGCTGCCCCTAACACTTTTTGGACCAATAATAGGCGTTTTAGCCGACCAAGTTAGTCGAAAGCTGCTGCTTGTACTTTCTTTAGGAGGTGTAACCCTAATTCAACTTTTTATGGCCATAGCCGCATACCACGGAGATTTGTCTTACTCTTTGATTGCGATCGTATCATTTTTAAGTGGGATATTTTGGGCAACTGACATGCCCATCCGCAGACGCTTACTGGGTGACCTAGCAGGTGATAAAGTATCCGCAGCAATGGGTTTAGATTCGGCAACGGGAAATGCAACACGGATGATGGGCCCGTTATTAGGTGGAATCATGCTCCAACTCGTGGGAATGTTCGGTGTTTTCTGGCTTAGTGGTTTCCTTTACGCGATCTGTTTACTTTTGATTATAGTTTCGAGCTTTCCCCAGAAAACTGTCACGACAATTTCAACTGCCTTTTACAGCGACTTATCAAGCGGCATCAAGTTTGCGGCCAATGACCCTTTACTTCGACGGATCTTTCTAATTACCATCATCTTCAATATATGGGGATTTCCATTCACGTCGATGATACCTGTGATTGGACGCGACGAACTATCTTTAACGCCGTTTTTTGTGGGCGTGTTATCAAGCATGGAAGGTTTTGGGGCCCTACTCGGCGCACTTTTTATCACTCGGTTCGCCTTTAAAGAAATTTTTTTCCGGCTATACTTAGGCGGTACGATTTTATATCTCTCGGGGATCGCTTATCTGGCACTTTTAACCTCTGTAGCAGGCGGGCCAGATCACTCTTTTTTTGCAAGTTCTGCCGCACTAACCGTAATCGGCACAGCTGGCGCGTGTTTCGCAGCTATGCAAGGGACGCTCACCTACCTGGCAGCAGCACCAATTTATCGCAGCCGAATACTAGGCGTCCTTACACTGTGTATTGGCACTGGGCCTATTGGCTTTTTCAATGTTGGATGGATGGCCGAGATCTTTGGGGTTCCATATGCCCTCGCTATTATAAGTTTTGAAGGACTCTTCGCACTACTCATTCTTTGGGCATGGGGCAAACATATGGATATTAATAGGGAACTAAATAAACGACTTACTGAATGAGGTTTGTTTTTTATTGGTATACCATTGGGACCATTAAAGCACTCAAGATATTGGATATCTAATCAAGTCAATTCTTCAAATATATTATGATCCCAAAATGAAAAATTTTATGTAACATTACTGTCTGTTGGGAATTGTCATGGAGGAAAGCATGAGCGTTCGTACAGGATTTATTGGTGTCGGTGCTATGGGTTCACCCATGGCCTTAAATATTTTGAAGGCGGGAATCCCACTTGTTGTCCATGATGTCGACGAAAATAAAACGATAGAGCATGAAGAGGCTGGCGCGGAAGTCCTGTATTCCCCAATGGAAATTGCGAACGCGTCAGATAGGACAATATGCCTAGTAGAAACGACACGACAAGTTGAAGAAGTCATCTGTGGAGAGCGCGGCATTATTCACGGAGCGAAACCAGGACACATCGTCATTTGTATGTCGACGATTGATCCAACAGTTGCAAAACGAATAGCCAGCGATCTTTTGCTACAAGACATTCTTATGTTAGATGCCCCGGTTAGTGGCGGGACCGCAAGAGCTCAAGCAGCTGACTTAACTGTCATAGCGGGTGGAGAAAAAAAGGTTTTCGATCAATGTAAGGATATTTTTGAAGCCATTGGAAAAGACGCTTTTTACATCGGTGACCATGGCCAAGGCCTTGTCATGAAGTTGATAAATAATATGCTTGGAATAACAAACACGATCACCTTAATTGAAGGCCTGACCATAGGTGCAAAGTCTGGCATAGGCCTTCAAACAATGTTGGACGTGTTTAGAAAAAGCTCAGGAGCTAGCGCCGCAGTTGAGTTACGAGTGCCTAGAATAATCGATGGCGATTTTAAACCCGGCGGCACTGTCGACATTGTATACAAGGATCAAGAGCTTATCACAAACTATGCTAAACAACTTGGAGTGCCAACGCTTATGGCAAATGTAAGTCAACAAGTATATCAAATGGCCAGAACTGCGGGACTAAACAAAGAGGACTCAAGCGCCGTAGTAAAAATTTACGAAAACTTAGCAGACGTCCGTGTTGTTGGAAGGAAATAGAAATGTCAAATATCGTTCTAATACATGGCGCTTACCAAGGCGGATGGATATGGCAACCACTAGCGAATGTTCTTCGGAACCGAGGGCATTACGTCTTGGCTCCCACTCTAGAAGGTTGTGCAGAGCGTTCTTATCAATTGCACAGCAAAATTACTACCGAGTCTCACGCGCAAGAAATAGCCAATCTGTTATTTTTTGAAGATTTGAAAGATGCAGTTTTGGTTGGGACGAGCACTGGCGGCATGGTAATGGCGAAGGTTGCCGAACTAGTTGCAAATCGAGTAAACAGGCTTGTCTTCGCAGACGCTCTGGCCCTAATGGACGGCGAAAGACTTTCTGACATTGTATCCAGAAAGTCAGTTGTAAATACCGACCTTGCATCAGGCCCGCCCCGGGATGATGTTGTAAATAGACTTTTTAAAGAGTTACATGAACCTATCAAAAGTTGGGCCATCGCTCGTTACACGCTTCATCCTATAGCTTGTATGCAGAACCCTGTGGAACTGAAGGAGTTTTGGTCGATGGCCTGGGACGCATCAGTGATTTATTGTAATGAAAGCGTCAACCCACCAATCTCCCACCAAAAGAGAACGGCTGATATGTTAAGTGCAAAATGGCTAGAGCTAACAACAGGGCATTACCCTATGTTAAGCGTGCCAGAAGCACTTGCTGACTCAATACTAAGCACTGATTAAAACAAAATTTTGAAAATCCCTGAAAGTTAGTTCTATGACAGTTAGTCTTGCGATAGACATTGGCGGTACTTTTACGGATGCTGTATTAGAGCATAATAAGCATCGGTTCACCGCAAAAGTACTCACAACAAAAGACAGCCCTGAAGCAGGTTTCTTAACCGCAGCAAAAAAAGTGCTGAGAATCAGCAACTTGAAGCCTAAGGACGTAGACTTCATCATACATGGCACAACTCTAGCCACGAATGCGATTATAGAGCGAAAAGGCGCTAAAACAGCTCTTCTTACCACTGATGGTTTTACAGATAGTCTAGAAATTGCCTACGAGCACAGATTTGAGCAATCAGATCTTTTCATGGAGCGGCCTAAACCCCTAGTGCCTAGACACCTCAGGTTAGGCATAAAGGAACGAATTGCAGCAGACGGCTCCATTTTAATTCCTCTGGATATGCGCTCCGTCGAAGAGGCCGTTGTCAAATGTAGAGAAGAAAAAGTAGAAGCAATCGCCATCGGCTTTTTGCATTGCTATGCCAATGATGAACACGAAAAAAGTGTGAAGTCATTTATCCAAAAGACTCTCCCGGATGTACCCATATCAATATCTAGCCAAGTATCGGCAGAGATACGAGAATATGATCGCCTTTCCACGACCGTCGCCAACGCTTACATTTTGCCGCTGATGAAAACGTACCTTGAAAACTTAGGCGCAGCCCTAGTACAACAAGGATTTTCAGCCCCACTTCTTTTGATGATGTCAAGTGGCGGTATGACGACATTAGAAACTGCCAAAACATTACCCATAAGGCTTGTTGAGTCAGGGCCAGCTGGTGGAGCAATTTTATCACGCATTGTTTCCGCTGAGTGTGGCCTGCCGAAAGTATTGTCATTTGATATGGGCGGGACTACAGCCAAGATATGTTATATAGACGAATATACCCCACAACACTCTCGTGAATTTGAGGTTGCTAGAGAATATAGGTTTTTAAAAGGCAGCGGATTTCCACTTAGAATACCTGTTATTGACATGGTTGAAATTGGCGCAGGAGGTGGATCTATAGCGTCAGTAGACCAACTATCGAGAATACGCGTTGGCCCAGAAAGTGCAGGGTCGAGCCCAGGACCCGCTTCTTACAACAAAGGTGGTCACAAAGCCACTGTAACGGATGCAGACTTAATTATGGGGCGCATAGACCCAAAAGACTTTGCGAACGGTGAGGTTGAACTAGAACAAGAGTTAGCCAGGCAAGCTCTTGAGGCCGAGATTGCCCTCCCCTTGGACCTGTCTATCGAAACTAGCGCATCTGGAATAGCACAAATCGTGGATGAAAATATGGCTAATGCAGCCAGCGTACATGCTATAGAACTGGGAAAACGTTTTGATGATAGAGCGATGATTGCATTTGGTGGAGCGGCACCACTCCACGCCTGCCAGCTCGCGGAAACTCTAAATATCAAAAAAATAATCATTCCTAGTGGCGCTGGTGTGGGCTCGGCAATCGGTTTTTTAAAAGCTGATATCGCCTATGAGGTTGCGCGCAGTTATTATATGGACCTTCGGTTCTTTGACCCATCGATAATTAATAACTTATTTGAAACAATGAAGAGAGAAGCAATGGATGTTGTTAAACAAGGCACAAAAACAAAACGACTAACGGAAAATAGAATTGCTTTTATGCGTTATAGAGGCCAAGGCCACGAAATAGCTGTGCCAATCAACGATCAGCCTTTGACTTCAAATAGCAGAGAAGTACTGATGCAAACATTTGAAAGCGAATACCAAAGATTGTTTGGCCGAGTCATACCAGATCTCACTGCAGAAATTATGACCTGGTCACTAACGTTAAGTACAAATAAACGGCTGGTAAAAAATATTTCTAAGGTTGAAAAACAAAATCAACCTGAAGCTTTGGACAAAAGGAAAGTTTTTAACATTCCCCTTAACAAGTTCCAGGAAATCCCCATTTACGTGAGGGAGCATTTGGCCCCAGGAGACTGGATGCCCGGCCCAAATTTAATTATCGAAAATGAAACGACAACGTACGTCTCGGAAAATTTCTGCGCCTATGTAAACAATCTAAATTATTTAGAGCTGATACTCCAAGAGGAAAACCCATGAGGGAAGCTAATATTCGTTACCAAGTAATGTGGGACCGATTAACGACAATAGTAGAGGAACAAGCTAGAACTCTAATACGTACTGGCTTTAGTGTTTCAACTCGAGAAGCTGGTGACGTATCGGCGGGCGTATTCGATTTACAAGGACGCATGCTCGCCCAAGCAGTTACAGGAACTCCCGGCCATATCAATTCTATGGCACTGTCAGTTGGTCACTTTATCGAGAAATTCCCGATCAAAAAAATGAAAGAAGGCGATGTTTTCCTCACCAATGATCCTTGGAAAGGTACCGGTCACCTGCATGACATCGTCGTGGTAACACCAACTTTTAAGAACGGGCGTGTTGTCGCTCTCTTCGCCTGTACAACCCATGTCGTAGATATTGGGGGTATTGGCATGGCGCCTGACGGAAAGCAAATATATCACGAGGGACTTTATATTCCATTAATGTATCTTTTCAAAGCCGGCCAGTTGAATGAAACACTGATAGACTTTGTTCATTACAACTGCAGAGAAGCTAAACAAGTTGAGGGGGATATCTATGCCTTAGCCAATTGCAATGACGTTGGCAGCGATCGTCTTAGAGCAATGATGGTCCAATATAAAATTGAAGACCTCAACGAGCTAGCAGAAACAATCATTGAAAGCACCCGAAATGCAATGCGAGCGGCGATAAGCAAACTTCCAATAACCACGACAACAAACACTATGAAAATTGATGGCTATGATGAGGAAATCGTTCTCAAAGCAAAACTTAGCGTAGTAAACGACACTATCGTGATCGATTACGAAGGGTCTTCACCAATATCAGACTTTGGAATTAATGTACCGAAATGCTACACTGATGCCTACACAAGTTTTGGTGTCAAATGTGTTGTGGCTCCGGAAGTTCCAAATAACGCGGGATCTTTGGCGCATATAATCGTCAAAGCACCCGAAGGCTGTATCCTCAACGCCCCACATCCCTGCGCTGTTGTAGCTAGATCCACTATTGGCCATATGTTACCAGATGTCGTTTTTGGTTGTTTACATAAACTACTACCTGGTCGGGTCCCTGCAGAAGGTACTTCTTGTCTATGGAATTTACGCGTTGGAGCTGGGCATGGAATAACGACGCGAGATCCAAATACTAAGTTCGAAAATACAACTTTTACCGCGATGAGCTTTCATAGCGGTGGTGCGGGTGCCAGACCAAATAAAGATGGCCTGTCCGCGACCCCATTCCCAAGTGGAGTAAGAAACGTTCCCGTCGAAGTGCTAGAAGCGATCACACCTATAGTAATATGGCGCAAAGAGTTGAGACAAAACTCAGGCGGCGCTGGCCAATTCCGGGGGGGACTTGGTCAAAGAATGGTCGTTGGAAATAGAGAAAAAGCAGAATTTGCTATATTTGGCACTTTTGATCGCGTTAAAAACCCCGCACGCGGGCGAGACGGTGGAAAACCAGGAGCAACTGGTTCCCTTACGTTAACATCAGGCAAAAAATTGAAAGGAATGGGCCGACAAGTTATTCCAATGGGCGAAGAATTGATAATTGAGATGCCTGGAGGTGGAGGATACGGCAATCCGAAAAGTCGCGACAGAAGAAAGATAGTGGAAGACATAAGGGCCGGTCTAATAAGCGCTGATAATGTAAAAGAATACGAATAAGCGATTTTTTAAAAAGTTCAAACTGCTCCTATTGCAAGCGTTCTAAAATAGATATAAAAAATCCATCTGTTCCGTGTTGGTGAGGCGTTAATCGCATCATATTATCATTAACCATTCCATGCCATTTTTCAATTTTAGGGTTTAATTTTGACCAAATTTCCTTTACTGATACAATCGAATAGTCGTTTCTTTTAATCAATAAGTTTTCTATTTGCTTTTCATTCTCATCAGGCATAAGTGAGCAAGTGGCATATACTAGTCGACCGCCTGGCCTCACCAATCGTGCAGCAGCTGTCAGTATTTTTTGTTGCATTTGGACCATTGCTTCCAGGTTTGTCCTGTTAAGCCTTTGTCGTATATCCGGGTCTCTTCGCCACGTTCCGATTCCAGAACATGGCGCATCGACGAGTACTCTATCGAATTTTTTCGCCAATCGTTTAAGTTTTGGATCAGCTTCACCCCCTATAAGTCTTCTCTCGACATTGTGCAGTCCTGCTCTTTTAATTCTTAATGCCGCTTTATCCAACCGTGTTAAAGAAGTATCCAAAGCTAGAATTCTACCCTTGTTTGCCATAAACGACCCCATGGCTAACGTCTTGCCGCCCGCCCCACTGCAAAAGTCGGCGATTTGCATACCAGGCTTTGCATCCACCAACATCGAAATAATTTGGGAACCTTCATCTTGGATCTCTAACAAGCCATCGCGAAAAGGTTTAATTTGATCAATTCTTCTGCGGCTATGAATTCTTAACCCGAATGGGGAGTATTTGGTTTTCTCAGCCTTAATATCAAACTTTTCTAAGAGTATTTGAACCTGTTCTCTCGTAATTTTTTTCAGAGCATTTACCCGCAAATCTAGGGATGCTTCTTCGCCAAGTCCAACCAAGCATTTTTCGAGTTCGCCACCAAATACGGGCTCTAATTTCGCAAAAATCCAGTCCGGACACTCAAATTTAACGTTAGTTGGCATCTTAACGTGACAGATATCTTTGCCGACTAATGCTTGGTAAATTTCTTTTTCTTTTTGGCTAAGCCGTTCTGGATTGTTTGCAGCTCCATTAAATATTTCGTCTAATTCTGATTGGCTACAGAATTCGAAAAAGGCTAAATCTGAGAGTACCAGCAAACGGCTTGTATATCGCTCGTCAATTACCTCTTGCAGCCACCATTCTAATTTGAATCTATTTCTAACTATTCTATAAATGCGCTCCCGAATCTGTCGCCTATCTTTCGAGCCCGCATAACGTCGTTGCTTGAAATATCTAATAAGTAAATGGTCGATATTTAGATTTTCATCTTCAACTTTTTCAAGGATTTCTATAACAGACGCAAGTCTAGCCGCAGATCTCACAAGTTAGGCCTGTAGTTGGGGGCTTCGCGAGTAATAGTAACGTCGTGGACATGACTTTCTCTAAGGCCAGCATTGGTAATTCTAAGAAATTTTTTATCTTTCTGCATCTCAGGAATAGAAGCGCTTCCTGTGTAACCCATTGCCGCCTTTAGTCCGCCAACCAATTGATGGACCACCGCTGAGATTGGTCCTTTATATGGAACTTGTCCCTCAATACCCTCGGGAACAAATTTCTGATGATCGGACACCTCCTCTTGAAAATATCTATCGGCAGAACCACGTGCCATTGCTCCCATAGAGCCCATACCTCTATAGGATTTGTAAGACCTTCCCTGATGTAAAAATACTTCTCCCGGGCTCTCCTCTGTTCCGGCAAATAATGTACCAAGCATCGCACAGTCAGCTCCCGCTGCAATTGCCTTTGCCAAATCACCCGAATACTTAATGCCACCATCCGAAATAACAGGTATTTGAGACTTTCTACAAGACTCCACCGCATCCAATATAGCCGTTAATTGAGGCACTCCTACGCCGGCGACCATTCGTGTTGTGCATATTGAACCCGGCCCTATTCCAACCTTCACGGCATCTGCACCAGCGTCAATGAGTGCCTTAGCTCCTTCCGTGGTCGCAATGTTACCGGCTATAATTTGTGAATAGTTGGACAGTTTTCTGATTTTTGAAACTGAACTTATGACATTTTCAGAATGCCCATGAGCCGTATCCACCACGATTACATCAACCTCGGCATCAAAAAGTGCGCGGGCACGTTCAACTCCCTCTTCACCGACACCAGTGGCTGCTGCAGATCTCAGCCGGCCCTGACTATCTTTACAAGCGTCGGGATGATTATCAGCCTTTTCCATATCTTTGACTGTTATTAAGCCAACGCACTTTTGTTCGCTGTCAGTCACAACTAATTTTTCAATACGATGCAGGTGAAGTAACCGTTGAGCGTCCGAAGGTGTAACTCCTTCGGCAACAGTTATAACCTTTTTTGTCATCAATTCACTGACAGGTTGGAGTTTGTTTGTGGCAAATCTTACATCCCGATTTGTCAAAATTCCAGCCAATTTACCTGACTTGCGTCTCACTACTGGAATCCCGCTTATTTTGTGGTGGGACATTAATTCTAGGGCGCCAGCCAATGTTTCATCAGGAAAGATAGTAACGGGATTCACGACCATACCCGCTTCGAACTTTTTGACTGCTTTTACTTCCGCTGCCTGTTTTTCAATGTCCATATTCTTATGAATAACACCTAGCCCTCCCAGCTGTGCCATAGCTATTGCCAGACGACTTTCTGTAACTGTGTCCATCGCAGCAGACAGTAAAGGTATACCAAGAGTTATTTCTTTTGTAAGCCGAGTTGAGGTGCTCACAGACGAAGGAATTACCGACGAGCTTGACGGTTCCAAAAGAACGTCATCGAATGTCAGAGCGTCACGTATATGCATTCAAGCCTCCTCGCACATCAGTGACGCTGAAATATACATCTTCCTCAAGATTATCCAACCCACTTTTTTGAAAATTGATTATTTTTAACTTTCTAGAAATACATAGTGTTAATGCTCATTATTGGAAGTAGTTACTTTTCCCCGAAACCCCATAGCAACCACGTAGATTTCAGGAGACTCAGACCGGCTAGCATCTGGCTTTGCATGTCTAACACTTTTGAATTCCTTTTTCATTCTATTCAATAAAGCGTGTTCGCTACCACCTTTAAAAACTTTTGCAATAAACGAACCGTTCATTGCGAGAACGTCAACCGCGAATTCATAAGCTGCCTCACAAAGTCCAATTGTGCGGATGTGATCAGTTTGGGTATGACCAGTTGTTGGCGCAGCCATGTCACTTAAAACAACATCAACATTAGTTGAAAGGGACTTCAAAAGTAGCTCATAACCACTTTCAGTCATAAAATCAGCCTGTAGCAGCATAGCGCCACTAATTGGCTCCATGGGCAGAATATCTAAACCAACTACTTTACCAGAGCAACTTTTCGAATTAATGCGATCTGCAGCAATTTGTGTCCACCCACCAGGCGCTGCACCAAGGTCCACTACGAGATACCCCTTTTTAAACAAATCAAATTTTTGATCCAGTTGGATAAGCTTGAATGCTGAACGGGAACGATAACCCTGCCGTTTTGCCTCTTGCACATACGGATCGTTTAGTTGCCTTCTTAACCAACGTTGGGAAGACGCACTCCTGCCTTTAGCCGTCCTTAGCTTTACTGTTTTAGTCCGCGCCGCGCCAATTGATGATACCTTTTTTGCCATCAACTCATAGCGCTCTATGAAATCTATGGTTCAAACTTCAACGCCTTTTTTACTTCAAGTTAAATTTATGTACTCGTCTTTACTTAAGAATGCTCGAACGCATATTTGGTCTTGTTAGCAAATGCTACCAAGGACAGCATCACAGGAACCTCGACTAAAACCCCAACAACTGTTGCCAAAGCTGCACCTGAATTTAGTCCAAATAAGCTAATTGCAACCGCGACAGCCAACTCAAAAAAATTAGAAGTCCCAATGATAGCACACGGAGCCGCCACTTTGAATGGAACTTTCAATCGCCATGCCGAAAAATATGCTATGGCAAAGATACCATATGACTGGATTAAAAGCGGTATTGCAATTAATAGGATCAAAACAGGTTGATCTAAAATCACCTCACCTTGAAAGCCAAATAAAAGCACGACAGTCCCTAAAAGCGCCACGATAGAATAGGGCTTAATCAAAGTGTTAAACTGCTCCAGACGCACATCTCCATTCAATTGGTTCGTGATATAGCTTCTCGTCAAAACACCCGCTACTAGAGGCACCACAACGTACAAACCGACCGACAACAGCAGGGTTTCCCATGGAACCGGGATATCCGTTACGCCGAGTAAAAAAGCAACGATGGGAGCAAAAGCAAAAACCATGATAACATCGTTTAAACTAACCTGAACCAAAGTATAATTTGCGTCGCCATTGGTTAGGTGTGACCATACAAATACCATGGCTGTACATGGAGCCGCACCTAGCAGGATCAAACCGGCGATATAACTTTCCGCATCTTTTTCGGGTATCAGATCTGCAAAAAGCCATCTAAAGAAAAACACTCCAAGGGCCGCCATAGAAAAAGGCTTTAAAAACCAGTTCACAACTAGAGTAATAATCAAACCTTTGGGTTGTTCTGCGACGCGGTGCAAACTTTTCAAATCTACTGAAACCATCATTGGATAGATCATTGCCCAGATTAGTAGAGCGATAAGAAAGTTCACGCTGGCATACTCAAGTTCGGACAATAGGAGGAAAATATCTGGAAATAATTTACCAAGGGCAACACCAACCAGAATACAAAGCCCTACCCAAATTGTTAAATACCGCTCAAAGAGTGACATATTTTACACCTCCGCTTCAGAAATTTAACTTGGGAGAGCCAGCTAGCGCAATACTTTCTTACTGAATTGCCCACCTTAAAACCTTAACTGCCTTTCTTCAGTTTAGAATGACATCAGATAGCTTAAGAAGTGTAATTTGAGGTTTTCAAGTTGTCCGGCTTTCTTCAACCCGTCGATCTAATGAAAAATATTTTCTAGATTTTTGAAAAATTCTCATCAAAACCGAACGCGCTAAAATATTTGTTTTCCCTTTAATAGTTATGTCCACGCACTTAGACCTTCATTTCAAGCCGAACACATTGGCATTAATCTTGTTTTATCTGTTACGTTACAATAAGTTTTCAGGCAAAACTTTTACGAAGAAGATGCATGGCAAGCTCTGCACAGAATAAATTGATGACGAATATTGGTCCAGGCACGCCGGCTGGCAACGTCCTACGTTCCTTTTGGCAACCGGTGGCGCTGGCAGAGGAACTAAACAATGATCGTCCAGTTGCGGCCGTTCAAGTTTTTGGCGAAAGCCTTGTTCTATTCAGAGACCAAGATGGTAATCTGGGTCTCTTAGAGCGAAACTGTGCCCATCGAGGTGCAGACCTTTGTTACGGCAGACTGGAAGATAACGGTATAAGGTGCCCCTTTCATGGTTGGCTTTTCAGTACGAACGGCGATTGCATGGAGCAGCCAGCAGAGCCCAAAGACAGCACGCTGCGCCATAGGGTTAAACAGAAATCTTATCCAGCAATCGAAAAAAATGGAATGATCTTTGCCTTCATGGGCAAAGGAGATATACCTCCAATCCCCAACTTAGATTGTCTTATAGCGCCATCAACCCATAACTTTTCGTTCAAGGGATTCGTCGACTGCAATTGGTTGCAACTGCTAGAAGTTGGGATTGATCCGGCCCACGCTTCTTTTCTTCATCGTTTTCTTGAAGATGAGGAGGATGCAAAATACGGTCAGCAATTTAGAGATAATGTTGACAATATTCCGATGACTAAAATTCTAAGAGATTACTATCGTCCGGAGATAAGGGTTGAGAATACCGACTTTGGACATCGATTAATCGCTTTAAGAAATCTTAATAATAACGGCATGCATGTAAGAGTCACAAATCAGATATTTCCATCAGCAATCCACATTCCACTTGGCAACGAAATGACACTCACTCAGTGGCATGTTCCAATTGATGACTTTCGCAGCTATTGGTATGCGATGTTCACCAGTTTTGGTGACCCCGTTGATAAAGATTTAATGCGAAAGCAACGTCTAGAACTGTATGAATTACCTGACTACATTCCCAAAAAAGGGAAATGGAATAACTACGGCTACAATCCGACGGAACAAATTTCGGAAACTTACACTGGCATGGGCAGCGATATTAACGTCCATGACCAATGGGCTGTCGAATCACAAGGCAGTATACAAGATAGAACAAAGGAGACGTTAGCTACTAGTGATGTCGCGATTAAAGCCTATCGTAAGAACCTTATCAAATCTATCCAACAGCAGGATCGCTCCGACGTAAACCTATCGCATTATGATCACAGCATTCCAAAAGCGATCGACGTCATTGCGTCACTTGATAATTGGGAAAAAGCCTGGACGGAAGCTGAAATGAAGAGGCGCCAAAGTTGTAGTTGGAAAAGTACTATCAACCAGTTATGAAAATAATGGAGAGAATATGCCTACTTTGGCCGGAAGTAGTGGATTGAAAAACTTCATCAAGAAACATGGTTTGTGGGATGAAGATCAAAATAAGTCCGCAATGTCAATTCTCAAAAGAATTCAAGACCTAGGGCTAGAATCAATACGGCTTTCATTTGCGGATCAGCACGGCTTACTGCGCGGAAAATCTATTTTGGTCGCCGAATTGGAGAGCATTTTGTCTTCTGGTTGCAGCATGACATCGACACTCCTGCTCAAAGATACGTCAAACAGAACTGTTTTCCCAATATGGGAACAAGGCGCCGGAATGAATGCGTCCCAGTTTAATGGTGCAGGCGATATGATCATGGTTCCTGATCCAAAAACCTTTAAGGTCCTTCCTTGGTCAAAAAAAACAGGCTGGTTTCTCTGTGATATTTATTTTCCGAATGGTGAGCCTATTCCTTTTTCCAGCAGGCGACTATGTTCTCAAGCCGTGGATGCACTTTCCAATCTTGGTTACGAATATTTATCCGGCATAGAGATCGAGTTTCATATATTCAAAACTACCGATCCAAAATTAGGCTTTCAGGACTCAGCAATGCCTGGTACGGCGCCAGAAGTCGCACCTTTAGCGCACGGATTTCAATACTTATCTGAGGTAAGGTTAGATGAACTTGAACCGGCAATAGATTTAATTCGGGAGGGCGCGTTAGCCTTGGACTTGCCTCTACGAACAGTGGAAATAGAGTTTGGCCCAAGTCAAGTTGAATTTACGTTTTCCCCATTGGTTGGCAAAGAAAGCGCAGACCTCATGCTACTTTTTAGATCTGCGACCAAGCAAATTTGTAAAAGAAGTGGTTACCATGCGAGTTTTATGTGCCGACCGGGATTACAAAATGTCTTTGCAAGTGGGTGGCATCTGCATCAATCACTGGTTAATAGAAGCGATGGCAAAAATGTCTTTGCTTCAGATAAACAAAGCTTGCCGCTATCAAGCGTTGGAAGCCAGTTCGTTGCAGGAATTTTAAAAAACGCAGATGCAAGCTGTATTTTTACAACGCCTACGATAAATGGTTACAAAAGATATAAACCTGAGTCACTCGCCCCAGACCGTATCCTCTGGGCCAAAGATAACAGAGGCGCGATGGTAAGAGTGTTAGGTTCGAGTGAAGATCAGGATTCTAGAATTGAAAATAGGGTCGGGGACCCGGGTGCAAATCCCTATTTTTATTTAATGTCACAAATTTTATCAGGCTTAGATGGGATAGAACATAAACTCACTCCGCCTCCCATGACAGAAACACCGTACACTAGTGATGCCGATCGGTTACCACAAAGTCTAATTGAAGCCGCCGATGCGTTCGACAGAAGTTCTTTTTATAGAACAAAATTGGGCGACGAATTTGTGGAATATTTACTGAAAATAAAAAGGAATGAAATCAACAGATTTCTATCAGAAGTCACCGATTGGGAACACAGAGAATATTTTGAGATTTTATGAAGATTATTTTATTTTCTTTTTTGTTTCATCAAATGCCCAAAATTTCGACTTTTGATATGAACTACCATTTTTGTCATCAGATTGGAGGTTTTTCCAATCGGGATAAAAAAAATGCTTCATAGACTTTTATGAACTGGTACTTTGGTTTCAAATTTTCCTAATGGATACTTAAAATTCGCGCGAGGTGAAGTTTAATGAACCCTCAGATAGAAGCTATTGATGCAACTCTCGGAGCTGTAATTACGAATATTAATTTGGCGAACTTAACTGAAACTCATTGGCAGCTTATAGATACGGCTTTTAATGATTACGCCTTATTAGTTTTCCCTGACCAATATTTATCAGCTGAAGCTCAGGTCGATTTTTCCCAACATTTCGGCGAAATCGAAATGCTCCGCGGGACCGAGGGTGGAAAAGCTGTTTCAATAAGCAACCAAAAACCTGACGGCACTGTTCTAAAAGTCGATGAAAAACACGACAAGCATCGTTTCATGACATTAAGAGGCAATGAGGGATGGCATATGGACAGCACTTATATGCCTCTGGCCGCAAAGGCTGGCGTCCTGTCGGCAAAAGTTGTTCCTTCAAGCGGCGGTGAAACCGAGTTCGCCGATATGCGAGCGGCATATGATGAGTTAGCTCCTTCTACAATCGAAGAAATTTCTAAATTATCCGCATTCCATTCACTCTACCAGAGCCAGGCAAAAAATGGCTACAAAGTAGAAACCGGGAAAGGCTATGGGTATCACACCGAAGGAGCCCCACTCAGACCACTCATAAAGAAACATCCTGTAACGGGACGGAATGCTCTTTGTATCGGTAGGCATGCCTACAAAATTCCAGGCATGGACGATAAAGAAGCTAACAATTTATTAGATTCACTTCTCGAGCAGGCGTGCCAGCAGCCAAGGCTTTATAAACACTCATGGTTACCAGGCGACCTTGTAATTTGGGACAATCGATGCGTATTACATAGGGCATGTCCTTACGACGTATCCGAACCGCGTGTTTTACAAGCAACGAGAATAAGCGGCGATCCAATGAGTGAATTTGCGGAAACAGGAGCCGATGATCTAGCCAGTGCCTTTGAACCATCAAAAGCGAATACCCTATAGACTCTAAAGTCTTTAAAATATAGCAAACAAACTATCAGTATTACTTGTCAGGTTGTTTTAACTGCCGCTCCCACATTTCAAACAAGCGCGCCCAGGTCGCTTCGGCGGCCTCCGGCGCATAAGCAGATCGTTCAGGAAAACAAAATCCATGTTGCGTGTTTTTGTATACCTCAACCGAATACTTAATTTTTGTTTTAGCTAAAGCATCTTTGAGGTCAGGAATAATATTTTCTGGAACATGCTGATCAACCTCAGCGAAAGCGTAGTAAAGTTCTGCTTGAATTTCAGGAAGCAGCAAATGTGGCGAATCCGCATGATCTGTGATAATTCCAACGCCATATAAAGAACCCGCCGCTTTTATTCGTGTTGGGAACTTTGCCGCCACGGTAGTGATGTAACGACCACTCATACAATGGCCAACGCATCCAACAGGACCAGCTTTGGCTAATCCCTGACCATCCAACCACGATAATATGCACGACGTATCCTCAACAACCATCGCATTGCTTAGATGATCCATGGCTGCAAAAATCACTCTAGTCATATCTTCATTTCGCTGCAGTAAATTAAACCGAAGAGTACCCATTCTGTAGTACATATCAGGAAGGATACAAAAATAGCCTGCTTTGGCAATACGCCTGGCCATATTGCGAAGTTCCTCACGATAACCAGGTGCATCCATGTAAAAAATAATAGCAGGTGCTGGTGCGCCATCCGCAGGAGCTGCCGCGAAACCCTGCATCACGCCTGCACGTGTGCAAATTTCTACTTCTTTTTCCCAAAGCATGTTTCATTCTCCTCTTACTTCACTACAAAAGTAGTTATATGATCCAAAAACTTGAGAAAATTGGTTTAGTTTTTGATCAGAAATGAGTTGTCGACATAATCCAACTAGCATGTACGCGAGAATCTTTTTACGATTACTCGATACACAAAGTCAAAAGTTACTTTTCAGAGTTAATAAAACATAGGTGATTAACGTGCCAGGAACATTAGACGGAATAAGAGTGGTCGACCTTACAACGGTAATACTTGGCCCTTGGGCTGCCCAAACTTTGGGTGATATGGGAGCAGATGTAATTAAAATTGAGACGCCTCAAGGCGATGTCACGCGAAATATGGGGCCTAAAAAAAATCCCGGTATGGCAGCGGTATTTCTCTCTACGAATAGAAATAAACGAAGCGTTGTACTGGATTTACGCACTCGTGAGGGTAAAGACGCATTATTGAAGATAGTCGATACGGCGGATGTGTTTATGCATAATATGCGCCCTAAAATTGCCGAAAAGCTTGAATTAAGTTACGAACGCTTTTCTGCAAACAACCCTAGCCTTATATATTGCGCTGCTTATGGCTTTAGAGCAGACGGCCCAAGAGCCAACGATCCAGCTTACGATGACATTATACAGGCTGCCTCAGGTATAGCGTCGCTACAAACAGTTGTTTCCGATCAACCGCGGTTTGTTCCGACAATCGTTGCCGATAAAACCACATCTTATAATTTTCTGAGCTCTATCCTTTCAGCCCTTTTCTGCCGAGAGCGAACCGGGAATGGGCAATCTGTTGAAGTCCCAATGTTCGAAAGCCTTGTAGATAATGTGATGATCGAACATTTATATGGGGCAGCATTTGAACCACCGATCGCTGACATGGGTTATGCCCGTTTATTAAACACAGGACGTCGCCCTTATGCAACCAAAGATGGTTTCCTAGCAGTCCTGCCATACAGCGATGAAAACTGGCGGCGAATGTTTGAGATTGCTGGTCAACAAGAATTGAAAGACGACCCCCGCTTCTCTAGTAACGCTGCACGGGTGGATAATGCTCAAGAAGTTTATGATTGGCTAGGAGAAGTGATTGCAACGCGCACGACTGCCGAATGGAAAACAGCTCTTACCGAGGCTGCGATACCAGTAACAGAGGTGAATAGTCTTGAAGACTTATTGAGCGACGAACAACTTGTAGCGAGTAGTTTCTGGAAAATTGAGGATCACCCGAGCGAGGGAAAAATTCGCATGACTGATCCGCCCATTCGTTTTTCAAATAACCCGTCCTCATTAAGGCGAATGCAGCCCAAATTGGGAGAGCACAGCCGAGAGGTACTGATTGAAGCCGGACACACGAGTGATCAAGTTCAAAAATTATTCGATACAGGTGTGACCTTGGAATGAAAAGGGCTAATTGAATTTAGCTTGATAACTCATCTAAATGTGCGTTTAGTTGGCGATGAAAGTGCACAATTGCTTTTTCAAACCTACCAAACGTAAAATGAGTGTTACCGTCTCCCATTAAACCTCGTTGTATTGAACAAGCGGCCTCTCGATCTTCTTCAACGCCAGTGTCTTTTACAAAAGCGGCGTCTTTTTTTGAACGCTCAAGGTCTTCATTTGAAATTTTCGTGTTCGGCGGCGTGAGTCTATAGACATGCCATTGAGAAGTTGAAACGGAAACCGGTTCCATTATGACCAACTGATAATGATTCGAAAGAATTGATAATCGCGCGTTGGGATATATTTGTATTACATAGGTAAGCATCCCATCTGCGTTCCAATCATTTTTTGGGATTTCCCTTAATTTTTCAATACGTCGGAAAGGGAAAACTATTCGGGAGTTCATTCCAAACGTCTCGACAATATTTAAATTATCGAAGCCATAGGGATAAAAGGTTTTATTATGCAACGCTTTGATGTGATAGCCTTCCATGGCCGTTTCCAAAAGAATCTTCCAATTCGCCTCATCTACAAATGTTGAATAATCGAAGACTTTTTGATCCTCAGAAATCAACGTTGGCAAACTAGCTAGAGCGCCATCAGATATGGCTTTTTTCTGGGTTACAAAGATCAGGCCACACTTTTCCTGTGTCTCAACTTCAATAAGGCCATGGGAATTTTTGTCTAAATCGGGGAAACCCTCATTCCCTGATACATTCAGCAAGTTACCATCTAACCCGTAGGCCCACGCATGGTAACGGCAAATAAATTTTGAGACGTTTCCGCTGCCTTCGGCTAATATCATGCCTCTATGCCGACAACTATTGTGAAAAGTTCTAACGACTCCATCCTTACCCCTAACTGCCAGGAGAGGAACACCACCAACATCTCGGGCTACATAAGAACCACTTTCAGCCAAGGCCGCAGATGGACAAAAGACAATTGGTAGTCGTTGGAATAGATCTAACTCTTTAGAAAATCGCTTTTCACACCGATAATTTTCCACCGATTCGCGCAATATTTGATCGCCAAGATCAGTTGTTTTATCTGAAATTTGATCAAGCACTTTTTGTATGACTTCTTTGTCGCTAAGTAATTTCGTCATATTTTTCACAAAAATTTTTCCCCATCATCACAGATAAGCTATCTTCCATGTGTCGTTATGTTACAAAAAACAAGACATGTCACTCAAGTAAGTATATAATCTTCAATCAATAGAACAGCGTTATAGGAGCTGTAGAAGATTTGGTGTCTGAACTACCCGATCTAGATTTTAATGACGACCGCTTACGTGAAGAATGCGGTATCTTTGGCGTATATGACCATCCCGACGCAGCTGCTCTAACAGCCCTTGGCCTGCATGCCCTTCAGCATAGAGGCCAAGAATCGGTTGGAATAGTAACCTACGATGGCAAGCGCTTTAACGCCGAACGTCGGCTCGGTCTAGTAAGTGAAAATTTTACTAAAGCGTCTGTGCTAGAGCAGTTGATTGGCAGAAATTCCATCGGACACGTTCGCTACTCTACTACTGGAGAGACAACGCTCCGCAATGTACAACCACTTTTTGCGGATTTAGCTGGGGGAGGATTGGCGGTTGCTCATAATGGGAATTTAACAAACGCCGTCACACTTAGAGATGAGTTGGTGAACAGCGGATGTATTTTCCAAACTACCTCTGACACAGAAACTATTTTGCAATTAATCGCTCGCTCGAAGCGCGGCAATACTCTAGCCCGGTTTATTGACGCTCTTTTCAAAATTGAGGGCGCTTACGCCCTTGTTGTACTCACCAATAAGAAATTGATTGGCGTGAGAGATCCGTTAGGCATACGTCCTCTTGTTATTGGAGAATTAGACGGAAGCTATATTCTTGCCTCGGAAACCTGTGCATTAGATATTATCGGGGCAAACTTTGTCCGCGAAGTAGAAAACGGCGAGATTGTTGTCATAACAGATGATGGCATTGAGAGCGTAAAACCGTTTCCACCAGTGAAACCCAGGCCATGTGTTTTCGAATACATTTATTTTGCTCGGCCGGATAGTTCGGTTGGTGGACGAAGCGTCTATGAATGCAGAAAGTCATTTGGACGCGAGCTAGCGAAAGAATCTGGTGTCGAGGCTGATCTAGTAATCCCCGTCCCAGACAGTGGCGTGCCGGCAGCAATTGGATATGCCGAGGCTGCGAATATACCTTTCGAATTAGGTATCATCAGAAACCATTATGTTGGAAGAACATTCATAGAACCGCAACAATCAATACGTGCTTTTTCCGTAAAATTAAAGCATAACGCAAACCGGATTCTTGTAGGTGGAAAACGGGTAATACTAATCGATGACTCAATCGTTCGCGGAACAACCTCTATAAAAATTGTCCAAATGATGAGAGACGCTGGAGCACTTGAGGTTCATATGCGAATTGCTTCACCTCCAATAAAATATCCCGACTATTATGGAATTGACACACCGGTACAAGACCAACTTTTGGCGGCAAACCAAACGTTGGAGAAAATGCAGGAATTTATAGGGGCGGATAGTCTTTCATTTCTAAGTGTCAATGGTCTTTATAAAGCAATGGGTCACCCCGAAGGACGCGACCCCAACAATCCATTATACACCGATCACTGTTTCACCGGCGATTATCCTACTCAGCTGCAAGATCAACAAACTGATGAACATATCAAACAGCTTTCGCTTTTGTCAGAGAGGCGTTGATTTAGATTGGTTTGTCTTGCTCACCCTAGTTAATTTACAGGCACGTGTTCTGGGCAACTTAAATTCTTCTAAGTTAACTTTTGATTACTTAAAGTACAGACTCCTTGAGATAAATTAGGAATCACATCATGGCCTCATTCCTATTTGAAAATGCAGCAATACTTGATGGACAATCTACAGAACTTCGATCGGATCACCACGTCCTAGTGGAGGACAATCGGATTGTTGAGGTATCTGACAAACCAATTAAATCTGAAACTAGCCACAATATCGATGTTAAGGGTATGACGCTAATGCCTGGGCTAATTGATGCTCATGTTCATGTAAAGGCTACAATTGTGAATGTCGGGCGCCTAAGTGATATTCCGGTATCATACTTAACGGCAGATGCAGGTAAATTTATGAAGCAAATGCTAATGCGGGGATTTACAACAGTCCGTGACGCCGGAGGTGCTGACAGGGGGCTAGCCAATGCTGTAACAGATGGCCTTTTAGTCGGGCCTAGGTTGTTTGTTTCTGGTTTGTCACTTAGTCAAACCGGAGGCCATGGTGACATGAGGCCTGTCACATCAGAGTCACACCCGATCACTTGTGCCTGTTTAGCATCGACGCAGCAACTAGGCCGAATAGCGGATGGTGTGGATGAGTGCCGACGGGCCGCACGTGATGAACTGAGGAAGGGTGCACATCAGATAAAAATAATGGCAGGTGGTGGCGTTGCATCGCCAAACGATCCAATTCAAAACACACAATACTCCATAGAAGAGATAAACGCGATCTGTCAAGAAGCTGAAGCTGCACAAACTTATGTAATGGCACACGCGTACGTGCCTAAGGCTATTACCCGGGCAATTGAGAACGGTGTTCGTACTATAGAACATGGAAATCTACTTGATGAAGAATCTGCTAGAGTGATGTCTAAATATGATGCGTTCCTAGTGCCAACAAACGTCACTTACAGAGCTTTATATAAACATGGTAAATCTTTTGGGTTTCCAGAGGTGTCTATTGGTAAGCTAAAAGATGTTCTCGATGTCGGACTAAATGCAATTGAGATCGCAAAAAATAATGGCGTAAAAATCGGGCACGGATCAGATCTTCTGGGAGAGTGCCAGATATATCAATCTGATGAATTAAGTATAAAAGCCGAAGTGGTGGGAAATTATGAAGCAATTAGGCATGCAACTGAGGTAAATGCTGAGATCTTAAATATGAGCGAGGAACTCGGTGTAATAAAAGAAAATGCCCTCGCCGATATTCTTATCGTGGACGGTAATCCTTCAAAAGATATTGGCCTCTTAAATAATGACGCGAAATTTATTCCAATAATAATGAAAGATGGCGTCTTTTATAAAAACGTCTTTTAAAACTATATAAATCCAACGGCACTGCAGTGATTACTTCAAACATGAAATAGCTTTCACATTTTTGCGCTACGTAAAGTCACCCTTCTCTTGCATTGCTCGCAACGTTCCAATAACTTAAAACGACACCCTCTGGGAAGCCGACTTCAATCTCAGAGAAGGCATTAACCTATGCTAGGGAGGTAGCATAAAATGAAATTTAGATTAACTGCTTTTGCTGCTATCGCAGCGCTTGGAATGGCCATTACACCCGCCGAGTCCAAAACATTTCGGTGGGCATTCCAGGGCGATCTTCAAACAATGGATCCGCACGGTTTATTTGAGACCATGACATTAGGTTTTCAACGAAATATTTATGAAGGCTTGGTTATTCGAAATGAAAAAATGGAGATGGTCGGTGCGCTTGCCGAGAGCTGGAAGAATATAGAACCAACTGTCTGGCGTTTCAATTTGAGAAAGGGTGTTAAGTTTCATAATGGGTCGTCACTGGGCTCAGACGATGTAGCTTTTTCTGTAAAAAGACTAAGCACTGAAGGCTCGGACATGAAAGTTGTGGCCGCACTTATAAAAGAAACGCGTATTGTGGACGAGCACACCATTGATCTCGTCACTCCAGCTCCAAATCCTATACTGCCACTACAGTTGGAAATCTTTTACATTATGGATAAGCAGTGGGCTGAAAAACACAAGGCATTAGAGGCTACAAATGTCAAAGGTGGCGATGAGGGAAACTATGCAAACCTTAACGCGAATGGTACTGGACCGTTCATGCTCGGCGCGAGACAGTCGGGTGTGAAAACAGAACTCGTGATTAACCCTAACTATTGGGGCACCGTAAAAGGCAATATTACAAAAGCAGTATTTACGCCGATTGCCCAAGACGCCACAAGGGTTGCTGCTCTGATTTCTGGTAATGTTCACATGGCATATCCTGTTCCTGTTCAGGACTGGAAAAGACTTGATGATGCGAAAGGGGTAAAACCACTAGCAGGTCCTGAAGCACGTACAATTTTTCTTGGCTTTGATCAATTAAGAGACGAATTACTTTACTCAAATATTAAGGGCAAGAATCCATTCAAAGATCTCAGGGTAAGACAGGCGTTTATAAAAGCAATTAATATCGACGCCATCAAAAAGAAAGTAATGAGAGGAGCGAGCGTACCCGCAGGGCTGATGGTAGCTCCACAAATTAATGGTTTTAATTCTGCTCTCAATGATAGACCCTCTTACGATCCGAAAGGCGCAAAAAAGCTATTGGCCGACGCGGGTTATCCAGATGGTTTTGACGTAACAATGGATTGTCCAAACAATCGCTACGTCAATGATGAGCGTATTTGTCAAGCATCCGCATCCATGCTAGCCAAGATCGGAATCAAGGTAAACTTATTAGCCCAGCCGAAATCAAAGTATTTTGGCAAGGTGTTAGCTCAGAATAACTATGACACGAGCTTTTTCTTACTCGGGTGGACCCCATCGACATTCGATAGCCACAATCCGATATCTTCTTTGATGGCTTGTAGAGGTGGTCCTGACAAACTAGGAGCCTTTAATCTTGGAGGTTACTGTAATCCAAGAATTAATGAACTTGCCGCTTCGATACAATCAGAGACGAATCAAGAAAAACGACAAAAGATGATCGATGAAGCATTCAAAATACACAAGGATGAAGTAGGTCATATTCCCTTGCATCAACAGCCGCTTTCATGGGGAATATCTGAAAAAGTTAATCTGATTCAGCGCCCAGATAACGTTTTGGATCTTAGGTACGTCAACGTTAATTAAATCCCTAACTCCCTGAGGAGGATAATTAATAATTCCTCCTCAGGCTTTTTTAGAAAAAATACGTAAAACCAGTCTCTTTTTATGAAATAAGCCATTTCCGAGGTTAATTGGGGTTATGCTAGCATTTATATTGAAACGTCTACTGCAATCAGTAGTTGTAATGCTGACAGTTGCACTCATTGCTTTCGCATTATTCAGATATGTTGGTGATCCGATTAATAATATGGTCGGTCAAGATACGACCCTGGAAGAGCGTGCAGAACTAAAAGAGCGTCTTGGTTTAAATGATCCCTTCATAATCCAATTCTATCGTTTCGTTCGAGACGCCTCTGTTGGTGAATTTGGCCTTTCGTATCAACACAGACGTCCTGTCAAGGAACTCATCGCCGAGCGGTTGCCAGCCACACTTGAATTGGCACTAGTTTCGGCTATTTTAGCACTCGCAATCGGTATTCCGATGGGTGTTTATACAGCGCTCAAGCGGTATGGATTCCTCTCAAGAACATTCATGACAATTTCACTTGTTGGAGTGTCACTACCAACATTTTTAATTGGAATTCTACTTATTCTATTTTTCGGCGTCATATTACGGTGGCTTCCAACTTTTGGTAGGGGAGACGTTGTAGAAATTGGTTGGTGGACCAGTGGCTTTTTAACAGCCTCGGGTTTAAAATCTCTTATAATGCCTTCTATCACACTTGCACTTTTTCAAATGACACTGATTATGCGTCTAGTAAGAGCGGAAATGCTAGAGGTGTTGCGAGCAGATTTTATTAAATTTGCGCGTGCTCGGGGCCTACCAACTCGAGCCGTTCATTTTAGGCATGCTCTAAAAAATACACTTGTCCCTGTTATAACAATAACTGGCCTTCAGCTTGGTTCTATCATAGCGTTTGCTATTATAACCGAGAGCGTCTTTCAATGGCCTGGCATGGGACTTCTTTTCATTCAGGCTATTGGCGAAGTTGACATTCCCGTTATGGCGGCCTACCTCGTGCTAATCGCGTTTTTCTTTGTTGTAATTAACATGGTTGTCGACATCCTTTACTTTGTTGTTGATCCCAGACTTCGTGTCGACAAAGCACTTGTTAATGGCCAGTAGTTAGTAATGACAGAAAATAAAAACTCCATAACAATACTCGATTACTTTGGACAGATGCGTGATAGCGATCTCTGGTTTAGCTTTACAAGATCTCCCGTTATTGTTGCGTCGGCCTGCGTGACGCTATTGTATTTAATAGTCACGATTTTTGCACCACTCATCGCGCCCCACGACCCGTTCGATTTAGCTAGCATAGATTTATTAGACGCAAGTCTCCCACCTTTTTGGATGGATGATGGGGAACTTAGATTCATTTTAGGTACGGATGATCAAGGAAGAGACATTCTTTCAACGATTATATATGGGTCAAGAATTTCATTATTTGTTGGCTTTGCATCAGTTATTTTTTCTCTAATCCTTGGCGTAGGCCTGGGTCTCATTAGTGGTTATGTAGGAGGTCGACTAGATGCATTTATAATGCGTGTTGCGGACGTTCAACTCTCGTTTCCAGCTATACTTATAGCCTTGCTGGTAGATGGACTAGCAAGAACATTACTCCCTCGCGAACACCACGACGAAGTAGCTCTTTATGTACTCGTGTTCGCCATTGGAATTTCTGGTTGGGTTCAATATGCTCGCACAGTGAGAGGGCAGACGTTAGTAGAAAAAGGGAAAGAATATGTGCAGGCGGCGCGTGTTATTGGCATTCGAAAATGGACGATTCTTCTACGCCACATATTACCGAATGTAACGGGACCAGTCCTTGTAATTGCAACGATACACCTAGCTATCGCAATTATTACCGAAGCTACTCTCAGCTTTTTAGGGGTAGGTGTACCGCCAACCACACCCTCTTTAGGAACGCTTATCAGGATAGGCAATGATTTTCTCTTCTCTGGAGAATGGTGGATAACAATTTTCCCTGGCGTAGCCCTGGTTCTTCTTGTTCTGGCCGTGAACCTTCTAGGCGACTGGTTACGTGACGCCCTAAACCCTAAACTACGGTGAGTAATTTGACGCTCCTTCAAATAAACAACCTCGAAATAGAGTTCCCCAGTCGCAAATCAGTTTTAAGAGCTGTAGATAACGTTTCTCTCTGTCTCGAAAAGGGCGATATTCTGGGAATAGTTGGTGAATCTGGCGCGGGAAAATCAACTGTAGGCAACGCACTTATAGGTCTATTAGAACCACCTGGACAAATGACCAAAGGAGAAATTTTCCTTGATGGCAATCGTATAGACAATCTGTCAGATTCCGAAAAGCAGAAGATACGTGGTAAGGAGATTGGTATGATCTTCCAAGATCCACTAACAAGTCTTAACCCTCTGCAAACAATTGAGAATCAGTTAGTCGAAACGATTAACTTGCATCTAGAGCTCGGGGAAAATGACGCACGACAAAGAGCGGTTGAACTACTTGATCAAGTTGGCATTCCTGATCCCGATGTCCGCGTCAAACAATATCCACACCAGTTTTCTGGAGGAATGCGACAGCGAGTTGTCGTGGCATTGGCACTTTGTGCTGAACCTAACCTCATTATAGCAGATGAACCTACGACGGCTCTTGACGTATCGATACAAGCACAAATCCTTGATTTGATGAGAGGATTGTGCAAGCAAAAACAGGTTGGAATGGTTATTATCACACACGATATGGGAGTGATAGCAGACATTACGGATAGAGTTGCTGTCATGTATCGTGGACGTTTAGTAGAGCACGGAGCGACAGAAAAGATCCTTGGTAATCCTGACCATCCTTATACTCAAAGTTTAATCTCCGCCGTACCAAGACCCGATATAAAACTTATACGTTTTCCACAGGTCACGTACATAGAAGACGTGGCAGAAAAAAATACTGAATTCGATATAACCGAACACTGGCTTGGCAAGCCTCGCGAGTACGAAGCAGCGCCAGGTCCCCTCGTTGAGTTAAAAAATATCAGCATGCGCTTTACCACTAAGCCAGCTTTCCTGAGAAAGAATAGAATTTTCCTAGATGCGGTAAATAATGTTTCTTTAGATATCCATGAGGGGGAGGTATTTGGACTGGTAGGAGAGTCCGGATCAGGGAAATCAACTGTAGCAAGAATCATCTGCGGACTATATACGCCGGTTTCTGGCGCAATTAATTTTGCAGGTACAGAATTAACGGCGTTAAAAAAACAAAGCGATCTAGACCCGTTCCGCAAGCAAATGCAAATGATATTTCAAGACCCATATTCAAGCTTAAACCCTCGCATGCGTGTACTTGATATAGTCGCAGAACCAATCCTTTTTCATCAGTTAGCTGAAACGCGACGCGAGGTTGAAATCATAGTCAAAGATTTATTAGAACACGTCGGATTAGGCGCACAATCCGCAGTCAGGTATCCTCACGAATTTTCTGGTGGACAACGACAGCGCATTTCTATCGCCCGCGCATTAGCCACTAGACCAAGGTTTCTCATTTGTGACGAACCAACATCCGCACTTGATGTATCAATACAAGCCCAAATTCTCAATTTGTTAAAAGACCTTCAAGAAGAACTCGGTCTGACAATGCTGTTTATAAGCCATGATTTACCTGTAATCCGGCAAATGTGTGATCGAGTGGGAGTTATGAAGGATGGATTTTTGTGCGAAATGAAAGAAACTGAAGTACTTTTTGAAAACCCAGAACATGAATATACACAGCATTTACTTAATCTCATGCCGCGCTTAGAGGGCTTATCGTTGGAAGGGCTCGATATGCAACCGCAACCAAATCAAAAGTAAAGAAAGGAAGAAAAGTGACTTCTTACGACGTTGTTATAATTGGGGCTGGAAACGCAGCATTAACGTCAGCACTTGCAGCTCGGGAAAATGGAGCCTCTGTTTTAATTCTAGAAAAAGCACCGGAACATGAAAAAGGGGGCAACTCCTATTTTACCGCCGGCGGCTTTCGTTTTTGCTATGACAATATAGAGGATGTAGCAACTGATGTTTTAACAGATCTTTCACAGGCAGAACGCGATCAGATCGTCCTACCAAAACACGACAGGCAAGTATTTTATGATGCTCTTATGAAAGTTACCAAGCATCAAGCAAATGAAGACATGGCGTGGCGATTAATCGATAACTCTAGACCAACTATGGTTTGGCTGCGTAATCATGGCATTCGTTTTATACCAATGTTTGGCCGGCAGTCTTTTATGGTCGACGGGAAACACCATTTTTACGGCGGAGTAAACATCGAAGCAGTGGGCGGCGGCTCCGGTTTAGTCGAAGCCGAAATAAGGCGCGCGCTGCAGATTGGATGCGAAATACGATACGATACGGCGGCTACTCGCTTGATCCAAGATAAAAATAAAAAAATCACGGGCCTGGAAATTTCAAGTCCCGATGGCATTGAGACGATAAATGCACGATCTATAGTGCTCGCGTGTGGTGGGTTCGAGTCTAACCCTGAAATGAGAGCAAGATATCTTGGCCCTGGCTGGGATCTTGCTCGGGTTCGAGGGACGCAACATAATATGGGCGACGGAATAAAGATGGCAATTGATGTAGGCGCCCGAGCATACGGAAATTGGTCTGGTTGTCACTCTGTCGGATGGGATATATCTGCACCAGAATACGGCGATTACGAAGTTCTTGATAATTTCCAGAAGCATTCGTACCCATGGGGTATAATGGTGAATACAGATGGAAATAGATTTGTGGATGAAGGTGAGGATTTGCGTAATCATACCTACGTGAAATTTGGACGCGAAATAATGAAGCAGCCTAATCGCACCGCGATCCAAATCTTTGACCAGAAAACTATCCCGCTATTAAGAGATGAATACCGGATCCGTCAAGTCACAAAGGTTTCTGGAAACTCAATAGCAGAGTTAGCACAAGAATTAGAAATAAATGTATCTGCATTAACTAAAACAATTGACGAGTTTAATGCCGCTTGTAAACCCGGCAACTTTAATCCTTCAATTTTAGATGGTGTTGCGACAACGGGTTTAAATCCAAATAAAACAAATTGGGCATTACCAATAGACGAACCGCCCTTTGAGGCTTTCATTACAACAACTGGTGTCACATTTACCTTTGGCGGGCTGAAAGTAGACGACAAGGGCTCAGTTCTCGATAACAACGATAGATCGATAAGTGGCCTATTCGCAGCTGGGGAACTGGTTGGTGGATTATTTTATGAAAACTATCCCGGCGGTAGTGGCCTAATGGCCGGGGCTGTTTATGGTAAAATTGCTGGAGAGAATGCTGCCTCACATGCTATAGGTAATAGCTAAGACACCAGTCATTAAAGCTCAATTCGGGCTTTCCGGTATCGAAATATTCATGTCAATCAGGCTTAACTTTTGATGACATTCTGCGGCTTTTTAAAGCAGATATTTAGTCAGCACGCAGATGATTTTGTCTTTATTATTTAAAAACAATGACTAAAATGGAAAAATAAGGATTTTTGCGTCATATAAAAAATGTTATAATTGTGATTCGGTGGTATCAACTTTTGATGACAAAAACAGGCAAGGGTTAGAAGTGATACTCAAATAATAGTCTCGTTTTATACCCGAGGAGTAAATGAACATGGATAAATCATTAATGCTAAATCCAGCGGACTACGTAGGAGTTTCCTTCTGGATTATCTCAGCTGCAATGGTAGCTGCGACCTATTTTTTCTACGTGGAACGTGACAGAGCAATAGGTAAATGGAAGACATCACTAACAGTAGCCGCAATGGTAACAGGTATTGCTGCTATCCACTACTTCTATATGCGAGAAGTTTGGGTTGCTACAGGTGAGTCTCCGATAGTCTTTAGATATGTTGACTGGCTATTGACTGTTCCTCTGCAAATAGTTGAGTTTTATTTGATATTAGCCGCAGTTGCAGCGGTGGCGGCTGCTTTATTCTGGCGCCTCTTGATCGCTTCACTTGTGATGCTAATCGCAGGATACTTGGGTGAAGTAGGTGGACAGGATGGGTCCGGCCTATGGATCTACTTTATCATTGGAATGGCCGGATGGTTATACATCCTGTACGAAATTTTTGCCGGCGAGGCGAGCAAAATAAACGCTAGCGAGGGCACCAACGCCTCGAAAACTGCATTTAACGCTCTAAAATGGATCGTAACGGTTGGATGGGCAATTTATCCAATAGGTTATGTTTGGGGCTACGCCGGAGGTGGAGATGCAGAAGCATTAAACATTATCTACAACCTAGCTGATTTTATTAATAAAATAGCCTTTGGTGTTGTGATCTGGGTGGCAGCAACTTCACCTGAATCAAATAAATAACCAAAATTGGTTGTGACTTAGTAAAAGCGGGCGATAACTTCTAAAATATCGCCCGCAAAACTAAAGGGTTACTTGCGATTAAAAAGCAACAAAAAGCTGAACTACTCACCGCTCCCGCCCTAAAATCTGACTCGGGTCAACTAGGACTCATAAAAGAAGAATTGAAGACAAAATTATTAGAGGTGCTTCCCCAAGAGGGGCATCCCTTATTAAGCGTAGCTAAAACTCATTTTGCAGAATTTGGTAAAATGCTTAGAGGGACTACTAGCCTAACCATTTCAAATGCCGTTGGTCTTGAACACGACATTGGCTTAAACTGGGCTCTCGCGGTTGAATTAATGCATAACGCATCGCTAGTACACGACGATGTTTGTGACGAAGATGATTTTCGTAGAGACCATCCTACCGTGTTTGCAATTCACGGAGCACCGCTCGCAATTTGTTTCGGCGATTGGCTCGTAGCGAAAAGTTTTGAGTGTGCCACGTTAGCAGCCAAGGAATGTCGCGGCGAATCACTTACCGCAATAACACTTATTGCAAAAGTGATGTCAGAGTTATCCGCTGGACAAGCTAAGGAATTTACCGGAGAACCTATACTAGACTGGGAAAGTTACGACACTCTCGTCAGTAGCAAAACTGTACCTTTGCTCAGTGCTGCAGTGGAAGGTCCTATTCTGCTTTCAAATAAAACAGAATACTTCGAAACCGTAAGAAACTTCATCCATTCTCTCGGATTAGGCTATCAGATTTCAAATGATATTTCTGATGCGCTAGGTAAAGATGGTTCAAATAAACCATTCAGTGATCTCTATCGCGGCGCACCCAACGCGGTCTCTATAACATTTCGTGACACACTAAAAAACGGCCATAGGTTGGAATTTGAAGAATGGGTGAGGAATAAGTTCCGATTGAACCATACCAACTGGCTAACAGAGATTAGACAGAACGGGGCGGTAGATATTTGTACACAACAATTACAACAATACATTGGTGCATGCCACCAGTATAAATCAAACCTCCCAGAAGAATTACAAAAAGCGCTGTCGCCGTTAGTATCTTATTTAGAGCAATCGGTTAAACAACAACTTTCATTAGCAAAAAATCTAAGCGAGAGTTCCTAAGTTTTGGTAGGTAAGCGATCGGTTAACACTCTTGTTGTTGGAGGAGGTTTTGGCGGTATTGCTGCTGCCCTACGCTGCAAAGCTCTAGGCCATAACGTAACGCTCGTGGAACGGCTAGATAAATTAGGTGGTAGAGCTCAAGTACTTAAAATAGACGGTTACAAGCACGATATGGGCCCGACAGTTATTACTGCGCCATTTCTATTTCAAGAGCTTTTTCAGTTATTTGATGAAAACCTCGATGATCATTTGAAGTTTGTTCCCGTTTCACCTTGGTATAGATTCGTTTTTCATAACGGAAAGGAATTTAATTATAGCGGGGACGAGACGCAAATGGACGAGGAGATAGCAAAATTCTCGACCTCAGATGTCAAAAATTACAAAAGATTGCTACAGGCCTCTAAGAAAATATTTGATGTAGGCTTTTCGAAATTGGCTCATGTCCCATTTCTTACAGTCTGGTCAATGATGAAGCAAATCCCTCACTTGATTAGATTACGAGCAGATCGCACTGTAAGCCAATTTGTTAAGCATTATATCCAAAACCCACTTCTCCAAAGAGCCTTCTCAATCCACCCCCTACTCGTTGGTGGAAATCCATATTCAACGACGTCTATCTATTCGCTCATTCATTATCTCGAAAAAAAATGGGGAATCTTTTTTTGCAAGGGGGGTACCGGAGAACTTGTTGAAAAATTAACCGAATTGATGGAGCGGCATGGAATAATAATCAAATATAATACAGAGATAGAAAAGTTATCGGTCAGCGATAACAGAGTTACATGCGCTTACACCAAAACAAATGAAAAGATAAAA
>NZGS01000125.1 GCA_002690995.1 Rhodospirillaceae bacterium
TATAGCTATTCTTATGAGCCACGTAACCGCCAATAGTATTTAAAAAACGGTGGACCTGGCTCTGCGCATGATGAAATCTACCAGAACTTGCCCATCCATAAGAACCTCCAAAAATTGACTTATTACCGAAATCATTTCTAACTCTATCGATCTCACCTGCGGCCAAGTCCAAGGCTTTTTCCCACGACACTGCAACAAATGGCTCTTTACCCCGAAGTTTTCTATTCGAGCTCTTACCATTTTCTAGGAAGCCTTTTCTAACCATTGGGCGTCGAACCCGTACTTTATCATCCAACGCTTCAAGAATTCCCTGACCAATAATCGATGGTGATGGGTCTTTTTCATAATCTCGCAGACCAGTTAGTTTACCATTCTCTACCTTGGCATAATAAGTACCCCAATGTGCCGTCGTAGCTATTGGTCGATTTTTATCTGTATCTAATGGCATTTACGTTTCCACCTGAGTAACTTTGCGTTATCATCTTTCGCATGTTTTTTAACACTGAGAAAATACTTTTTCTTTTCAGCAACATAAACAAGAAATATTGATAGTCGGAGTTGACGAAGAATTATGCCAATGTCATACCAATGTTCAAAGTATTTTCATGCTTTTTTGCGTTAAAATTTTTATACTTGCTTTGGAGTGATTAAGACATGGCCGAACCATGGACTACAGCGGCACATCGCCTTTTTAAAAAACATAATATAAGGACGGTAGGTTATGTACCCGATGCCGGTCTCACAGAATTGATTAAGAGTTGCCATGCCGATAACGATATAAAATCCGTTGTAATGACGACAGAAGAAGAAGGTATCGGCTTATCGTCAGGTGCGTGGCTAGGGGGTGAGAAGGCAGCGGTTTTGATGCAAAGTAGTGGTGTTGGAAATACAGTTAACGCAATTGCATCAATAGTTAGCTCCTGCCAGTTTCCCCTTTTTATGATTGTCACGATGCGAGGACAATATGGGGAGTCGAACCCATGGCAAATGCCGATGGGCCAAGCTGTAGCACCCGTCCTTAAAAGTCTAGGCATGCATGTTTTTGAGGTAGAGACTGACGATGAGGCCGCTGAGGCGATTGAAGCCGGGCTGAAAATGGCATTTGTATCAAATGCCGCCGTGGCTATTCTAATTGGCCAAAAACTGATTGGTGCCAAATCGTTCATAGCTGATGTGGCAGAGGAGGTAATAAATGTCGACAACTAAGTTAAATCGTAGTGACGTTTTGAATAAGTTAATGGAAGTCCGGGGAAATGCGCTTGCTATTGCAGGACTTGGATCTCCTGTTTGGGACCTCGCCGCATCAGACCATCAACCTGAAAACTTTTATAATTGGGGTGGTATGGGCTGTGCTGTATCGATGGGCTTAGGCTGTGCTTTAGCTCAACCCAAAAGGAACGTCTGGGTAATTACTGGCGATGGTGAAGCACTAATGGGAGTGGGGTCTTTTGCAACCGTCGCAAACCAAAGACCAGACAACTTAGTAATTATAATTCTTGACAATGAACACTATGGTGAAACAGGCATGCAAAAAACCCATACATCGGGTGGCACAGACCTCGCGGCTATGGCAGCTGGAGCCGGTATCCCAACCACAATGACCGTCCATAGTGATGAGGACCTCGATAATTTAATAAATGCATTAAAAACATCACCGCTTCCTCTTGTTGCTAGCATCAAGGTCGAGAATACAAAACCTAAATTAGTTTTACCTTCAAGAGATGGCGTTTATATCAAAACGAGGTTTAGACAAGCTGTGTTAGGGTCAACCGCAGCTTTGCATGTAACCTAGGACAGAATATTCTGTAAATGACTAACTCACGACTTGATACGTTTATCGTCGTGGGGTTTTTAATCCTGGTTCAAGGGACCGGGGCCGTGGCAGGTTTTTGGTTGCCGGCGATAGCTCCTGAGGTGGCCGATGACGTAGGGTTAAATGCCTCCTTGATAGCGTATCCCGTCCTAATACTTTATATTTTTGCAATGATATCCAGCCTATTTGCCGGGGGGTTCGTTACAAGGTTTGGTGCCTGGAGAACCTCTCAGTTAGCACTTTTTTTGATAGGCATTTCCCATTTAATGTTTATGGGAGGATCTTTATTTTTAATTGCCCTGGGCTCAATGATTCTCGGATGGGCTTACGGCATGATAACCCCACCTGCCTCACATTTGTTATCAAAAGTAGTAACGCAGAAAAATAGAAACCTTATCTTCTCAATTCGATTTACGGGCGTTCCCATTGGCGGGGTGCTTGCCGGTATTTTTGCTCCACAACTCGCCTTAGAGTTTGGATGGCAACAAAGTATGCTATTTTCAGTAGCAGTCGCTGCAGCACTTTGCCTTGTAATGCAACCTTTCCGAAGCCAATGGGACAGCGATAGGTCAAGTAATGTAACCCTGCTTCGAAACCCACTAACCGACCTTAAACTCGTTTGGCGGCTAACCTCGCTGCGATGGGTTGCTTTATATGGTATGTGCATGGGGGCAGTCCAAACTACTTTGACAACATATACCGTTACGATGTTGGTAGAAGATATAGGGTACTCACTTGTTCTAGCTGGGTTGGGGTTATCTGTAATTCAGTTTTCCAGTATCTTCGGAAGAGTGACATGGGGGGGGGTTGCAGATAAAATTAATAATGGCCGCTTGGCCTTAATGGTCATAGCTTTGATTGCCACGATTTGTGCCGTTATAACAATCACTTTGTCGCCACAATGGCCTCCAGTTTTAGTATTTTCACTTTGTTTTGTCTTCGGTATTGCTGGTATGGGATGGAATGGTGTCTATGCAAGCGAAATTGTACGGTTGTCGCCTAAAAGCGATATTAGTAAAACCACTGGGGCAAGCTTTTTTATTACTTTTTCAGGCGTTTTTATTGGGCCACTTTTATTCAGCGCCGGCTATTCCATCGTCGGAGCATATAATATCACCTTTTTTCTAACTATTATTATAGCTTTATTGGCAATGTTTTTTATTGTAAAATCCCAAGCTGTGATTACCCGCACTCCTAAATAACCCTCGATATTTTTTCACTTGTTTGCGTTTTCCTTTAAAACTGTTTTTCTGGCAGGGATAGCTTTAACAGCACCGTATCCTTTTACCGAAAGCCCCGCTGCAGTCACAGCATATTCTCCTGCATCAAATGGCGAATATCCCGAGGCTAATCGTGAGAGAAATGCGCCATCAAACGTATCGCCCGCCCCACTCGTATCAATTGCATTAACTTTTAGCGGGGATAAAAACTCGATTTTATTTTCATAAGCAATCACTGCTCCCTGATCACCACACTTCAATGCCAAAATGTCTGGCCCAAATTTGATATAATACTCCACAATATCTTTAATCGATTGTTTTCCACTTAGCAAACGTGCCTCATCAAGGCTGGGGAGAAGTATGTCAGCTGTCTTGGCGGTCTCGTGTATCAGTTTCCGCGCGCTTTTAAGATCCAAGAGATTTAACCGCAAATTCGTGTCGTACGAAATTTTAACAGCATTTTGCTTTGCAAGATTGATAGCGTACGCACATGTTTGGAATGCTGTATTGCTTATAGCTTGACTAATTGCCGAAAGATGCAGAACTTTCGATTTCGAGATGATTTCCACGGGAAATTTTTCTGATGTCATCATACTCGCAGCCGACCCTTTTCGGTAATAGGTGAAGTCGCGCGCATTACCAGCAGGTTCTATGAAATAAATTCCTGTTGGATAATCGGCGAAAACCGAAACACCAGACACGTCAATATTTTCTTTTCTCCAAAAATCTATTGCGAAGCGACCGAAGCGGTCATCTCCGACAGCGGTAATGTAGGCTACTTTGGCACCCTGGCGTGCAGCAGCTACGGCGCAGTTAGATGTATCACCACCCAAACTTTGGATATAGTAATTTTCCTCGACGCTTTTTTTGAGGCGAGTGAACTCAACCATAGGCTCACCTAGACAACTGATATCTATATCTCCAGACAAAATGCCCCTCAACTCTTCTAAAAAATCCTAGCTATGATTTGATCAAAATATTTTTATTCAGCCCTAACTTTATCTGCGGTGGATTGCTAACATCGCAATCCTAATAACTTTTATCAAGAGGCTGAAATGGCAAAAACTGATTTGACTGCTGCTGACCTGAATAAATTGACAGAATGGGATACTCCGACTATCTGCAATGGTCTGGAACATTTAAGTTCGGAATACCGCGTAAAAAGCTTCACCGTTGAGCAGATGCAGTGTTTTGATCCTTCGCTACCCCCAATCATTGGATATGCTAGAACCGCAATGATACGCTCGATGACACCGCCTGAAGGAAAACCAGAAGATATAAGAGAGATGAGAGCTCGATACTATGAAACTATCTCAGCGCCGCCTAACCCTTCTATAAGTGTCATTCAAGACCTTGACCCAACCCCAGGGTTTGGCGCTTTTTGGGGAGAAGTAAACAGTGCTATTCACAAAGGATTAGGATGTTTAGGTGTCGTAACAAACGGCTCGTTTCGCGATATAGATGCATGCGCGCCCGGCTTTCAACTTTTAGGTGGAAAAGTAGCCCCAAGTCATGCATGGGTGCATCTTGTTGCCATTGAGTGTGAAGTCAATATTTTTGGAATGGCAGTAAAACCAAATGATATCATTCATGCCGATCGACATGGCGCAGTCGTAGTTCCAGAAGAGTGTGTGAAAGAACTACCATCTGCAATCGATGTTCTGACCCGTAGAGAAGCCGTAATTCTTGAAGTCGCTCGATCCCCTGGTTTTAATGTCGAAATATTAAAAAAAGCAATGGCTGATTCTGCTGAGATACATTGAGGATAAAAATGGCTATAAATACGAATAAAAAACGCGTTTTAGTGATCCAACCACTTCATCCAGCTGGCATGGAAATGCTGAAAGCAAGAGACGATATCGAAATAGTAGAATGTGACTCGCTTGATGAGAATGTTATCGCTGAAGCTGCAAAAGACGTTCATGCTATGACGGTTCGAGGTGCGACGATTACACGCAAAATTATGTCACAGGCTCCAGACCTTATGGTCGTTTCGCGACATGGAGTGGGATACGATGCTGTTGACCTGAATACCTTAAATGAACGGAACATTCCGCTTTGCATAGCTATTCACTCAAATATGATATCGGTTGCAGAACAAGCAATGGCTCTCTTGTTAGGGTTAGCAAAAGACATTTTTTATTATGATGAGGTAACGCGAACGGATGATTGGGGACCTCGATTTCCGACTCGCGCAGTCGATTTAGACGGGAAAAACCTTTTAATTATTGGGTTTGGGCGTATCGGCCGCCAAGTTGCAAAAAGAGCTTTAGGTTTTGATCTTAAAGTATTTGGATACGACCCATACGTTGATGATACAATATTAAAAGCAGCAAATGTAGAACCAGTAAGTGACTTCAGAAAAGTGCTCCGCGATATGGATGCAGTGGCGATACATTGCATGAAAACTGAAGAGACGACTAATATGTTTTCCGAAGCTGAATTTAAAGACATGAAACCGGATGCCTTTATCGTAAACTGTGCTCGGGGCGGAATAATAAACGAACGTGCACTATATCAAGCGCTAATAAGTGGTGAAATAAAAGGAGCGGGACTTGATGTACTGCTCGATGAACCCTCAGCGGCAGATCACCCTCTATTTAGTTTAAAAAACGTTTTACTTAGTCCTCACATAGCGGGCGTTACAGTCGAGTCCACGCAACGAATGGCAACCCAAACAGTAGACAATGTTTTAAGAGTATTTGATGGGAATATTGATCCCGAATGTGTGGTTAACCAAAGTGTATTGAGTTCATCTGGATAAAGTTTGAATTAAGGGGAGAAGCGAAATGATAAATAGACTTAGAGAAACTTGGAACACTGGAAAACCTGCACTAAATGGGTGGCTCGCCATCCCTAGCACCTTTTCTGCGGAAATTATGTCGCACCAAAATTTTGACTCCATTACTATCGATCTACAACACGGCCTCACCGACTATTCTATAGCTGTTCCAATGATGCAGGCTATGTCAGCGAGTGATGCAACGATGCTCTGCAGAGTGCCTTGGTTAGAAGCGGGCATTATTATGAAATTACTGGACGCTGGAGCGATGGGCATTATTTGCCCCATGATTAACTCAAGAGAGGAAGCAGAAGAATTTGTCGGTGCGACCCTCTATTCTCCAAAGGGATATAGAAGCTCAGGCCCGGTTAGAGCTAATATAATCCACCCTGATTATCATAACTCTGCCAATGATCAGATTATCAGCCTAGCAATGATTGAAACGGAACAAGCAGTTGAAAACGCCGAAGCAATATGCTCCACACCGGGCTTGACCGGCATTTATGTTGGGCCAAGCGACCTTGCTATTTCTATGGGCGAAGGACCTGGGCTCGATAGAGGACCTGGCAAGGTCTATGATGCCATTCAGCATGTTTTAACGACAGCGAAAGCATCAGGCATTCGTGCAGGACTTCATTGCATGGACCCCGACTACATAAAAAAAATGTACGAATGTGGTTTTGATTTCGCATCACTATCAAATGACGTTCGTTTATTGACACAAGTTGTAACATCACAAATCAATGCTGTTCGATCATAAAAAGGTTTTGTCATGTCATCATTAATAGAGAATGCCGATGGGTCAGTTACGGTCCAAGTAACCCCTCTAAAAGCTATCATTTCAGAAACCTTCTTCAAGTTAGGCTGTTCAGAGTTGGAGGCGACGCGAATTGCTGAGAGGTTGGCTGGTGCCAACCTCCGCGGGCATGATAGCCACGGCGTGATTAGAGCACCAAGATACGCAAATTACATAGAAGAAGGTACGCAAATCCCCAATGTCACCGTCGATGTAAAGATAGAAAATGAAATGCTCGCAGTCATAGATGGTAAATTTGGTTTTGGACAAACCGTAGGCGAACAAGCTGTAGATATTGGCACCAAGAAAGCTCTCAACAATGGAATTGCCATCACAGCACTACAAAACGCTGGTCATTTGGGGCGAATTGGGGATTGGGCTGAAAGAGCGGCAGAAAAAGGATTAGTATCTATACACATGGTTAATGTTAGAGGGAGTTTGATTGTTGCTCCATTCGGGGGTATCGACAGGCGCATGAGTACTTCACCGTTCTGCGCAGGGATCCCATTAGACAATGGAGATGAACCAATAATACTCGATATGGCAACTTCAGTAGTGGCCGAAGGGAAGGCGCTTGTAGCACTCAAAGGCGGGAAGCCTTTACCAGGAGATGCGATAGTATCTGAAGATGGAACAATTACAGGAGATCCCAAACCGCTCTACGGGAACACAAAGCAGGGTATGTTTCCAAACCCAAATAACGGATCAGGTGCGCTGAGAGCCTTTGGAAATCATAAGGGGTCCGGTTTAAACTTTCTAATGGAAATGATGGCAGGGGCCTTGACCGGATCTGGCTGTGCGGGAACGATTAATGAGCCTAAAAGAAGATTTTGCAATGGCATGTTCTCTATTTATCTATCCCCAGAAGCGTTTGGCCATAGTGACGACTCATTTGTGAGCGAAGTAAGAGCTTACGTGGAGTTTCTAAAAAGCTCACGTCCTACTGAACCGAGTGGCGTAGTTTTGATACCCGGGGAAAAAGAGCGACAAGTAATGGCCATAAGATTGAAAGGTGGCGTTCCTTTACCGAAAGAAGCTTGGAAAGATATTCTAAATGCAGCAAGAAATGCCGGCGTGATGCAAAGTAAAGTCGATGAGCTTTTAGCTTAGAGCTTCATTTATTTTGGCTCTTACGCCATTTCCATGGAGCCATAAATTTATACTTCCATACACCCCTATCTTTTAGTCTTGCCTTTTTTTCCACGTCTAAAAAATCCCTACTTTCTTGTTGGTATGCCAAAGCCCAACCAGCTCGAACAATAGCTCCATTAAGGATTTTGTCCCCCATGTAGCATAACCCTGTAAGCTTACCTTCTAGATCTTTTTCAAAATCAACACATACTAGCTCGTTTTTCCGAACAATTGTCCGTACAGCATTACGAGCAAGGACACCGCAGTCTACCGACTGGCCACTCTTTTTCTCGCAGGATTGTTCTAATTCAGGAGCATCTATACCCCATAGTCGAAAGATAAATTGTTTTCCATCGTCCATATTTTTTATTGATATCGTATCTCCAGATATAATCGTTGCTCTACCTGTTACTTCTTCCTGTGAATAAGTATTATCAGAAGAGAAGACCGAAAA